>DATAIS010000323.1:0-9779 GCA_036262535.1 Gemmatimonadaceae bacterium | reverse complement strand
CACCTGAAAAAACCGGCCGGCCCTCTCGGACCGGCCGGTTCAGTAGCGGGGGCGGGATTTGAACCCGCGACCTTCGGGTTATGAGCCCGACGAGCTACCAGGCTGCTCCACCCCGCGTCAGTGCCCTCAATCTAGAGCGCCACGATTTCGCGGTCAAGCTGCTGGCAGCTGGCAGCCGGAAGCTGGCAGCCGTCTTCAGTACTTCGGCTTCCAGGTCGCTGCGTCCCAGATCGAGTAGAGGTGGACCAGCCAGCCGAGGAGGATCACCCACAGCACGCTGGCGAGGATGAACTGCACCACCGCCGGAAAGATGCGCCCCTGCACCAGCTGCCCGAGTCCGGGAACGAAGAAGCTGCACACTGCCGCGATGACGTTCCCCGCCGATCCCCGCCCTTCCATGGCCCGCCCTCCAGAGTGAGTGAGCATGAGCGCACTACGCGTCGCGCGCCCACGCTGTTTCACTGCCGGCAGCTGGCAGCTGGCAGCTGGCGGCTGGCAGCTGGCAGCTGGCGGCTGGCAGCTGGCAGCTAGTACCGCGGCGGCTCGCTACCGACGACGCGCTTCCAGCCCAAGGCTGCGCCGCGGTGCGCCAGTACCTGGCTGACGCCGACGACGGCCGCCGTCGCCGCCGCCCAGCCGATCACTACCGGCCAGCTCGCGCCGCGCGCCAGCGGATCGCGCGGCGGCTTCTTGCCACGCGTGCGCTCCCACCCTTTATCCAGCAGCGACTCGGTCCCGCGCGACGCGAGGTACGCCGCACTCGCCGCGACCAGACCCCAAGCGGCGCGCCGACGCGCCCGCTTCTTCTTCGTCATTCCCCTGCCCGGCATCCGGAGCTCCCGTTGAGACCGGGACGACCAAGGCAACCTGCGTACCGCGTCCCGGACGAGGGACTAGATGACGAGAGAGGCCTTCGGCTGGTGCTTCGGCACTCGTCGGGACGAGGGACTAGGGGACGAGAGAAGCCTTCGCTGGCGCTCGGCAACGGGGGACGTGAGACGGGAGAGACCGCGAAGAGAGACGGGAGACGGGGGAGCGACCTGCCTCAGGTATCCCTCGTTGACGCCTCCGTCGTCACGGCGCCAACCGCGGGAAACGACGACGAGGCAGCGACTGCCTGATGCCGGTCGCTCGCTCGTCGCCCGTCGCTCATCGGCGCCTCTCCCGTCTCCCCTCCCCCGTCGTCGAGCCGAAGGCGATGACTTCGAGCGTCTCTAGTCTCTCGTCGACGAGGGACTGACCGAGTCCCGCCGAGCCTAACGGCCTGTATCCGGCTCAGCGAACCGGTAGAGGATCTCCTTCGATCCCTTTACCATCCCGAACTCCTCGCGCGCGATCCGCTCCTGCACCGCCGGATCGCTCTCCACCGCGCGCTTCCTCCGCTGGAGCGAATCGACGACGCGCTGAAGCGAGTCGATCGCGCGCACCAGCGTCTGGCGCCGGGAGCGCTGCTTCACGAGATCGCTCGTGCCGTACTCGCCGCCCTGGATCGCGAACATCGCAACGGCGGCGAGCACGGCGAGGACGAGTAGCTTCCGGGCCACGAAGAGCCTCTAGAGGCCGTAAATCGCGCCGCCCGGATACTCGGCGGCGGGGCCGAGCTCCTGCTCGATGCGCAGCAGCTGGTTGTACTTGGCTACGCGATCGGTGCGGCTCGCGCTGCCCGTCTTGATCTGTCCCGCGCCCGTGGCCACCGCGAGATCGGCGATGAAGGTGTCCTCCGTCTCGCCGGAGCGGTGCGAGATCACGCTCAGGTAGCCGCCGGCGCGCGCCATGTCGATCGCCTCCAGCGTCTCCGTGAGCGTGCCGATCTGGTTGACCTTGATCAGGATCGCGTTGCCGACCCCCGTCTCGATGCCGCGCGCGAGGCGCTTCGTGTTCGTCACGAACAGGTCGTCGCCGACGAGCTGGCACCGCTCGCCTAACGCGGCGGTGAGCTGCTCCCACCCCTGCCAGTCGTCCTCGGCGAGGCCGTCCTCGATCGACACGATCGGATACTCGTCGAGCCAGCGGCCGTACAGCTCGATCATCCCCCGAGCGTCCTTCGTCCCCGCTCCGCTCTTCTTGAAGGTGTAGTTGCCCGCCGAGTAGAGCTCGCTCGCCGCGACGTCGAGCGCGAGCGCGATCTGCTTGCCCGGCGCGTAGCCGGCCGCTTCGATGGCCTCGATGATCACCCGCAGCGCCTCCTCGTCGTCGCGGAGGTCGGGAGCGAAACCGCCCTCGTCGCCAACGCCCGTCGCGAGCTTCCGCTTCACCAGGACCTTCTTCAGCGCGTGGAAGACCTCGGCGCCCATCCGCAGCGCGTCGCCGAACGACTCGGCGCCGACGGGGACGACCATGAACTCCTGGAAGTCCACCGTGTTGGTCGCGTGGGCGCCGCCGTTGATGATGTTCATCATCGGCACCGGCATGACACGGGCGAGGGGGCCGCCGAGGTAGCGATAGAGCGGCAGGCCCGTCTCCTGCGCCGCGGCGCGCGCCGTGGCCAGCGAGACGGCGAGGATCGCGTTCGCGCCTAACGTGCTCTTGTTCTCGGTCCCGTCGAGCTCGATCATCGCGTGGTCGATGCCGATCTGGTCGGTCGCGTCGAGCCCGTTGAGCGCCGGGCCGATCTTCTCCTCGATGTTGCGCACGGCGTTGCGGACGCCCTTGCCGAGGTAGCGCGCCTTGTCGTTGTCGCGCAGCTCGACGGCTTCGTGCTCGCCGGTGCTGGCGCCGCTCGGCACCGCCGCGCGCCCCATCGTGCCGGTGGTGAGGAACACGTCGGCTTCGACGGTCGGGTTGCCGCGGCTGTCGAGGATCTCGCGCGCGGTGATGTCCAGAATTGTCGTCATTATCTCAGGTTCGGTGGTGCGAGAGCACGTCGAAGTTCTAGAAGAAGCTGGTCTCGCGCTCGGGACGGTCGCCTTCCCCGGCGATCGGATACTCGTTGGTGCCGACGTGGTACTCGTCGCGCAGGAAGTCGGCCATCCGCCGCCAGACCGTCTCCATCAGCTGCGCGCGATCCTCGTAGGAGATGCCTTCCGTCGGCACCTGCTCGAGGAAGTGGATGTGCACGGTGCCCGAGCGCACGCGGAACGAGCCCTTGCGCTGGATGTGGATCGTGCCGTGCACGACGGTCGGGATGATCGGCGCCCCGGAGCTGATCGCGAAGACGAAGGGGCCCTTCTTGAATGGGCGAAGATGGTAGTCGCGTCCCCGCGTCCCCTCGGGACAGACGACGACGCTCTTGCCGCCGCGCACCATCGTCGCCGCTTCCCTGTACGAGTCGAACGCGGCGCGCCGGTTCGACCGCTCGATGAAGACGATTCCCGCCGCCTTCGCCGCCGGGCCGAAGAGCACGATCTTCTGAAGCTCCGACTTCGCGACGAAGGTGTAGCGTGGCAGCACCGAAGCGAGCGCGAAGATGTCGAACCAGCTGACGTGGTTCGCGACGTAGACCGCGGGTCCGTCGCGGCGAATGCGCTCGGGATTGTGCAGCACGATGCGCACACCGGCCGCACGACACACGCCGCGCGCCCAGGTCCGCATCGCCCACTGGTAGACGCCGCTCGGCGAATCCGGCACGCGCAGCAGCGCCGCGAGCAGGACGATCAGGCCGATCGGGATGGTGAGGAAGACGAGCGCGAGGGCGACGAGCGCGGTACGCATCACCTCGAAAAGTGATCGTGCCCCGCCCCGCGCGCAACGCGCGAGCCACGATCGCCGCCTTCGACCTCCACGCACGGCGCATCCCTGCCCCCGAGCGCGGCCGCGCTGCCGATCGCCGTCAACGGTACGCCGTGTTCCTGCTCGAAGACCCGCGTGTCGAGCGTACGCGCCGCGACCACCAGCTCGTATTCCTCGCCGCTGCGGAGCGCATCTTCCGGCGCGACGCCGCCGAAGCACGGCACCCGCGCGGGATCGACCCGTATCGCGACCGAGCTCGCCGCCGAGAGATGGCCCAGCTCGGCGAGAAGTCCGTCGGAGACGTCGATCGCGGCGTGCGCGCCATGCTCCGCGAGCCAGCGCGCTTCGGCGATGCGCGGAACGGGGCGCAGGAATCTTTCGCGCGCCGCGTCGTCGGGGACGTCGCCGCGGAGCAACGCCGCCAGCGCCGCGCCGGACCCGCCGACCCGTCCGGTGACGAAGATCGTGTCGCCGGCCCGCACGCCGTCGCGCGGCAGCGCCTTCGTCACGGTGCCGAGCACGGTGATGGTGATCGAGAGCTTGTCGCCGCGGGTGACGTTGCCGCCGACGATGAGGGCACCGTGCGCATGCGCCGCCTCGCCGATGCCATCGGCGAGCTCGAGGAGATCGTCGCGCCAGGCGTCGGGGACGGCGAGCGCGCAGACGAGGCCGAGCGGGCTGGCCGCGACGGCCGCGAGATCGCTGAGCGCGGCGATCGTCGCGCGGTAGCCGATCTCGCGCGGCCGCATCCAGTGCCTGCGGAAGTGCACGTCCTCGACCGACGCGTCGGTGCTCACCGCCACGTGCTGCCCGGCCGGAACGTCGAGCAGCGCGGCGTCGTCGCCGATGCCCCGCGCGCGCGGCCCCCAGCGGCGCACCATCTCACGGATCGCGTCGAACTCCGGCCCGGGCCCGAGCGCGGTGTCGCGCAGCGTCATCCTCGATCCCCGGCGGCCGGGAGTGACGCGACGACGCCGTCGTCGAGCGGCTCCGGCCACTGCTCCCAGACGTCGCCGAGGCAGTGTGTGATCTCGTCGAGCGTGATGCCGCGGACGGTGCGCCGGTCGCCGCGCGCGAGCTCGGCGGCGCGTCCATGTGCCCAGGCGGCGGAGGCGGCGGCCACGTGCGGATCGTCGGTCTGCGCGAGGAGGGTGCCGGCGACGCCGCTGAGGAGGTCGCCGCTGCCGGCGATGGCGAGCGCCGCGTTGCCCGACGCGGAGACGAGACGCCCGCCGTCAGGCGCGGAGCACACGGTCGGAATTCCCTTCGCGATGACGACCGCGCCCGTCTTGCTCGCGACCTCCGCGCCGGCCTCGAAGCGACGCACCAGGACCTCGCTCGCGCTCGCGCCGACGAGCTTCCCCAGCTCCGCGGCGTGCGGGGTGAGGATCGCCGGGCGGCGGCCGAGCAGCGAGCCGAGCGCGCCCGGCTCGCGCGCGAATGCGGTGATCGCGTCGGCGTCGAGCACCACCGGCACCCGCGACACGCGCAGTACGCGCTCGACCATCGCCCGCGCGTCGTCGCCGAGCCCGGGACCGACGACGACCGCGTCCGCCCAGCTCAGCATCTCGCGCGCGGACTCGTCGTCGCGCGGCCAGTCGAAGGCGCTCGCTTCGGGCAGCGCCGCCTGCACGGGGGCGACGCTCTCGGGCGCGACGAGCGTCCGCACCATGCCGACCCCGGCACGGAATGCGCCGCGGCCGGCGAGGATCACGGCGCCGGCCATGCCGCGCGTGCCGCCGACGATGACGATCTTCCGCCGCGTCCCCTTGTGCGACGACGCGCCTAACGGGCGGATCGACTCGCGCACATACGAGGCGTCGACGAGCCGCGGCAGGGGCGAGCCGCGCGGTGTCGGGATGCCGATGTCCACGACCTCGATCGCGCCGGCGTTGTCGCGCGAGACGAGGAGCCCGCGCTTCATCGTCGCGAAGGTGACGGTGAGATCGGCGCGGACAGCGCCCTCGTTGCTGCCGGTGGTGGCGTCGAGGCCGCTCGGAACGTCGAGAGCGATGACGCTCGCGCCGCGATCTCGCGCGCGGTCGATCTCGGCGATGCCGTTCGCCACGGGGCCACGCGGGGCGCCGCGGCTGCCGATGCCAAGCAGCGCGTCCACGATCACCTGCTCGTCGCCGCGCGGCGCGTCGATGCGCATCTCGCGGCGGGTATCCTCGCGCGCCGCCTCCGCCTCGCCGGTGCTCGTCGTCATCGCCTCGCGGATGCGCACCGGGAAGCCGCGACGCGCCAGCTCGCGGGCGACGACCCAGCCGTCGCCGCCGTTGTTGCCGCTGCCGACATAGACCGCGACGCCGCCGCGCGCGCGGGGACCGAAGCGGGCCGCGATGCGCGTCGCGGCGGCGACGCCCGCGCGGCGCATCAGCTCGCGTGCGGGGATGCCGGCCGCGATCGTGGCCGCGTCGAGCATGCTGCTCTCGGCGGCGCCGGTGACGCGCGCCAGGTCGCGCGAACGCGTGACCCGGGGCGCGGTCATCGTGCGAGGCGCGGCGGCGCCGTCAGGAGGTCACTTGTGCGAGGGGCCGATCGAGCGGCCGAAGCCGATCTCCCCGTTGTCGATGCGGACGTTGAAGCCGCACTCGGGGTTGCTGCAGACCCACGCCTTGTAGGTGATCGGCGCGCCGTCCCGGCCATAGTCGCTGAGCGGAAGGAGCGTTCCCTTTCCGCACTTCCGGCAATCCGGCAGACTGGCTGTTGTGTCCACGGTCCCTCCCGCGTTTGCCCGCGGTCGGTCCGCGCTCCCGGCGTCAGGCGCGCTGAACGTCCGACCAGGGATACTCGCGCTCGAACGCGTCCTCGAAGTCGAAGACGTCCGCGAAATCGTCGCGGGTGTCGGCCGGCTGACTGAGGAGGAGCTGCGCGTCGACGAGCGTGAAGACGATGTCCCCGATGTCCGCGGTGCTGCGCACTCCCCAGTGCTCGAGCACCAGCCGCGCGAGCACCCCGTACCGCTCCAGCGCGAGCGAGCGGCAGGCCTCGACGAGCTCGCGCCCGCTGATGTGGCGCCGCTCGCGCAGCTGCGCCTGACAATGCTCGAGCGACGCGAGCACGAAGAGATACGCGTGCTCGTGGAATCGCGGCTCTCTGAGCCGGATCCGGTCCATGATTCCGTCGCGAAAGGCGAGCTGCTCGGGCACTTGGCTGCTGGGTGCTGCTGGGTGATGTCGGGTCGTGAGGGAGTGTTCCGCGACAATATCGGGCGCTGCACGCGGGGCGTCCAGTATACTGACGATGCGACGCGGCAGGGGGCACGGACGCGGCGCGGCTGGGTCAGGCCCCGGCGCCGGCGCCCGCGCCGCCATAGAGCGGGAAGCGGTCGGCGAGGCGCTTCACGTCACTGCGCACGGCCGCGAGCGCTCCTTCGTCCTCGGGCGCGGCGAGCACCCGGTCGATGAGCGACGCGATCGTCTCCATCTCCGCGGTGCCCATGCCGCGCGTCGTCACCGCGGGCGTGCCGATGCGGATGCCGCTCGTCACGAATGGCGACTGCGTCTCCTTCGGCACCGTGTTCTTGTTGACGGTGATCCCCGCGTGATCGAGCGCCTTCTCCGCGACCTTCCCCGTGAGCCCGCGGTTGCGCAGGTCCACGAGCATGAGGTGATTGTCGGTGCCACCCGAGACGACGTGGAAGCCGTGCGTCGTGAGGGCGCCGGCGAGCGCCTTCGCGTTCGCGACGACGCGCCGGCAGTAATCCTTGAACTCGGGCTGCAGCGCTTCCTTGAACGAGACCGCCTTCGCCGCGATCACGTGCTCGAGCGGCCCACCCTGGATCCCCGGAAAGATCGCCTTGTCGATCGCCTTCGCGTGCTGGCTGCGGCACAGGATCATCCCGCCGCGCGGGCCGCGCAGCGTCTTGTGCGTCGTCGTCGTGACGATGTCCGCGTATGGCACCGGCGACGGATAGAGCCCGGCCGCGACGAGTCCCGCGAAGTGCGCCATGTCCACCATGAACAGCGCGCCGATCTCGCGTGCCGTCTCGGCGAAGAGCGCGAAGTCGATCTTCCGCGAGTATGCGCTGTAGCCGGCGATGATCATCTTCGGCCTGTGCTGCCGAGCGAGCGCCTGCATCTGCCCATAGTCGAGCAGCCCGTTCTCGTCCACGCCGTACGAGATCGCCTTGTACGTCTTCCCCGAGAAGTTCACCGGCGAGCCGTGCGTCAGGTGGCCGCCGTTGGAGAGGTCCATCCCGAGGAAGGTGTCGCCAGGCTCGAGGAACGCGAAGAAGACGGCGTTGTTCGCCTGCGCGCCGGAATGCGGCTGGACGTTCGCGTGCTCGGCGCCGAAGAGCTCCTTCGCGCGGTCGATCGCGAGCTGCTCGACGCCGTCGATGAACTCGCACCCGCCGTAGTAGCGCTTCCCGGGATATCCCTCGGCGTACTTGTTGGTGAGCGGCGAGCCCATCGCCTCCATCACCGCCGGCGAGACGAAGTTCTCGCTCGCGATGAGCTCGAGGCCGTCGTTCTGGCGCTCGATCTCCTGCGAGATGAGTCGCGCGATCTCGGGGTCCGTCTCGCCGAGCGAGCGGCCCGGCGGCTGGCGATCCCACTCCGTCCACTTCATTCGCTCTCTCCTTGCCGCTCGATCTTCTCGACGCGGCGCTCGTGGCGGCCACCCTCGAATGGGGTGTCGAGGAACTTCTTCAGGATCTGCTCCGCGTCCCCTTCCGAGAGATAGCGCGCGGGAAGGACGAGGACGTTCGCGTCGTTGTGCTTGCGTGCCATCTCGGCGATCTCCGGCGACCAGACCACCGCGGCGCGGACGTGCGGATACCGGTTCGCGACGTACGACATCCCGAGCCCCGTGCCGCAGAGCAGCACCCCGCGCTTCGCCTCGCCCTCCGAGATCTCCCTGGCCAGCGGGTGCGCGAAGTCCGGGTAGTCGGTGCTCGCCGCGGAGTTGGTGCCGAGGTCCTGGATCTCGTACCCCATGTCCTGGAGCACGCGCTCGAGCTTCTGCTTCATCTCGAAGCCGGCGTGGTCCGCCGCGATCGGGATCACTTCCCTCTTGGACGCCATACGGCCTCCTACTTGTTCGGCCACTGGGGCCAGGTGCGCACCATCATGCCGACCGCGCGAAGCCGGCGCTCGGCGAGTCGGTCCGCGGCCTCGTACGTCGGGATCTTCTCCTGCCGCGCGATGTCGAAGACGCCGAGGATGGTGTGATAGATCTCGTCCGCCTTGCGCAGCGAGCGGCGCGAATCCCAGCCCGCGAGCTCGCTGTAGACGTTGATGACGCCACCCGCGTTCGCGACGTAGTCCGGCGCGTAGAGGATGCCCTTCTCCTCGAGGATGTCGCCATGGCGCTCCTCGAGCAGCTGGTTGTTCGATCCACCGGCGACGATCTGCACCTTGAGCTGCGGGATCGTCTTGTCGTTGATGATGCCGCCGAGCGCGCAGGGCGCAAAGATGTCGGCCTTCTGGCCGTAGATCTCGTCCGGCGCGACCGGCTTCGCCTTCGTCTCGTCGACGACCCGCTTCACCTTTTCGGGATCGATGTCGGTGACGATGAGCTTCGCGCCGGCGGCGTGGAGCTCCTTCGCCAGGAAGTAGCCGACGTGGCCGCACCCCTGGAGCGTGATCGTCTTTCCCGAGAGGTCGTCGTTGCCGAACTTGTGCTTCGCCGACGCCTGGATGGCGCGGAAGACGCCGTGCGCCGTCACGGGCGACGGGTCGCCCGAGCGGCCCGCGAGCCCGGCGACGTAGTGCGTCTCCATGAAGACGTAGTCCATGTCGCTCGGGCTCGTGCCGACGTCCTCCGCCGTCACGTAGCGGCCGCCGAGCGACTCGACGAATCGCCCATGGGCGCGGAAGATCATCTCGCGACTCGTCGTCTTGTTGTCGCCGATGATCACCGACTTGCCGCCACCGAGGTTGAGCCCCGCGACGGCATTCTTGTAGGTCATGCCGCGCGCGAGCCGCAGCGCATCGACGATCGCCTCCTCGTCCGACGCGTACTGCCAGAAGCGGGTCCCGCCGAGTGCCGGGCCGAGCGTGGTGCTGTGGATGGCGATGATCCCGCGATATCCTGCCGAAGGATCGCTGCAGACGACGAGCTGCTCGTGGCCCATCTCCGCGATCCGGTCGAAAAGCTTCATT
>DATAIS010000322.1:0-6204 GCA_036262535.1 Gemmatimonadaceae bacterium | reverse complement strand
GCGCGGGCGCGGCGCGCGTGCTGGGATCTGCTCTCCTTGCACTGCCGCTCCGGCTGGCCTGTACGACGAAGGTTCATCCGGATTCTGCGGATGAAACGGATCCTGCGGATGAACTACCTGGGGGCAAGCGTGGAGAGATGGTCTCGCCCCGCTTGCCCCCAAGTCGTTCAGGGCCGGCGAGAGGGAGCTCGCGTGTCGAGGAGCGGATCCGCAGGATCCGGATGCATCCGCCTCATCCGGCTGAACCCTCGTCGTAATTGCCAGCCCGAGCGGCAGTGTTGGCCTGCCGCCTGCGAAGGAAGCAGGCATGGCGACACGAGAGAGAGTGGAGAACGTCCGCGTGCTCCCCGGCGATGCGAGCGCGGGAGAGATCGAGATCCTCGCGGAGCGCGCCGTCTGGGAGAATGACAGCATGCGGCTCTGCGTCGCGGCGGTGACGACGGCGGACGGGCCACAGGAGATGGCGCGCATCGGCCATCCCGACACCATGACCGACGGTGTCGTCGTGGTGCCGATCGACGCGCAGGACCGCGTCCTCCTCATCCGGCAGTTTCGCCACCCCGTGCGAATGTGGATCCGCGAGCTGCCGCGTGGCGGGCGGAACAGGGGCGAGTCGCCCGAGGACACGGCGCGCCGCGAGCTGCACGAGGAGATCGGTTACGAGGCGACGGAGGTCGTGTCGTTAGGCAGGATCGCGACCGACTCGGGGATCCAGGAGGGATTCCCCCATCTGCTGGCGGCGCGCGTGCGCAAGGCGGGCGGCGCCGAGCCGGAGGAAGGCGAGGCGATCGACGGGATCTTTCCCTATCGCTACGACGAGCTCGTGCGACTCTGCGAGCGCGGGGAGATCGTGGACTCGTTCACGCTCGCGGCGGCGACGCGGCTCCGGCCGCACTTCCGCGACGGCCGCTTCGACTACCGGCGAGACGTACTCGCCTAGGCGCGGCTGCGCTTGAAGAGCTGGCGGACGCGGACCGGGGTCGGGATCGGCCATTCACGCGAGACGACCGAGCCGCCGCGCAGCACCTGCGGATCCTCGACCGTGACGAACGCCTGCGGGTCGTAGCGGTCCACGATCTCCAGCACCTCGGGGACGTGCGCGCGCTGGACGACCGACGTCACGATCTCGACCGCGCCGTCGCGTCCGTAACCCGAGAACTCGGTCGCGCCGTAGCCGCGCTCGCGCAGCGCTTCGGCGATCTCGACGCCGCCGTGGCGCGAGATGATGTGCAGGTGCGAGAGGCCGTACGCGACATACTTCTCGATCGTGATGCCGACCGCGGTGCCGAGCGCGAAGCCCGTCGCATAGCCGAGCACGTGCGCGGCGCTACCGAGGTGCTTGATCGCGTTGCCGACGGCAACGATCCAGACCAGCGCCTGCAGGAATCCGAGCGCGGCGGCGGGCAGGCGGCGGCCACGCACCATGAAGAGCACGCGCATCGTGTCCAGCGACACGTCGACGACGCGGGCGGACATGATGAGAATCGGCCCCCAGAGGGGATGCGCGAAGAGCGCGAAGATGTCGCCAGTCATCGGGCCGCCTCATCGGAGGCAAGCGCCGGACCGCCGCGGGCCGACGCGGCGTCCTCGAGTGCCGCGATGCGCGCCTGCAGCCGCGCGTTCTGCTCGGCGAGCTCGGCGACGCGCGCGGCGACATCGGGCGATGCACCCGCGGGAACCGTCGGCAACGCGACCGAGCGCGACGGCCAGAAGGTCTTGAAGAGCGCGAACACGAACGCCGCGAGGAGGACGAGTTGCGCGAGCAACGTCTCCGCGGTGGGATAGATCCCCATCGCCTCGACGGTCGGGAAGCCCGGGAGCCTCGTCACGGGAAGGACGTTGCCCTCCTGCAGCTCCTTGATCCCCTTCCCGGCGAAGACGAACGCCATGTAGTAGAGCAGCGCGCTCGTCGCGCCGAAGAACGGGCGCAGCGGAATGCGGACGCCGAAGCGGTAGAAGAGCGTGAAGATCACCGCGAGTGCCGCCATGCCGACGACGATCCCGAGTCCGAGTGGGACGATGACGTGCGTTCCCTCGCGGAAGAGCGCCTGGTAGAAGAGCGCCGTCTCCGCCCCCTCGCGGAAGACCGCGAGGAAGGCGACTAGCGCGAGCGCCTTGCCGCCGCCATGCGCGAGCGCGGCGTTGACCTTGTCGCGGATGAATGCCTGCCACTTCGCGGCTTCGACCTTCGAGATCAGCCAGTAGCTGACCGAAAAGAGCACCGCGACGGCGATGAGCATCGTCACGCCTTCCAGGATCTCGCGGCTCGCGGGAAGCGCGCTGAGGACGGTGCTCAGCACCACCGCCATCACCGCGCTCGCGAGCAGCGCGAGGCCGACGCCGACCCAGATCGCGTGCAGCCGCTCGCGATGGCCGGTCTTGATGAGGAAGGTGACCACCGCGCCGATGACGAGGATCGCCTCGAAGCCTTCGCGGAGGATGATGAGGAACGACTGGAAGAACGCCCCCCACCCGCTCGCGGTCGGGCGCGTCAGCTCGACGACCGTGGGGAGGCTGAGCTCGATGGCATCGCGCGCACGCTCGGCGCTGCGAACGTCGCCGTCGCGCACCGCGGCCTTGAACTCGGAGAAGTGCCGCTCCATGCCGGCGATGAGGCCGGGATTCTTCGCGCGCGTCGTCGTCTCGAGCGGCTCGAAGGCGATGTAGGCGTCGAAGGCGCGGTCGCCCGCGTCGCTGGTGCGTCCGTCGCGTGCGGCAGCGAGCGCCTGGTCGAGCAGCGCGAGGACCGTGCGCGGCGCGTCGGCGACGCGGTCGCCGCTCGCGGTGTGGACGGGCGCGCCGGCGCGCATCGGCAGCGTGCGGATATAGGCGACGATGCTGCGGGCCTGCTCCGCGGTGAGATCGGTCGAGGGGGGCATCGCCGTGCCCGGGATGCCGTTCCGGATCACCGCCGCGAGGTGCTCGTCGCTCCGCTCGGCCTGCCAGGGGAGCGATGCGATGTCGGGGGGAAGCTTCGTCAGCGCGCGCGCGAAGGTCGGCGCGCTGCTCGCGGTCCCGTGGCAGGACGCGCAGTTCCGGAGGTACAGCCCCTCCCCCTCGAGCGGCTGGGAGCTGCGCGCGCGGAGGGTCGTGGCGTAGGCGACGACGGCCCAGCGGTCGTCGGCGGAGAGCGTTCCGCCGAAGGCGGGCATCGGCGTGCCCGTGACCCCGACGCTGACGATGCGAAACATCGTCGCCGGGCTCGTGCCGGCCATCACCGTGTCGCTGCCTAACGCTGGGGGTCCCGGCGTCATCCCGCGGGCGGCCGCGCCGTCGCCCATGCCGAGCGCGCCGTGGCAGGATGCGCAGCTCTGCTGGTAGATGGCGCGACCTTTCGCGAGGTCGATCGCGCGCGTCGGCATCTCGAGGGCGCCGGCGGCACCGAGAGCCTTCGCGAAGCGGCCATGCATCGCGAGCACTTCCGCGGGGGGCCGCTTCGCCGCGACCGCGGCGACGAGCGAATCGAGTATCGTGCGGGCGGTTGCGCCCTCGGCGCCGGCGATGCGGTCGGCTACCGTCTGCGCGTCGGCCAGGAAGTCGGTCGCTTCCTGGTACTCGAGCTGGGAGACGAGGCGGCCCGCGTCATCCACCGCCTTGCCATACTCCTCGATCGCGACGCCGACGATGGAGGAGAGCCGGCGCGCTGGGTGCTCCTGGGCGCCGGCGACGGGGGCGAAGATCGAAATGAAGACAGCAGCGAGTGCCGCGCAGGTGAGGTAAAGCCGCGCGGGGGCTGCATTTGGGCGAGATGCCGTCATTCCGATGGAAACTATCGGCTTTTCCAGGAAGGGGAAAGTGCCGGCCTCAGTTGCAAGGGGCTGATTCGTGGTGATATTCGGCGATGCACCACCAGGGAGCGACCATGCAGAGCAAGGCAGCCAGCGTCCCCCAGTACATCTCGGAGCTTCCCGCGGAGCGCCGGGTCACGGTCTCGACCGTGCGCGACGTCATGCGCCGGCACATGCCCGCGGGGTTCGCCGAGTTCATGGGTTACGGGATGATCTGCTGGGGGATCCCGCTCGAGAAATATCCCGACAGCTACAACGGCCAGCCGCTCTGCTACGCCGCGCTCGCGTCGCACAAGAATCACTGCGCGCTCTACCTGATGAACGTCTACGCTGACGACAGCCACAGCCGTGAGCTTCAGGAGGCCTTCGCCGCGGCCGGCAAGAAGCTGGACATGGGGAAGTCGTGCATCCGCTTCAGGTCCGCCGACGCGCTCGAGCTCGACGTGATCGGGCGGATCGTCGCCTCGACGACTCCCGAGCAGTTCATCGCGCGCACCGAGGCGTTGCACGCGATGTCGCATCGGCCAACGACCGCTCTGCCGGCGAAGAAGGCCGGTGCCCGAAGGAAGTCGGCGGCAAAGAAGAGCGGGAGGAAGAAAAGCGCCACCCGGAGGACCGTGAAGAAGACGAGTGGGAAGAAGCAGCGGAGGGCACGTTGAGCCGTATCGCAATCCTCATCACGGCGCTCGCCGCCGCGAGCGCGTGCAGCCGGCCCGTGCGCGTCACCGGAGCCGGGCAGCTCCCGACGCCGACGACGGCGCGCGAGGCCGGCCCGTCGATTAGCACGGTGACGATGCTGGGCCGCGATACCGTCTTCGCGCGCACGGTCGCAGCGATGCGCGAGCGCGGCTATACCCAGATCACGCTCGACACCGCGAACGGGCAGGTGCGCGGCAAGAGCCCCGACGGCGTGAGCATCGTCGTCGAGGCGACGTCGCTCGAGGGACGCACGACGGTCACCGTGCGCGGCTTCCGTGACCAGGCCGGCGCGGGCCTCGACAGCGCGGCGATGGCCCAGGTGCTGACGCTGATGTCGACGATCGCGCCGCCCCCCGGCGCGGCGGATACGACGCGCCGTCCGCCGCGCTGACCGCGCGCCGGTAGTGCGGACGCGGCGACCGCTGGCTAGCTTGCTGAAACACCTGAAAGCCGTGGAGAAGCAGAGCATGGAAGACGAAGACGACACCCTCGATACACCCGCGACGGTGTCCCCCGTGGCGCTCCCAGCGCCCCTCTCGGATCCCGTCATCGAGCGACTGTACAAGTCGCGCACGATCGTCATCAGCGGCGAGATCAACCAGGCGCTGGCGGCACGCATCATCTCGCAGCTCGTCGCGCTCGCCGCGGAGAGCGAGAAGACGATCACCATCTACCTCAACTCGCAGGGCGGTCACGTCGAGGCCGGCGACACCATCCACGACATGATCCGCTTCATCGGCGCACCGGTTCGCATCGTCGGCACGGGCTGGGTCGCGAGCGCGGGAGCGCTGATCTTCGTCTCGGTGCCCCGCGAGCGCCGCTACTGCCTGCCCAACACGCGCTTCCTGCTCCACCAGCCGGCGGGTGGTGCCGGCGGCGCGGCGGCCGACATCGAGATCGAGGCACGGGAGATCCTGCGCATGCGCGACCGTCTCAATCGCATCTTCGCCAAGGCGACGGGCCAGCCGCTCGAGCGGATCGAGGAGGACACGCACCGCAACTTCTGGCTCGACGCCGAAGCCGCGGTGCGCTATGGTCTCGCGGGCAAGATCGTCCAGCACCAGTCGGAGCTGAGCTGAACGGAGCTCGCATGGGAAGGAAGGAGCCGCGCATCGACGCATACATCGCCGATTCGGCGGAGTTCGCGAAGCCGATCCTGAGGGAGCTCCGCTCCATCGTCCACGAGGCCTGTCCCGAGGTCGAGGAGACGATGAAGTGGAGCTTTCCTCATTTCATGTACGAGGGGATGCTCTGCAGCATGGCCTCGTTCAAGGAGCACTGCGCATTCGGCTTCTGGCGCGAAAAGGAGATCGTTCCCGGAGGCGCCGCGCGCAATGCGGAAGCGACGGGTCACCTCGGCCGTCGCGAGTACGTCGAGTGGATCACCGAGGCCAGGCGCGAGGAGACGCGGGACAGGCGCGTCGCGCAGGCGCTGGAATGGATGGCCGAAGGAAAGCCGAGAAACTGGAAGTACATGTGACAGGAGCGCGAGCGCCGAACGCGCCTACGTCACGCTGCGTATTCAGTGGGTAGCGGTCCCCCGCGACAATTCGAAGGTCCTCCCGCCCGGAGCAATCCGATGCCCTCGCGTCCCTGGCTCTCGCACTACGATCCCGGCGTCCCGCCCTCGCTGGCGCCCTATCCTGACCGCACGCTCGTCGATTATCTCGCCGAGACGGCGCGCGATCATCCGGAGAAGCCGGCGCTCCTCTTCAAG
>DATAIS010000321.1:0-2064 GCA_036262535.1 Gemmatimonadaceae bacterium | reverse complement strand
GTGATCGGCCCGATGTCGGCGCCGCCGCCCGCGGCCGCGACGCCGCCGGCCTCGATGCGCTCGAGCAGCCGCGCGACCTGCCTGACGATCGCGCGCGCGCTATCGCTGCCGGTGAAGCCGACGCCGCGTGGCTTGAAGACGCCGTTGTCGGACTCGATCGCGAGAACGTGCTTGTCCACCTCCGCGCGATGCGCGTCGCGGTACGCGTTGCCGCCGGCGAGCCCGTTCTCCTCGTTCGTCCAGCCGACGACGCGGAGAGTGCGTCTTGGCCGGAGGCCAAGCGCCTTGATGAGGCGGACCGCCTCCCACGCGGCGACGACCCCTCCGCCATCGTCCATCGCGCCCTGGCCGACGTCCCACGAGTCGATGTGCCCGCCGAGCACGACGATCTCGTCGGGCTTCTCCGACCCCCGCAGCTCGGCGACGACGTTGCGCGACGGCGCGTCGGGGAGCATCCGCGCGCCCAGCTTCAGCGTCACGACGACGCGATCGCCGCGCTCGATCATGCGTCGCATCATCATCGCGTCCTCGACGGTGACTGCTGCGCTCGGGATCCGTTTGACCGTCGAGTCGTAACGAAGCGCACCGGTGTGGGGCGTGCGCAGCGACTGTGGCGTCACCGAGCGGACGAGCGCAGCCACCGCTCCGACCTTTGCCGCCGCCGAGGCCCCGCCGCCGCGGTAGCGCACCGTCGCGCCGTAGCTCGTGAAGGGAACGTCGAAGAGCACGATCTTCCCCTTCGCCTCGTCGGCTCGCGCGGTGAGCTCGTCGAAGCCCGACACGACTATCACCGGCGCGGTGATCCCCTTCGCCGGCGTGCCGATGGTGCCGCCGAGGCCGAGGATGGGAAGCTTCGCGCGGCGCGGCGAGACCAGCTCGAGCGATTCCTGTCCGCGCACCCAGTGCGGGACTTTCACGGGCTCGCCGCGGACGTTCTCGAGACCGTCGCGCTTCATCTCCGCCAGCACCCAGTCGATCGCATCCTCGAGCGCCTTCGACCCGGAAAGCCGATTGCCGAAGGTGTCGGTGAGCTTCGCGAGCCGGTTCCAGGCCGCGCTGTCCTTCAGCGCCGCATCGATGATCCGATCGGCGTCGGCGCGGTAGCGGGCTTCGATCGAGGGCTGCTGCGCCGCCAGCGGCGCGGCGGCGAGTGCGAGGGCGAGGAGGGGAAGCTTCACTGGGGCCTGGGTTCGGGTCCTTGAAGATTTCAGTGGTCGCACGGGCCGGCAAGTCGCGGTCTGCGCGCAGGGCCGTCGGTCCGCGTCTACCGCCGGCCCGGTTGACGCGGAGGCGCGGAGGCGCGGAGAACGGCCGCGGAGGACCCGGCGAGATCGACTCGCCCCGCTTGCCCCCAACATCTCTCGGAGCTTCGCAATGCTGTGGGAACGGCACACGCCAGGAGTGACTCGAGGCTGAGCCGTGTCCGCGTCATCCGCGTCGTCCGCGGCCAATAGTTGCCGTGGCCGTGGCCGTTGCAGTTCTCCGCGTCCTCCGCGGACCTCCGCGCCTCCGCGTTGATCCGGGCCGGCGCGATGGGGCCGACGGGCCGGCGGTAGTGGCCCGACGCTCCACCAAGCGACAGATTTGCGCGTCCTTCAGCCCCTCACGGATGCCAACGCCTGGAAACCTCACCGAGCTCGCCGCGAGACGCGATCGCGTCGCTGCCGCGCTCACCGCGGCGATGGTCGCGATCTACTTCGGGTTCATCGCCCTCATCGCCTGGAACAAGCCGCTGCTCGCGAGGTTGCTCGCGCCGGGGTTGACGTTAGGCATCGTGCTCGGTGCCGGCGTGATCGTCAGTGCATGGCTGCTGACGCTGGTCTACGTCAGGTGGGCGAACAGGCACTACGACGTGCACATCGACAGCATGCGCGCCGGAGAGCGCCGATGACCGCGCTCCTCCTCCAAGCGGCGGCGCCTGCCGCGCCGGCGACGCGGATCGGGGAGCCGAACGCGCTCGCGATCGCGATGTTCGCCTTCTTCATCGCCATCACCCTCGGCATCACCTGGTGGGCGGCGCGGCGGACGCGCACCACCGATCACTTCTACGCCGCCGGACGCTCG
>DATAIS010000320.1:0-10032 GCA_036262535.1 Gemmatimonadaceae bacterium | reverse complement strand
CCCCCGACATTCCCATCGACAGCTCGCTCGCCGCGGGATGACCCCCGCCACGAATCACCTCGAGCGCCTCACGCGCACCGGAAAACGTCGACCGCAGTACTCCTTCCGACGCGTCGAGGGGGGCCATGGTCATCACCCCCTCCACTCTCAGACACCGCAGCGACGCCAGTCGCTCCGCTGCCCCGGCCAGCTCGTCGGGAGGAAACCCGCCCTTCGACGTCTCCCCCGAAACGTTCACCTGCAGCAGCACGGGAATCTCGGAGCCGTGCGCCCTCCCGACCGCATCCACCGCTTCCGCGAGGCGCAGGCTGTCGATGGAGTGCACGAGCGCGAATCGCTCCACCGCTTTCGCCTTGTTGCGCTGGAGGTGTCCGATGAGGTGCCAGCGCACCGGGACCCCCGCCGCTTCCATCTTGGGCAACGCCTCCTGCACGCGATTCTCGCCGACGTCCTCGACGCCGAGCGCATGGACCGCCCGGACGGCGTCGGCCCCATGCGTCTTGGTCACCGCGACGAGCCTGACGCGCTGCCCCCTCCCGCGTGCCGCTGCTGCCGCTATCCGTTCACGAACCTCCGCCAGTCGTTCGGCGAGGGCAGGAAATGGCATAACACGAGAATTTACCGAACGTTACAGATCACAGCAAGGGAATCCTTCGCGAGCGAATCGAGGCTCGCGGGGGCCGAGAGCCGCCCGCACCGGAGCAGCGGCAGCATCATGCGAACGACGGGGTCGGAATGGGCGTTCGGCTCGCGCGTCGGGGGATTCGGTGGCGCGTGACAGGTCGCCCCCGCATCGAGCCACACGATCCCACACATCGACCAGTCGTCGCCCGTCGCTCGCCGCACCCTGGCCGCGACCCCCGGAGCGAAGGCGACGGGACGACGCCGGGCACGCGCGCCGGCGGCGACCCGCGCGACCAATCCGGACTCGTCGGCTCCCGGCTGGAGCGGTATGGAGTCGCGTCGCCAGAGCTCGTCCTGATACCAGCCGGCGCCCAGCAGCGGTGCCGTGACGATTGTGACGTCCTCGCGGTAGTGCAGCGCGCGCTGTGCATACCAGAGCGGGTAGCTGTCGTTGTCCCCCCATGTCACGAGCACCGCGCGTCGCGGGAGCGGGGCCAGATGAGCGCGGGCGATCGCGATGGCCGCGCCGGCATCCGGCTCGCGCCTTCGATCCATCGCGCGCCAGTTGGTCGCGATCGGAAGGAGCGCGAACGCCAGACCGAGCGCGGGCCATCGACCGCGCGACACCGCACGCGCGAATTCGAGGCCGCCGAGCGCAGCCCACGCTCCCCAGGTCCAGAACGCCAGCACGAAGAAGTAGTCGCGCTCGCGCGCCTCATGCGGCGCGCTGTCGGGCAGTATTCCCCACCCGATCGACGGTCCCGCCTTGAGGTTGAGGTACGCGGCGACGCCGACGGAGGCCGAGAGGAGCAGCACGAGCAGCGCGCGAAAGCTCCGCCTGTCCATCCGTGCGTGGGCGCGGGCACCGGCGACGCCGAGCGCCACGTACACCAGCGCGATCGCGAGCCGCGGCGCGCTGAACGTCGCCCCCGGCGCGAGGCCGAGGGCGTACTGCCAGTCGGCGTACTGGAAGAAGTTGGCGAGCTGCAGCCACGGGGGCGCCTGACGCGGCCACAGCGGCGCGACCGCGTACTGTTTCCGCGCCAGCACGTCGAGCAGGGTCGCGATCGTGGCCGGGTTTCCCTGATTGACCGCGGGATCGAATTGCGCGCGCAGCAGCATGATCGCGAGCGGGCTCGCGCCTAACGCCAGGGCGGGGATCGCGCCCGCGGCGCCTTCGACGCGGAGTGCGGCGAGAACGGCGAGCGCACCGAGGCCGGCGAGCGCGAGCCACGTGCGCCCGGTCGCGAACGCCGCGGCGGCGACGAAGCTCACGGCGAGCACCAGGGCCACCCGCAGCCGGTTCGAGCGGTCGTCGATGCGGCCCGCCGCGAGCGCGATCGCGCCCGGCGCGGCGACGAGCGCGCTGGCGTGAAGCGGCGCCGCGAGGCCGAAAAGGTAGACGAGGAGCAGCTGCTTCCGGACGCCGCGCTCGGGCCGGAGGTCGGCGACGAAGAGCATCGTCGCGCCGAGCAGGAGCGACGGCGCGTACACCTCGGCCTCCGTAGCGTTGAGCCAGGCCGAGGCGACGACTCCCGCCCCGATCGTCGTCGCCGCCGCGGTGAGCCGGGGCGCGAGCGCGCGCCGGCCGATCAGCGCGCCGAGCAGCGCGCAGGCGGCGGCGGTCGAGAGGGCGGAGAGCGCATTGGCGGCGACTGCCGGCGAGAGGAAGCCCACCAGCAGCCTCCACGCCCGGCCAAGCGTAACGTAGAGCGGCGTTCCAGGCGGGTGCGGGATTCCCCAGCTCTCGATCGCGGCGATGAACTCTCCTGCGTCCCAGAAGGTGACGTCCGGGGCGAGCGTCGCGAGGTAGACGAGAAGGAGCGCGGCGCCGGCGGCTGCGGCCGCACGGCGCGCCGCGCGGTCGGTCACGCCGACTCGATCGCGCGCATCTCGCTCGTCACGCGCGCTGGCCGCTGGGTGAGCAGCTCGCGCACCTGCAGCTCCGTCAGGCCGCGCACCAGCCGCCCGTTCGAGGCGCTCGAGATGATCCCCGTCTCCTCCGAGACGACGAGCACCAGCGCATCCGTCTCCTCGCTGAGACCGAGCGCCGCCCGGTGGCGCGTGCCGAGCGACCGGTCGAGCGTCGCCTGCGAAAGCGGCAGGATGCATCCGGCGCCGATGATCGTGTCGCCGCGGATGATCACGGCGCCGTCGTGCAGCGGCGAGTAGGGCGTGAAGATCGTCGTCAGCAGGTCCGCGGAGACCTTCGCCTCCATCGGGCTTCCGCTCTCGAGGAAGTCGCCGAGGGGCACCTCCCGCTCGAGCGCGATGATCGCGCCGGTGCCGCTCTGCGCGAGCCGCCCCAGCGCCTCGGCGATCGCGTCGGCGATCTCCTCGGCGTGCAGGTGCCGGAACAGCCGCGACACCGGCGCCTGGCCGAGCTGGGCCAGCGCCGCGCGCAGCTCCGGTTGGAAGACGACGAGCGCGGCGAACGCGCCATACGTGAACACCAGCCCGAGGAGGTAGGTGATCATCGTCAGCTTGAGCAGCAGCGCGAGCGCGTACGAGAAGACGAGGAGGACGATCCCGATCAGGATCTGCGCCGCGCGCGTGCCGCGAAAGAGCAGCATCACGCGATAGAGCGCGTACGCCACGACCGCGATCTCGATGACGTCGCGCCAGTCGGGGCGGAGGATCCGCACGTGGTCGAGGATGTTCACGTCGTCCGGGTTGTCGTCGCTGCGTTCCCTGCCCGTGCCACCGCCCACGCCACGTCGAGCGCCTGACGCGTCGGCGCGACGTCGTGCACCCTGAAGAGCCGCGCACCGAGCATCAGCGCCGCCACGGCGGCCCCGACACTTCCCGCCACACGCTCGTCGGCATGCTCGACATGCGTGATCTCGCCGATGAACCGCTTGCGCGACGCGCCGACGAGCACCGGATGGCCGAGTGCCAGTAGCCGGGGAATGCCGCCGAGCATCGCGAGCGAGTGCTCGCTCCGCTTCGAGAATCCGATGCCGGGATCGACCACGATCGCTGGCGGCGCGATCTCCGCGTCCGCCGCCGTTCGCAATGCGATTCCGAGCTCGCTGATGACGCTGTCCACGACGTCGTCGTAATTCGCGTGTTCGTACCTGGCCATCGTCGCGACGTCGCCACGCGAGTGCATGACGACGACCCCGCAGCGTGCGGCGCCACAAAGTTTCGCCATCGCCGGGTCGAGACGGAAGGCCGACACGTCGTTCACGACGTGCGCTCCTTCGCCAAGCGCCGCCTCGGCGACCATCGCCTTGACCGTGTCGATCGAGATCGTGGTGTGCGGGAAGCGGCGGGCGAGCTCGCGAATGATGGGGATCACGCGGCCCAGCTCCGCGGCGGCGTCCACCGGCTGATTATGCGGCCGGGTCGACTCGCCGCCGACGTCGATGAGGTCCGCCCCCGCGGCGAGCATCGCCTCGGCGTGGGCGATCGCGCGCGAGGGATCGTCGAAGCGGCCGCCGTCGCTGAAGCTGTCGGGGGTGACATTGAGGATGCCGACGACGAGCGGGCGGTCGAGCATGAGCTCGCGCTCGCGGACACGCCAACGGCTCCCTTCCGGGAGCCGTTGACGCGCGATCACGTCGTGCGGACCGGCCGCGCCGGACGTCACGCCGGCGCGACCTCCGGGCCGCCGAAGAGCTTGGGCGGCGTCGTGCGCTTCGCTTCTCCCGCCGGCACCGCCTGCGGCGACGCCGACGGCGGAGCGTCAGGCGTGCGCGGTGGCAGCTTCTCGCCGCGCACGAGGACATCGATGTCCTCGCGCGTCAGAGTCTCGCGCTCGAGCAGCGAGCCGGCGATCGCGTCGAGCAGCTGCCGGTTGTCGATCAGCGTCTGCTTGGCGCGGTTGAACGCTTCGTTGATCAGCCGCGAGACCTCGGTATCGACGAGCTGCGCCGTGCGCTCCGAAACCTCGCGCCGGTGCTGGAGCTCGCGGCCGAGGAAGAGCTCGTGCTCGTTGTCGCCGACGAGGATCGGGCCGATGGCGTCGGAGAGCCCCCACTGCGAGACGTAGCGCCGGGCGATCCCCGTCGCCTGCTGGATGTCGCTCGCGGCGCCGGTCGTGACGCGGTCGCGGCCGAACACCAGCTCCTCGGCGGTGCGGCCGCCGTACGCCATCACCAGCTTCGCCTCGAGCTGCTGGCGCGTCACCGAGACGCGGTCGTCCTCGGGCAGCGTGAAGGCGAGGCCTAACGCACGGCCGCGCGGCACGATGGTGACCTTGTGGAGCGGGTCGTTCCCCGGAACCTTGATCGCGCAGACGGCGTGACCGGCCTCGTGGAATGCCGTCAGGCGGCGCTCCTCGTCCTTCATGACCATCGACTTGCGCTCGGCGCCGAGCATGACCTTGTCCTTCGCGTCCTCGAGGTCGGCCATGTAGACCTTGTCGTGGTTGCGACGGGCCGCGAGCAGTGCGCCCTCGTTGACGAGGTTCGCCAGGTCCGCGCCGCTCATCCCCGGCGTGCCGCGGGCGAGCGTGGTCACGTTCACGTCGTCGGCGACCGGGACCTTGCGCAGGTGCACGCGCAGGATGCCCTCGCGCCCCCTGAGGTCGGGCGCGTCGACGACGATCTGGCGGTCGAAGCGGCCCGGGCGCAGCAGCGCCGGGTCGAGCACGTCGGGACGGTTCGTCGCCGCGATGAGGATGACGCCGTCGTTCGACTCGAAGCCGTCCATCTCGACGAGCAGCTGGTTGAGCGTCTGCTCGCGCTCGTCGTGACCGCCGCCGAGGCCCGCACCGCGATGCCGGCCGACGGCGTCGATCTCGTCGATGAAGATGATGCAGGGCGCGTGCGCCTTGCCCTGCTCGAAGAGGTCGCGGACGCGGCTCGCGCCGACGCCGACGAACATCTCGACGAAGTCCGAGCCGGACATCGAGAAGAAGGGACGCCCCGCCTCGCCGGCGACCGCCTTGGCGAGGAGGGTCTTGCCCGTGCCCGGCGGGCCGACGAGCAGCGCGCCCTTGGGCAGGCGGCCGCCGAGCTTCGTGAACTTGGCCGGATCCTTCAGGAACTCGATGATCTCCTGGAGCTCGACCTTCGCCTCGTCGGCCCCCGCGACGTCGGCGAACGTCACCTTGGGGGTGTCGCCGGTGAGCAGCTTCGCGCGCGACTTGCCGAAGGAGAAGGCCTTCGCCCCCCCCTGCTGCATCTGCTTCAGGAAAAAGATCCAGAGCCCGATGAGGACCAGCCACGGGAGGAAGCTGATCAGCGCCTCGAGGAGCGGCTTGCGGGCCTCCTCGACGTCGATCTTCACGCCGGCGTTGCGCAGGCGGTTGATCTCGTCCTGCGCGCCACCGGGCGCGAAGGTCGTGCTGAAGCGCTTCACCGGCTTGCCGCCGATGCTCACCTTCTGCTTCAGCTCACCGACCGCGTCGCTCGTCCCCTGGATCTGGTTGGCGCCGAGGATGGTGAGGCTCGCGACGTTGCTGTCGCGCAGCTGGCGATCGTAATCGGAATAGCCGATGTCCACCGCGGGCTCACCGGTGCCATTCCGCATGGTGAGGACGAGGAGGACGACGACGATACAAAGGACCCAGAACGACGCGGCACGCGCGCGACGGGCCCAGGACGATTCCTTCTTGTTGGACGGCAGACGGTCGGCCATGGCTCTACTTCAGACTCACGATGTATGGCACGTGCCGGAAGTTCTCCGCATGATCCAGCCCGTACCCGACGACGAACTCGTTAGGACACTCGAAGCCGAGGAACCTCACCGTGTGGCGCAGCTCGTTCTCGAGCTTCTTGTCGAGCAGCGCGCAGATCTCCAGCGAACGCGGTTTCCGTGCCGCCAGCAGATCCATCAGACGGTTGATGGTTCGCCCCGTGTCGATGATGTCCTCCACGAGAAGAATGCTTTTTCCCTCCAGCCTGGTTTCCGGATCGTACGCCAGGTTGACCGTGCCGCTCGACACGGTCGCGTCGCCATAGCTCGAGGCGACGATGAAGTCGACTTGCAGCGGCCGGTGAATCTGCCGCACGAGGTCGCTGAGGAAGATGAAGCTGCCCTTCAACAGTCCGAGGACGAGCAGGTCACCGTCGGGATACGCCCGGGTGATCTCCTCGCCGAGCTCCGCGACGCGGCGCGCGATGGTGCGCTCGTCGAAGAGGACGCGATGTACGGCGCGCCCATCGAGACGCGGGTCAGCCTGACTTACGCTCACAGACGTACAGGTCACCCGGCCTGCCGGGCCGGACGGCTGCCGCGGCACTGCGGCGCACCCCGGGAATCCAGACGATCTCTTCGCCCGCCAGCACGACGGGCCATCCTTCACGCTCCGGTCCGACGAGGCCGGCGTCGCGCAGGAACCGCTTGACGCGGCGCGGAGCCGCGTCGCCATCCCCCCGCATGCGATCCCCTGCTCGCCAACCTCGAAGCGTCAACGGCGCGTTCGCGGGAAGGATCGCCATCCAGGCGTCGTCCTTCACCGTCGTTCGCGCCGCGTCGAGCTTCCTGAACCGCCACCCATCCCAGTCGGTGGCGCCTCCCAACCGGGCCGGGACTGCCGCGCGGCGCGGGAGCGCCGTCAACGAGATGGACCCACGGCGCCTGACGACTTCGACCGGCCCGGACAGCTGCAGGCGTTGCCCCGCCCTGCCCTCCGTGGTAAACCGCGCGAGCGCCACGGTTCCTCGACGGTCGAGGACGATCCCGCCGGTCGCGGCGATCGAGGGCCACAGCGCTCGCAGCGCTTCTGGATCATAGTCGGCGAGGGAGGCGGTATCAACGCTCAGCGCTCCCGTCGTGTCGCGCGTCACGAAGCCCGCCGCGATCCCGTCGAGCGCCTCACGAACCGTCGCCGCGCGCCGCGCGACGTCGAGCAGCTCGGCGCCGAGGGCCGGACGGGCCGCGAGGAGCGCGGGCAGAAGCTCGAGGCGCACGCGGTTACGGAAATGCCGGAGCGACCTGTTGCTGGGATCCTCGACCCAGACGACCCCGTGCGCGCGCGCCCAGGCCGCGACAGCGGTCCGCTCGACGTCGAGCAGCGGAACCGACTCGGGACGGCGCGCGGCGAGGCCGGCGAGACCACGCGCGCCGGTGCCGCGCATGACGCGCATCAACACGGTCTCGAGCTGGTCGTCGCGCGTGTGGGCGGTCGCAACGATGGCGCGGTGTCGCGCCGCCACGCTCTCGAGAAAGGAGCTTCGCGCGGCGCGCCAGGCCGCCTCGGTCGGGGCGAGCGATTCGGCGCGCCCGCGCTCGACGACCATGCCAAAGGATCGCGCGGTGCGCTCGACGTGGGCCGCGGCGCGAGTCGCGACGTCGCCGGTGCCGTGATCGAAGGTCGCCACGGCCGCGATGACGTCGCGTGCGCTCGTCGCCGCCGCGGTGAGCATCACCATCGAGTCGCGGCCGCCGGAGACGGCCAGCACAACACGCTCGCCTCGCTCACGAAGCTGCGCGGCCCAGACCTGCACGGCGGCGTCGACGGCTGGCGAGCCCATTGGTGACGAAGATAGTGCTCGAACGACGGTCGCAACCAGCAATTACCTCACGGCAACGAGTGAACGAGCAGTAGAACGAGCACAGAGCAACCAGCAAGGGACAGGCGACCAGCAAGTGCCGTGGGTTGCTCGTGGCCGGTCCCCTGCTCGCTGCGCGATGCTCGTTTGCCTGCTCGTTCACTCGTTGCCCGCAGCGTTTCCCTTGCTCATTCCCGTTGAACCATAGGAAAGACGAGAATATCTTGCCGGCACCGATTCGCCTCGTATAGGAGCTTCCCTTGGAAACGCACGGACCGCTCGGCACCCTGTGGGTCGGCCTCGGCCTCATCTGCTTCTACATCGCCCTCATCTGGGTGAACACGCTGCTCGGCCACTTCCTCACGCCGCTGTTCCTGATCCCCGGAACGTGGCTGATGGACTGGGTGAAGGAACGGCGCGCAGCGCGCCGCAGCGCCGGAACGACGGCCAGCTGACCTCTCCGCGCCGCAGCGGTGGCGCGCGACCACGAGCGCGTCGGGTGTAACCAACCCGGCACGCTCGTCGTAGTTTCTGTCAGCGCGGGTCGTGGTGCCGCGCACCTACAACCGGAGAGACTGAAATGACCGTCGTGCTCCTGCTGCTCGTCGTCGGCGTCGTCGCGTGGCTCGTCATGGCCCGCAACGGCCTCATCGCACTGAAGCACCAGGTCGCGAACGCCTGGCGTCAGATCGACGTCCAGCTCAAGCGCCGACATGACCTGATCCCCAACCTCGTCGCGAGCGTGAAGGGCGCGATGCAGCACGAGCGCGACACGCTCGAGCGCGTCATCGCCGCGCGCAACCAGGCGATCACCGCCGCGCAGAGCGGCAGCGTCGCGCAGACGGCGGCCGCCGAAGGACAGCTCGCCGGCGCGCTGTCGAAGCTTCTCGCCGTCGTCGAGGCGTATCCCGACCTCAAGGCGAACGCCAACATCGGCCGGCTCCAGGAAGAGCTGGCGTCGACCGAGAACAAGATCGGCTTCGCGCGGCAGCTCTACAATGACACCGCGACGCAGTACAACATCCGCCAGCAGCAGTTCCCGACGAGTCTCGTCGCCGGGATGGCGGGCGCGTCGCCGGTGGATCTCTGGGAGATCGAGGACGGCGCCGAACGCGCCAACCCGACGATCGACCTGACGCTCTCGCCGCCGTCGCGCTGACGGACCGTCGGTGAGCGAAGCAGTCGACATCTTCTCGCAGCAGGCGGCGAACCGGCGACGCTCGAAGTGGGTCGTCGCCGCGTTCGTCGCCTTCTTCGCGTGGCTCGGCTTCGGCGGCGACTACATCGCGTGGCTGTACACGCAGCACGCGCCGCCAGGCGAATACCATCACGTCTTCCCGTTCCTCGGCATCCTGCTGACGATCGTCGGCATGGGGATGGCGGCGTGGGGATGGAAGACGGCGCCCGCGCGCATCCTCGCCGCCGCGGGGGCGCACGAGGTCATCGACCCGCAGACCGACGATGAGCGCGTCCTCGCCAACGTCGTCGACGAGATGGCCATCGCCGCCGGGCTTCCCCGGCCGCGCGTCTGGATCGTCGGCGACGACGACCCTAACGCTTTCGCGACCGGGCACGACGAGCGCGACGCGAGCGTGACCGTGACCTCGGGACTGCTCGCGGCTTGCACGCGCGACGAGCTCCAGGCGGTGATCGCGCACGAGCTCGGCCACATCAAGAACCGCGACGTCCAGCTCATGACGCTGCTCGCGGGGCTCATCGGCGCGGTCGCGCTGGTGGCCGAGAGCAGCGGCCGCATGATGCGTGGCGGCGTCAGGCTCGGCGGAGGTGGCGGCCGCCGCAGCGGCGGCAAGGACCGCGGCAACGCCGGTCCACTCGTCGCGGTCCTCCTCGTGGTCTGGCTGATCAGCTGGCTCCTCGCGCCGCTCGTCACCCGGCTGCTCGCGACGGCGGTGAGTCGCGGCCGCGAGTATCTCGCCGACTCGATGAGCGCGCAGTTCACGCGCAA
>DATAIS010000319.1:0-5909 GCA_036262535.1 Gemmatimonadaceae bacterium | reverse complement strand
GGAGGTGACGATGCAACGCCGGGTCTTTCTCAAGTCGGGCGCGCTGGCGCTCGTCACCATCGGGCTGAGCCCGCGCTTCCTCCGCCGGGCGACACTCCTCGCCGAGACGCGCGCCGCGGCGCGCGGGAAGACGCTGATCTGCCTCTTCCAGCGCGGCGCCGCCGACGCGCTCAATGTGCTCGTGCCCTTCGGCGATCCGCACTACTACGAGCTGCGGCCGTCGATCGCGATCGGTGCTCCTTCACGCGCTGGTGGCGAGCGCGCGATCGACCTCGATGGATTCTTCGGGCTGCACCCCGCGTTGTCCGCGCTCGTACCGCTGTATCAGCGCGGGATGCTCGCGCCGATCCACGCCGTCGGCAGTCCGAGCAGCACACGCTCGCACTTCGACGCGCAGGACTTCATGGAGACCGCCGCGCCCGACATGAAGACGGTGCGCGACGGCTGGCTGAACCGGCTGCTCGCGTCGAGCAGCGCCGACGCGAACACGCGGCTCGCCATCGCGGCGGGGCATGTGCCCGCGGCGCTGCGCGGTGTCGCGCTCACCCCGCAGCATCCGCGCGTGTTCGACGGACCGGCGCCGACGGTGGCCCTGCGATCGCTCGAGGAGCTCCGCGTGCGCGCGGGCGGGGCCGACGCGGCGCGACTGGAGCAGCTCTACCAGACGATGGACGCGGACCTCGTGCACGGCGACGGGCACGCCGCCGCGGAAGCGACGCGCGTCCTTCGCTCGATCGATCCGGCCACGTACGTCCCGGCGAACGGGGCGGACTATCCGCAGACCGATTTCGGGCGGCGGCTGCGGCAGATCGCGCAGCTCGTGAAGGCCGACGTCGGGATGGAGATCGCCTTCGCCGACGCCGGCGGGTGGGACACGCATGTCAATCAGGGCGCCGCCACGGGACAGCTCGCGAACCGGCTCGACGACTTCGGCCGGTCGGTCGCCGCGCTCGTCGCCGACCTTGGCGATCGGATGGCGGACGTCGTGATCCTCACGATGTCCGAGTTCGGGCGCATGGCGCGGGAGAATGGCAATCGCGGCACCGACCACGGACACGCGGGCGCGATGTTCGTCATCGGTGGCGCGGTGCGTGGCGGGAAGGTGCATGGCCGCTGGCCCGGGCTCGCGCCGGAGCAGCTGCATGAGGGGCGCGATCTCGCGCTGACGACCGACTTCCGCGCCGTGTTCGCCGAGGTGGCGACGAAGCACATGAGCGCGGCGCGCTCCGAATCGCTCTTCCCCGGCTACGCGATGGAGTCGAGCCAGTGGCTCGGCGTCCTCTGACGATCAGAAGCTGAAGATCTTCTTCAGCGCCTTGCCGATCTTCTGCGACATGTTCGACATGCCGTTCTCGACGGCGGCGGCGAACGGATCCTCGGGGGCGGTGTGGGCGCGGCAGTACTCCGTCGGCTCGGTACCCGGCTTGAACCATTCCTCCTGGGTGGTGGGGCACCACTCGCTCGCCAGCTCGCCGGTGCTCGCGTCGATCACGCGGCTGACCATCCCCGCGGGCGGCGTCCACCACGCCTCGGTGCCCGTCTCGCGCCAACCGCGCTCGTAGAACTCCGCCCACGCCGGCGCGGCGAAGCGTCCGCCCGAGGCGCCGCCGGGCAGCGTCCGCGGGGTGTCGTAGCCGAACCAGACGCCGGCGACGATGGTCGGTGAGTAGCCGACGAACCAGACGTCGGCGTTGTTGTTGGTGGTCCCCGTCTTCCCCGCGATCGGTCCGTCGACGCCCATGTCGCGCACGGCGTGACCGGTGCCGTGGTCGACGACCGAGCGAAGCATCGACGTCACCTGGTATGCGTCGCGCGGATCCATCACGGGACTGAGCGACGGCTCGCTGCTCCAGAGGAGCGTGCCGTCCGGGGCCTCGATGCGGCGCACGAGCCGCGGCGCGACGCGATAGCCGCCGTTCGCGAAGGGCGCGTACGCGGTCACCAGCTCGAGCGGCGTGACTTCGGCGGCGCCGAGCGCGAGCGCGGGCACGGCGCGCAGCTCGCTCGCGATGCCGTTGTCGTGCGCGCGCTGCGCGACGCGCGACTCGCCGATGGCCCGGCTCAGTCGCACCGTCGCCGCATTGGCGGAGACCATGAGCGCGCGGCGGAGGGTGATCTCCCCTTCGTACTCGTCACCGTAGTTCGCCGGTGTCCAGAGGTGGCCGCGCCCATCGCTGATCTCCACCGGATCGTCGTCGACGAGTGACGCCGGGGTGAAGCCGGCGGCGAGTCCCGCCGCGTACACGAAGGGCTTGAACGCAGATCCGGGCTGACGGTGCGCGAGGAGCGCGCGATTGAATCCTCCGCGCTCGTAGCGCCGGCCACCGACGAGGGCGAGGACGTCACCGCTCCGCGGATCGATCGCGACGAGCGCGCCCTGCACGTCGGCGCCCTTCGCGCCGTACCACGCGACCCCCTCGCGTCCGATCGCGGCGGCGTGGCGCTTCACGGCGGCGTCGCCGGCGCGCTGAGCCCGCGCGTCGAGCGTGGTGACGACGACGAGGTCCGCGTCACGCATGCTCGCCGGCACCACCGAATCGACGAGCGCGCGCACCGCGTCGAGCGCGTACGAATCGTCGGGCTGGACGGGATGCCAGCCGTACTCGTTGATGCGCATCGGCTGCTTGCCGGCGCGCAGCGCGACATCGCGCGCGATGTACCCCTGCTCCGCCATGAGGCCGAGCACGAGGTTGCGGCGGCGGCGTGCCCGCTCGGCGTTGCGGCGCGGGGTGTACGACGATGGTCCCTTCGGGAGCGCGGCGAGGAGCGCGGCCTCGGCGAGCGACACCTCACGCACGCTCTTGCCGAACAGGTCGCGGCTCGCCGCCTCGACACCATACGCGCCGTTGCCGAGGTAGATGACGTTGAGGTAGAGCTCGAGGATCTGGTCCTTCGTCAGGCTCGTCTCGATGAGCCGCGCCATGCGCAGCTCCATGAGCTTGCGCGAGAAGGTCCGCCGTCCGTAGTGCCGGGCGCCGAAGCCGTTCCGCGCGACCTGCATCGTGATGGTGCTGAAGCCTTCGCGGACGCCGAGCGCGGTGACGTTGCGGCTCGCGGCGCGGACGAAGGAGCGCCAGTCGATGCCGTCGTGCTTGTAGAAGCGGCGGTCCTCGGTCGCGATGAAGGCGTCGCGGACGTGGGCGGGGATCCTCTCGAGGGGAACGTTGACGCGTCGGACGGGCGTGACCCGACCGAGGAAGGCGCCATTCCGGTCGAGGATCCGCCCTCCTTCGGCGGGGCGGAAGGCGCGGATCTCCTCGGCCGTCGGGCACCCCTTGAAGCCGCAGCTGGCGAGCCAGACGTCGAGGGTCGCGACGCCGACGGTGCCCACGCCGCAGACGACGATCGGCAGCCAGTGGCGGCGGATCCAGCGGCGCGGGGGGGCGTGCGGATCGGGACGCAGCCGGGAGCGGAAAAGCCGCCAGCGGCGCGCGATCGCCTCGCCGGCACTGGCCGGCTCGTCGAAGGAGTGGAGATCGCCGTCGATCATACCTCTACAAATATGGTACGCCACGGACCGTCCGGGGTTTCCTCGGACCTTTCGGTCGCGTCTGCTGACGCAGGTCATCGGCGGGGGATGACCTGGCGCACCAGCGGCGATTTCCCGACGGAAAAAAGGGCTTGCCTGGGTGTAGATATTCGATGACCGGCGGTGCGTGCTGCTCGTCTTTCCAGCGCACCCCGTCGGTCACACTACACTCGCTTCCCCCCGTGTCGTCATACAGCAGTCGCAGCACCCTCGTGGCGCTCCTCGCGCCGCTCGCCGCCGCCCTCTCCGGCTGCGGCCCCGCCGATGCACACGCCGTCTCCGAGCGCGCGCTCGAGGCAGTCAGCGCCGCGCCGGGCACCGCGCCCGTCTCCGATCGCGTGCCGAACGAGATGGGCCGCATCCCCGTGCTCATGTACCATCTCGTCGGCGACAGCGAGAGCACGTGGTCGCGTTCGCGCGCGAACTTCCGCCGCGACCTCGAGATGCTCTACGAGCGCGGCTACCGTCCGGTGAACATGGTCGACGTCGTCGACCGGAAGATCGACATTCCCGCCGGCGCGTCGCCGGTGGTCTTCACCTTCGACGACGCCTCGCCGGGGCAGTTCCGCTACGTCGAGCGCGGCGGCCGGCTCGAGATCGACTCGAGCAGCGCGTTAGGCATCTGGCTCGACTTCGCGAAGACGCACCCCGACTGGGGGAACAAGGCCGTCTTCTGCATGCTCTCGGGCGCGAGCGCGGGGCACGCCTTCTTCGGCGACAAGGGGATCCAGGGGCAGAAGACGGAGTGGCGCCACGCGAAGGTGAAGCAGCTCCACGAGCTCGGCTTCGAGCTCTGCGACCACACGCTCTGGCACGCGCGTCTCGACAGGTACGAGGACGCGATGGTGCAGGAGCAGATCGCGCGCGGCGTGATGGCGATCGACTCGGCGGTTCCCGGCTACCGGGTGCGCTCGTTCGCGCTGCCGCTCGGCATCTGGCCGAAGAACCGCGCGCTGGCGAAGAGCGGCGCCTGGACCGACCCGAGGACCGGGAAGACGGTGCGCTACGACTTCGACGTCATCTTCGAGGTCTCGGGGTCGCCGATCCCGAGCCCGAACTCGCCGGCGTTCAACGCCCTGAGCGTGCAGCGCATCCGCGCGAGCGGGAAGTTCATCGAGCACGCGCTCGACCGGCTCGACACGAAGAACGAGCGCTACGTGGCCGGCCCTCCTTCCTCCCGGGCGACACCGTCAGGCAGCGAGGCGAGGGATCGGGACTGACGCGGGACCCGGCGCCGGAATCGTGAGAGGGGGCTCATCATGAGCCCCCTCTTCGCGTCTCTCCGGACGCGTTAGGCGTCGAGAGCCTTGACAGTGGCCGCGACCGTCAGGCAGCGACCTCGCGTGCTGCAGGGCACTTTGCCCGCGCTTTTCGCAGCACGCGGGAGTCGCGGCGGGAAATGTCACAGATCTCCACCTCGACGTCACGAATTTCCACTTGTTCGGTGTTTGCCTGACGTGGCATCGTTGCGTCATTACAGGAACGTTCGGCGTTCCCTGGGATCCGCGGAGGAATCGTGGCACCGTTCGATCAGAGCTTCCGGCACCTGCCTTTCTTCGAGGCGCTCGCCGGCATGGAGGAAGGGAGCGCGGAATGGCGTGCGGCCACGGGCGGGCTGGTGACGCTGCGGCTCGTCGACGCGTGGTTCGCCGAGGGCGCCCAGGTCGCGTCGGCCGACGGCTGGAGCGCGAAGGTCGCGCGTGAGGCGGTCGAGGACATGGACGCGGGCACTCCGGCGCGCGCGCTCCTGCTCTCGACCCTCGACAGCATGCGGCGCACGCCGGCACCGCGCGGGAGTGCGATCGCGCCACAGCTCGCGGCGTACGGGCGCGCGCTGAACTTCGACGGCAAGTGGCGGCTCGCCGCCGACGTCTACGAGACCCTGCTCGAGCACTCGCATCCGATCGATGACGCGGACGTGTACATCCATGCGTCGATGCAGCTCGGGTGGTGCTCGCGCATGACCGGCTCGTGGGAGCGGGCACAGGAGGCGTACGACGGCGCGGGCGAAGTCGCCTCGGCGGTTGGCGACGTGGTCGGCATCCTGCGCGCCCGGATCGCGGACGCGCGCCTCGCGCGCGCGCGCGGCAACCTGCCGCGCGCCGAGGAGCTCCTCGACGGCGCGATCCATTCGGCTCGCGCCGAGACGCTCGCCGACGTCGAAGCGCTCGCCCTGCACGAGCGGGGCATGGTCGGCTACGATCGCGGCCGCTTCGAGGAGACGGTCCGCTACGGCTACGAGGCGTTAGGCAAGTACAACGGGCAGTCCGACCGGGACCGCGTGCTCGGCGACATCGCGACCGCGTTCATGGAGCTCGGCGTGCGGACGACCGCCCGCGACGCGTTCCTCGTGCTCGCGGCGACGGCGCAGGAGCAGTAC
>DATAIS010000318.1:0-2475 GCA_036262535.1 Gemmatimonadaceae bacterium | reverse complement strand
GTCGCTACTTCCGACAGCTCGAGTGGCCGAACATCGCGTGAGCGCGCTCGATCAGCTCCGATCGCTCTGGCAGCACGCGGAGTGGGCCGACCGCTGCATTCAGGGCGCGCTCGCCGGCGCCGCCGATCTCCCCACGGAGATTCTCCGCGAGTACGCGCATGTCCTCGGCGCCGAAGAGGTCTGGCTCGCGCGGATCGAACACCGCGCGGCCCGTGCGCCCGTCTGGCCGCAGGTGAGCTTCGCGGCGACGGAGTTTCTCGGGGTCCAGGTCCGCGAAGGTTATGCCGCGGCTCTCGCGCGTCTCGACGACGGCTCGGTAGACGAGCCGATCACCTACACCAACAGCGCCGGCCAGACTTTCACCAACACCCTCGGCGAGATCCTCCTTCACGTCGCGCTCCACGGGCAGTATCACCGCGGCAAGATCAACCTCATGCTGCGTCAGGAAGGCCTCGAGCCGGCACCGACGGACTACATCGCGTTCATCCGCGGCGCTCCGGCGGCGCGCAGGAAGAGCTGAGGATGGCGCGAACCGCGGCCGCGACCCCGGGCGGCTACGACGACGCGCCCGATCTCGCGTGGTTGTACGACCAGGTCCCCGTGTACGGCACCCGCCGCGACGTCGACTTCTACGTCGAGGAAGCGAAGCGATCGGGCAGCGGCGGCGTACTGGAGATGGGGTGCGGCACGGGGCGCGTTCTGATTCCGATCGCGCGCGCCGGGCTGCGCATCACCGGGATCGACGGCTCGCGGGCGATGATCGAGCGGTGTGAAGCGAAGCTCGGCGCCGAACGCGACGACGTGCGTTCGCGCGTGCGGCTGCGTCAGGCGGACATCCGCGTGCTGGAGGGGGTGGACGCCATCGCGTCACTCGCCATTGCTCCCTTCCGCGTCATGCAGCACCTGACGTCGATCGCCGACCAGATGCTCTTCGTCGCCGGCGTCGCGCGCCATCTCGCTCCGGGGGGACGCTTCGTCTTCGACGTCTTCAATCCGAGCTTCGCGATGATGGTCGCCGATCGCAGCGCGGAGGCCGAGGACACGCCCGAATTTCGTCTCCCCGACGGTCGCTTCATGCGCCGCACGGTCCGCGTCCCACGCGTGCGCTGGGTCGACCAGACGAGCGAGATCGAGATCATCTACTACCTGCGCGACGGGAACGACGTGTCGCGCACCGTGCAGGCGTTCGACATGCGCTGGTACGTCGCGGCGGAGCTCGAGCACCTGCTTGCCCGGGCGGGGTTCGTCATCGAGGCGATCTATGGTAACATCGACCGCTCCGATCTCAGGGACGAATCGCCCGAGATCGTCATCGTCGCCGCGAAGAGCTGACCATCGCGGTGCGGCCTGCTCGCCGACGCTGGCTGCCAGAGCCGCTGACGACCGGGGTCAGTGCATACCACTTCCACTCGGGGACATCATGAAGGGATCAGCGCTCTACTGCGGACTGGTGCTGCTGACGGCTTTGCTCATCGCTCCTCGCACCAGCAGTGCGCAGGTCATGACGGCTACCGGTGTTGGCACTCGAGTCCGAGTCAGGACCGCGGAGCCGGGTCGCTCGACGTGGTACACAGGACGAGTCCTCGCGGTGAACAGTGACAGCATCACGCTTGGCCTCGAGCGCCCTGACGATGTGCGGAGATTCGCAGTCGCCAACATCACGGATTTCGGCATCAGCCGGGGACGGCGATCGAATGCGCGCCGCGGGATGCTCTATGGGCTCGTCGGTGGAGCGGCGATCGGGTCGGTCTGGGCGGCCGCCACGTACGAGAAGGGATCGGGGAAGTGTAGCTTCTTCTACTGCACCCCCGACTACAGGTCGGCGAAGGGGATGAAGGCCGATGCTGGAGCAATCGTCGGCGCGCTCGGCGGTCTCGTCGCCGGCGGCATCATCGGCCGCTTCTATCACACCGAAAAATGGACACGGCGACCCGTCAGGTGACGATTCCCCTTCGCTCGGTGAGCTGGAAGGGCGGCCAACCTCCACCCGATCGGGAATTTCCGTTCAGCGTACCGGCCATCCGGGACTTCAGTGAGTGCGGGTTCTCCTCTCCCGTTGCCTTCTTCGTCGGCGAGAACGGGTCGGGGAAGAGCACGTTGCTCGAGGCGATCGCGCTCGCGGCGAACCTTCCCACCGTCGGCGCGCGCGACCTCAAGCGTGACGAGACGCTCGCCGCGCAGCGCCGCCTTGCCGGCGCGCTCAGGCTTGGCTGGGCGAAGCGCGCGACCCGCGGCTTCTTCCTTCGCGCCGAGGACTTCTTCGGCTACGTCCAGCGCCTCGCCGCCGAGCGCGTCGAGCTGGAGGCGAGGCTCGGTGAGCTCGAGACCGAGTATCGCGAGCAGGATCGCTCGGCGTACGCGTTAGGCCTGGCGCAGGGCCCGATGCGCGCGTCGCTCGCCGAGATGACGCGGCGGTACGGGGCGGACCTGGACGCCAACTCGCACGGGCAGAGCTTCCTTCGCCTCTTCCGCAGC
>DATAIS010000317.1:0-4628 GCA_036262535.1 Gemmatimonadaceae bacterium | reverse complement strand
CCTTCTCGTATTGCGCGCGCAACGAGCCTGGCCGCGGGTCTCATCCTCGCGGTCGCCGCGGCCGGCAGGGCCGCACGCGCACAGCTCGGCGGCGGGCCCGTCGTCACCATCACGCCGCGCGACACCACCATCGACCGGCGCGTCACGCCGCCGCCCGACACCACGTTCCAGGTCACGGTCCGCACGTGCCACACCGTGCCGCTCGACGTCGCGACGCGGCGCATCTACCTCGACGGCACCGACATCACCTCGACGTTCACGCACACCGGCGACGGCTATGGCGGTGTCGCCGGCTGCTCGACGGCCTACGGGGTGCGCTCGCAGGGCACCGTGACGCTCACGCGCGCCCGCGAAGGCAAGCACTTCTTCGAGTACCGGATCGAAGACTTCGACAGCTACCTCGGCGAGGGAGTGCGCTGGTTCAGGTACATCTGGCCAGGCTACGCCGGGCCCAACTTCTCCATCGCGGTCGACGCGCAGACGCCGACCCAGTTCCGCGCGCCAGGGACCTCCGGGACCGCAACCTTCACGGTGACCAACAACGGCAACCGACCCGACACGCTCGTGCTCACTCCGGTCTGCGGCCGTGCCGCCAGCGGCTGCGCTCTCTCGGGGATCGCGTCCCGCGTCTTCTTCGACACGTTGCCTGCCGCCTCGCGGTCGCAGAACGTCACCGTGAGCTACGCCACCACGGCGACTCCCGGCGATACGGGCCTCGTCACGCTCCGCGTCGCGACCGTCCAGTATCCCGGCGTCCGCGACTCGGCGACCACCCATGTGATGCTCGATCCGGCGCCGGTCTCGCGGCCCGCCGGTGCGGTGATCCCGCTTCCGGCGCGCGTGCTCGAGCGCGATCTCTGCCTGACGGTGAGCGCCGGGGACGGCGCCGCGAGCGAGTGCGGCGACCTGCGGCTCGTCCACGGGCTGCCGGGAATCCGGACCTATGGCGCGATGCGCGCGTTGACGTTGAGCTATAGCTCGCAGCACGCCGCGCCGGCGACGATGGTCCCCATCGAGGTGACACTCGGCGCCGGCTTGCCACTGCCCGACAGTGTCGTAGTGGTGGTCAAGGACAGCCTGAACGCCGAGCGCGCGCGCGGCGGCTGGCGCGGTGCGGACTGGGGCGCGCCCGGCGCCACGCGGCGGGTCGGTGTCGCGCTGCCCTCGGACCTCCCGACGGGCATTCATACCTTCACCGTGAGCGTCCTTCGCTACTCGGCGGGCGCGTCGTCGACGATCGCGACGCTCGCGCCGCAGGTGCCGATCGTCAATCGCGGCGCGAGCGCCTACGGGCGCGGCTGGTGGGTATCGGGAGTGGAGTCGCTCGACCCGGCGAGCAAGGTCTGGGTCGGCGGCGACGGCAGCGTCAGGCGCTATCTGGCGACGTCGAATCCTGACGTCTGGCTCGCTGACGCCGTCGATCGCCCCGACACATTGCGGCGAGTCGGAAGCTACTTCGTGCGCTCGCTCCCCGATCGATTGCAGATCCGCTTCGACGCGGTCACGGGAGAGCATGTCGAGACCGAGAACCGCTTTGGTCGCGTGACGCGATTCTATTACGGGACGGCAAGCGGCCTGCGCGCGCTCGACAGCGTGACGGTCCCGGTGCCCGGCGGCACGCGGAAGTTCCGCTTCGTGCGCGGCGCGGGCGGCTACGTGACGTCGATCGAATCGCCCGGCATCGCGGCGCCCCGGGTCACGCTGCTGAGCATCGACGGCGAGGGACGGCTCGTCCAGATCCAGGACCCCGACTCGACCATCGTCAGCTTCCGCTACGACAGCACGCAGGCGAGCGGCGTCGCCCGGTATCGGGTCGTCAAGCGCACCGACCGCCGCGGCACGCCGCGGACCTTCGGCTACACCTCGGGGCGCCTCACGAGCGTCGTGCAGCGGCTCGGAACCAACGCGGGCGGCGGGCCGACGGCGACGACGACCTTCCGCCCCCAGGAGCTGGTCGGCCTTTCGACCGGCGCCGCTGGCGCCGCGCAGCCGCTCGACTCGGCGCACGCCGTGATCGACGGCCCGCGCACGGACGTCGCCGACGTCACGCGGATCTGGGTCAACAGCTACGGCGCCCCGGTGAAGGTCCGCAACGCCCTCGGCCGCGACGTGACCGTGACCTACGGCAATGCCGCCTTTCCCGCGCTGGCGACGGAGACGAAAGCGATCTCGGGGGTCGTGACGCGCGCCTGGTACAACGCACGGGCGCTGATCGATTCCGTCCAGGTCGTGAACCCGCTCGGCGACGGCAAGTCGCCGGTCACGCGCTACTACTGGCACGCGAGCTGGGCACGGCCCGACTCGGTGAAGGCGTCGACGGGCGTGGTGACGAGCTTCGGGTACGACGCGATGGGGAACGTCCAGTATCAGCAGGTGGGACGCGACGCGGCGCGGCGCGTGACCGCGGCCTACCAGGCGGACGGGCTGTACCGCGCGAGCACGGTACCGGGAACGACGGCCCGCGACTCGGTGACGTATGACGCCGTGCTCCGGAATCCTGATGGCTCCCGCGACCGGCTCGGCAACTGGACCTACACCCTGACCGACGCGCTCGGCCGGGTGCGGCGGACGCGCGTGCCGTTAGGCGGCGGCCGCGAGCGGGTGGACTCGACCGAGTACGACGCCGCCGACCAGGTGGTGTGGACGCGGAGCATCGGGCCCGACATGTCGTACCAGTCGCCGAACTTCTCGACCGGGCCCGCTGTGGCGGTGCCCGCCGAGACGCTCTACGTGACGACCGGATACGATCCCGAGGGTGGACCCACGACGGTCACGCGCTGGGGCTCGGGGACCGGCGGCACCACCGGCGACGTCGTCACGACCTTCACCTACGATTCCGCGGGCCGGAAGACGCGCGAGCTCGAGGCGGGCCGCATCCAGGATTTCGGCTACGACGTCGCGGGAAATCTCGTTTCGCACAATCGCGGTCTCGGCGCGGTAACCACGCAATACGACGCCCTCGGGCGGCCCGACCGGCGGATCATCCCAGCGGTTGGCTACGCGAGCGCGAGCTGCCTCTCGCTCTTCTATCCCGCCTACGCAGGGTGCAACTACAACTTCACCTTCCCGATGCGGCCTAATGGATCGGGTGCGAACGCGCTGACCGTTGCCGGCGACACCGTGACCTTCGGCTACGATCCAGCTGGAAACGTGACGCGCGCCGACAACCGCTACGCTCGGGTGCGGCGGAGCTATGCGGCCGGGGGTGCGCTCCTGACCGACACGCTCCGCATCCGGACCATACGCTTCGAAACGGAGCAGCACGAAACGAATGGAGCTCCCGACCCCAACGGTTTCGCCACGCATGCGTACGTCCTCCGCTATCAGTACGACTCGACGGGCCGGCTCACCGGATTGACCTATCCGTCGCAGGCCTGCGCGAGCTGCTCGGCGAGCTACGCGTACGACGACGCGACCACCGGCGCGTTGAAGCGGCTCGTCGATCCGTGGGGGAACGCGTTCGACTTCTGGTACGGTGTCGCGGGCACCATCGACAGCGTCGGCTATCCGGGCGCGGCGAAGGAGCGCGTGACCTATGATGCCGAGGGCCGTGCGGTGAAGCGAAGCGTGAAGCTCTCGGGCGGCTATCCCGTGGTCGACGACAGCCTGGCCTACGACCCGCTTGGGCGCATTAGTGGCGGGCGGACCTATGCCGCGCCGACGCGGCGCTACCGCGACGTGTGGAACTTCTACGCGGGGCTCGGCGCGCTCGCGGGGATGGAGCAGGCTTTCAGCGACGGCGCCGATCCCAAGCGCGAGGAGTTCCGGGCCGACGCCCTGGGCAATCGGATCTACAGCGAGCAGCGGAACCTCGCCTTCTCCTACGAGAACAACCCGGCGCGGCGCCGCTCGAGCTACGACGCCTCGTCCCGGCTCCTTGAGACGGTCCCGGTCACGGCCGCGGGCGCCATCGATAGTCTCGGCTATCGGGACTTCACCCGGTATCACTACGATAGCTGGGGCAACACGCGCTACCGCGCCTACAACGGGCAGGCCGCCGAGGGGGCGAAGATGCTCTACGAGGCGAGCTACTATGAGGCCGATGGCAGGCTCGCCGTCTTCGAGCGCCACATGGGCGACGTGAGCGCGGAGAGCATGGAGCTCGCGAGCGCCCGCGAGCGCGGCGTGCACGAGGAATACCGCTATGATGCGTTAGGCCGGCGCGTGGTCGTCTGGACCCGCCGCGGCGCGGGCTGCACCGTGGCCGGCTGCGAGAGCACGGTGCAGCGCTTTGCCTGGGCCGGCGAGCAGCTCGTCTACGAGACCCGCGGGCCCGGCGCGGACAGCGTCAGTAGCACAACGCTCGAGAACGAGACGCCCGCGGGCAACGGCGACCGCGGCCAGCCGAACGCCTATGGCACGGTCGTTTATGCCCATGCGTCAGGCATCGACCGGCCCTTGAGCGTGAGGCGGACGTCGACCAGCACGACGTTCTTCCCGCACGGCAACTGGCGCGGGCTCTATGACGGGGCGACCAACCCCGCGGGGGCCATCGTGCCCTGCTATGGCAACAACCCCGCGCCCTGCGCGAACGCGCCGGACATCGACTGGCCGGGGAGTACGACGAGCGCCTACATCGGGGCGACGCCGACGTCGCGGCCGGCGGGGCAGCTGCCGGAGTGGGCGGG
>DATAIS010000316.1:0-2169 GCA_036262535.1 Gemmatimonadaceae bacterium | reverse complement strand
GTATCGCCGCAACCGCTCAGGGTCCGCACCGGGATCCGCGAGCGCGACGTAACTGTCGGGCCGAATGAGGTAGAGCGCGCCGCGCGCAAATCCCGCCTGCCGCATCCGCGGCTGCCATGCGAAGACGTGGAGCGGAAGCCCAAGCTCCGCGCACGCCTCGGCGACGCCGCGCGCTGCCTCGCCGTAGACGTGCACCTGCCACCCGAGCGACGTCAGTGGCGCGAAGTTGTCCTCGCCTTTCGCGAGCGAGACCCACGGCAGCCGGTCGCCGCCGTGGATGTCACCGGCGACGCCTTCGCTCAGCGCGCTGTGCCGATACTCGACCGCGTACTGCGACACCGTCCAGAAGGCGAGGCGGCGGAACGCGCGAATCCGGAACAGGAGCGGCACGACCCGCGGCACGACGCGCGTGCGGACGAATCGCGCCAGCGCGCCGCGTGCGGTGACGAAGGTGAACGCGCGATCGGTGGTCGCGACCAGCCGACGCGCGAACGCGACCCGCTCCGGCTCGTAGCTGTCGAGCAGCGTCTCGCGCGCACCGTCCTTCAGCACCGCGGCCAGCTTCCACGCGAGGTTCACGGCATCGCCGATCCCGGTGTTCATCCCCTGGCCGCCGACCGGGCTGTGGATGTGCGCGGCGTCGCCGAGGAGGAAGACTCTGTCTTCGCGGAAATGGCTCGCGACGCGGTGGTGGACGCGATAGGTCGAGAACCAGTTGAGCTTCGTGATGCGGAGATCGAGCTGCTCGGCGGCCTTGCCGCGCACGTCGTCGAAGGTCAGCGTGCCCGGCTCGCGCTGCGCATCGTTCCGCACGATGCCGACGAGACGCAGCCGGCCGGCCCCCTTGAGCGGGAAGAGGAGCACGAAGTCGGCGTCCTCGATGCCGACGTGCAGCTCGTCGTCGCGCGTCGGGTTCTTGCCCTCGACGTCGGCGACGTAGAAGAGCCCTTCGTAGGTGCCGCCGGGGAAGCCGACGGCGAGCGCCTGCCTGACGATGGAAGACGCGCCGTCGCAGCCCGCGAGGTAGGCGGCGTCGCACACTTCCTCGCTGCCGTCGGCTCGGCGCAGCGTCGCGCGCACGCCGCCGCTCGACTGCTCGAAGCGCAGCAGCTCCGTGCGTCGCTCGACGCTGACGCCGAGTGTGGCGAGGTGGTCGATGAGGAGCCGCTCGTGGGCGTCCTGGGGCAGGGCGAGCGCGAAGGGGTAGGGGCTCAGTCCCTCGCCGATCATGCCTAACGGGACGCGCGCCGCCCGCCTCCCCCTCACCCAGAAGTTGAGGTTCTGGACCTTGACGCCCCCGCCGACGGCGGCGTCGTCGAGCCCCACCTGATGGTAGAGCTCGAGCGTCCGCGCCTGCACGGCGAGCGCGCGCGACGTCGTCCCCGGCTCGGCGGCCCGGTCGACGATCCGCACCGGAACGCCGAGCCGGGTCAGCCAGATCGCGAGCACGAGACCGGTCGGTCCGGCCCCGACGATCAACACGAGACCTGTCATGGCCCACGATCATACCGGCCGAGCCCGTCGCCCGCACCACCCCCCACGTCATCCCGCGGTCGAGCAGCGCCTGCTTGGGACCTGCCCGCCTTGAACTGACGCTCGGGCCGGCAGGTACGACGAAGGTTCAGCCGGATACTGCGGATGAAACGGATCCTGCGGATGAACTGCCTTGGGGCAACCGGGGCGAGGCCATCTCTCCACGCTTGCCCCAAAGCTGTTTAGGGCCAGTGCGAGGGAGTTCGTCTGTCGAGGGGCGGATCCGCAGGACCCGGCCAAATCTGCCTCATCCGGCTGAACCTTCGTCGTACACGCCAGCCCGAGCGGCCGTGCACCGCGGAGAGTATTATTGCCGGATGCCACCCGCCGTCCTCTCCACCGGAATCTCCGGCTTCGACAACATCCTCGGCGGGGGACTTCCGCAGGGGCACTTCTATCTCGTCGAGGGTGCGCCGGGGTCGGGGAAGACGACCCTCGCGCTCCAGTTCCTGCTCGCCGGACGCGAACAGGGCGAGCGGGGGCTCTGCGTCACGCTCTCCGAGACCGCGGCGGAGCTTGAAGCCGTCGCCAGCTCGCACGGCTGGAACCTGAAGGGGATCGACACCCTCGACCTCGCCGCGGCGGGCGACGTCCTCACGGCGGCGGCGCAGTACACCGTCTTTCATCCGTCGGAGG
>DATAIS010000315.1:0-3734 GCA_036262535.1 Gemmatimonadaceae bacterium | reverse complement strand
CAGCCCACCGGCGACGGCGCGCAGCTCGACGACGCCCGGGTTCACTCCCGTGACGCGTCCGACGCCGCCCGCCTCCGCGCTGACGGTCGCCAGTCGCGTGTCCGCGCTGAACCAGGCGAGATCGACGTTGCGGATCTCGGTGGAGTCGCCGGCACCGCCGCGCCGCCAGACGCGCGCGACGAGCTTCGTCTCCTGGCCGCGAATGAGCACCTGCGACGGTGCCGAGATGGCGACGAAGGTCCCGGTGCTGACGTCGGTGGGAAACGAGCACGACCCGGCCGCGATCGTGACGCCAAGGAGCGGCGCCGAGACGCGGTAGATGAAGCGGGAGAGGAGACGGGACGACGGTGACGCGGACACTGGAGCGGTTGGGATCGTCGCGATGGCGGCGAAGGCGGCGCGGAGTGCCGAATGCCGCTTCTAAAGACGCGCGATCGGTGGCGCGGATACGGCCGCGCCTCCGCTCCCGACTCGGCGCGACGCGGTATCAATTCGTTGCAAGACGAGACGAATTCGCTCTTGCGTTCGGGATTTCTTCGGCATAACGTGTCGCGACCGTTTTCCGCGAGGGTTTGCATGTTCCCGGCTCTTCGTTCCACCCCGGCTCCAAACGCAGCCTCGCGGACGTGGCCACGCACGACCGTCCGACGCTCGACGCGTACGTGGGCAGTGCGTGAGCCACGACCGCCCCGCTCCATCGCCGCCGGCGGCTACGAGGATGAGGGCGCCGAGCGCGTCTCACGCGCGTCGTTGGCGGTCACGACGGGGGCATGGTGGACCGCTTCGCTCGTCGTTCCCCTGGAGCGTGATGTTGGCGCGGCGCCCGTTGCCTTCCTGCGCCTCGAGCGACACGGGGCTCCGCTCGCCGCTTACCGCGGCGACGTCGAGATCGAGTTCTCGGTGCCCGCGGCGGAGCTGGGCAGCGTCGCGACGCTGCTATCGGGTCTCATCGAGCAGGGACGCCGCGATGGAACCCTCGGCGCGCCCTAACGGAGCTGCTCGGCGTCGAGGATGAGCCGGGATAGCGGGATGCCGAGCGCTTTCGTGATCCGCTCCATGTTGTCGAGGGAGATGTTGGTCTCGCCGCGCTCGACGGAGCCGATGTAGGTCCGGTGCAGCCGGCACGCGTCGGCAAAGCCCTCCTGCGAGTAGCCGGCTTCGGTTCGCCGGTGGCGGATGGCGCGGCCGAGGCGTTCACGGAGCGTCTGCATGTCGAACGCTTGCGGGCCAGGTGTCACTCGTGCTACAGTGTATACATAGACACTCTTTACATAGCACACGGATGATGGTAGTGTTGTGTGTCCGCACTCGTCATGGGGCCTCATATGCCGTCGCACCCGGGAGGACTCGCCGTCGTGATGCTGGCGCTCGGAGTCGTTCGCGCCGCCGACCTTTCGGCCCAGGACACGCAGCGTCGCCCCGCGGCGGCGCCGCGCTGCAGGACGTCGGCGCTTCGTCGCGAGCCGCTACGCGTCGAGGGAGGTCGTCGGCTCTACGTCGAGCCGTCGGCGCTGGTCGGATCGGGGGAGGAAACGCTGCTCGCGGGAACGCCGACCTATCTCTGGCGTCGCGATCGGCGCGGCATGCTCCCCGAGCTCGAGCGACGCGATTCGCTCGTCGGTGCCGTGATCCCGAGACGGGGGAACGCGAAAGGCGTGACCGCGCCTCTGCCCGGACGCCCACTGCGATTCGTTCGCGCGGGTGAGCGCGCGCGGGGTGCATGGACGATCGCCTTCGCGGAGCTCGACGAAGCGGTGCGCAATCCCGCCGACGAGCGCGTGCTGAAGCTGTGGAGCGGCGACCACGATGGACGGCGGTGGAGCAACCTCGCGCCGCTTCCGATTCCCCCGGGGTGGACTCCGCAGACCCTCGAGCCGACGCCGGTGGCGACGAAGGGCGACTCCATGGTGTGGGCGTTCCCCGCTCAATCGCAGGACCGGCGCGACGGCTTGATCGTGTTCACGCGCGCGGGCGGGACCTGGCGCGCCGATACGCTCGTCACGCCCGGCTTCTCCGGCACGGGAGCAGCCTACGTCGAAGGACTCGGCTTCGCGCTCGTCGTCGCACAGTTCGACTACAGGTCGCCGGGCGCGCGACCGTCGGTTGCCCTTTACGCGCGGTCGCCGGACTGGCGCGAGATCGCGCGCCTGACCGGCCCGGGGGAGATGAGGCTGCGCGATCCGAGCATCACCGCCGGCGGGAGTCGGCCTCCGGCAACCGGGTGGATGACGCTCGAGACCGATGAAGTCACGACTCGGCAGTCGCTTCGGGTGCGGCTCGGCGCGCTCTCGCTGGGTGCGGCCGCGCCGGCGCTCACGTTCGATTCGAGCGCGGTCGATTACGCACTGCAGCAGCGCGCGGACGGATGGGTGTTCGCGCTCGTGCACCACATGCAGGCGCGGCCCGAGGAGCGACCCGCGCTGCGGCTCGCCGCCGCCAGCCCCCGCTCGGAACCGCAACTGCTGTTCGACATCCCGACCCCGTTCACCGGCGGCTTCGCGCTGCGCGCCGCGGGGACCGACCTCCTGATCGCCGGGGCAGCGATGGGCACGACCGAGCGCGAGCCCTTCATCACCACGCTGCTGCTACGAACTCACATCACCTGCGACGATGCAGGGAAGTGATCCACGGGCACGGCGACCGATCGCCGGGACCGTCCACCCTCATCTGGAGGGTTTCCATGGAAGTGCGTCGCTTCGCGGTGCTGGCGGCGCTCTGCGCAATGGTCGCGTGCGCGGAGACCACCGCACCACACCCGCCCAACCCGGACCGCATGATCCCGGTCGCGAATGTTGGGGAGCCGGACATCTGCTTCGACGAGACTCACAACGAGATCCCCTGTCCACCGTCGGATCCCCCGTCGGATCCGCCGCCGGGTGGCGGGGACGGGCTCGATGAGAATCCGCCACCGCCCGATGCCGATGTGCCGCCGGAGTTCACCTTCACCTCCTTCGGCCTCAAGTACACGGAGCTCGCGGTGCGAGATCGCGTCGCGACCGCCCACGGCGTCGTCTATTTCTTCGCCAACCGCGGCATCGGGCGAACCGACATCCAGCTGCGCACGAGCACGGGGGCATCGTACTCCGGTCTCCCCGGCGAGGTCGAGTACAGCTCCTTCCTCCCCTGGCACGCGTCAATGGAGACGCATGCGACGCTCGGCGTCACGACCGCCTGCGGCGCCACCATCGAAGCGAGCTCGAAGTGGACGATCATGTTCGAGTATCCGACGCCCACCGGCTCGCTGTGGCAGTGGCAGAAGAAGGCCGCGACGGAGGCGGCGACTCCGGTGATGCAGAGCCCCTGTGACGCGGAACAGAAGCCGGCTCCGACGAGCCCGAGTGGTGGAAGCGGCCCGCCGGGGCAGGGCGAGACCGGACAGACCTGCTACTGGCTGGTGACATGGAACATCTACACTGGCGAGATCATCCAGGAGACGTTCGTGGGGTGCGATCCGCAGTGACCGTCCGCGATGTATGCGGGGCGCCTCCGCGTCAACCGGGCCGGCGGATCGATGTGACGTCGACGGCTGATAGGCGCACTCCGGTCGAGACGTATGGGAAGAAAAAAGGGCCGGCGACATTCGCCGGCCCTTCGATCATCGAGAAGTCCTATCGCTTCCTGATCGGCGTGAACTCGCCGGCGACGAGGATCATGTTCTTCATGCCGTCACCCGTGTAGATGCGGTCGGAGACGCGCAGCTTCAGGGAGCGGCCGCCGACGAGGAGCGTCGGCTC
>DATAIS010000314.1:0-1774 GCA_036262535.1 Gemmatimonadaceae bacterium | reverse complement strand
TCGCCCTACGACAACATCAAGGCGCAGGCGTATCCGGCGATGCTGGTCGAGGTCGGGTTCAACGACTCCCAGGTGCCGTACTGGGAGGGCACGAAGTACGTCGCGAAGCTCCGCCAGACGAAGACGGACACGAACGTCCTGCTGCTGAAGGCCAACATGGGCGCCGGCCACGGCGGCTCGTCGGGACGGTACGACAGGCTGAAGGAGATCGCGTTCGAATACTCCTTCCTCATCTCACAGCTGCCCCAGGAGAGCGGGCTTACACCGTAACACAAGCTCTCAGCTCTTAGCTCTTAGCGTTCAGCGACAGCGTGACAAACGGCGTCTGACGGGATGTTCTTCCGTCAGGCGCCGTTGCTTTACGCTAAGAGCCAATAGCTAAGAGCCTGTCACGGCTTGGCGGGCGCCGGCTGCGCCGCCCCCGCTGCCTTCAGCGCCTTGATCGCATCCGGAGCGACGATGTCGTTCGCGGGCTTGCCGAACTTCACGTCGCTGATGGTCATGATCTGTTCCTGTCCCATCATGCGCGCGACGAGGCGCGTCGGCGTCTTCACGCCGCCGAAGTCCTTCCAGTCGCTGACGTAGTTCGTGACGGTCATCTTGCCCATCGACGTCTGCTGCTCGCTGATCGTCGCGACCGTGAGGCCGGTCGCGGCGCTGAAGCAATCGGTCGTCGTGCGTCCCGACTTCCAGGTGAGCTTCACCAGGTAGCAGCGCTCGCCGTTCATCGTCGTGTCGGCGATGGTCTCCGTCGCCGAGAAGAGCGAGGCGTCGCGCACGGCGGCGCGGATGTCGGACTCGTCGCGCATCTGGTCGAGCTCGGGGCCGGCGAGGATGCGGGGGCCCTGCATCGGGTCGCTCGCCCACCCGGTGCTTCCGTCGAAGCCGCTCTCGATCGCGCCCATGCCCGGGATGTTGATCGCGAGCCGCATCCTGTTCGGCGCGACCTGGACGAGCTCGAAGCTGGCCTTGAGGCCGGCGGCGGGCATCTCGAAGGTGCCGGTGCTCGTCACGGCCGGGGCGGCGAGCCAACCCTTGCTCCCCATCGCGTCGCGGAACTTCGCGAGCACCGTGGTGGCGGCCGGAAGGGCCGCCTTCGTCGCGGCGGGAGCGGGGGCTGCCGGCGACTGCGCCTGAGCGGCGGCGGGAAGGAGGAGTGCGAGCGACAGCGCGAGCTTCATCGTGAGCCTCATTGACGGGCGCGCGTCGGGCGCCGCGGGTGAAAGTGCATGCCTAACGTGCCGGTGCCGCCGAGCCGATCCAGGCCAGCGCCGCCTCGAGCGCGGCGTCCGAGCCGCGAGCGAGTGCCTCGACGGTGAGGGGAACGATCTCGTCGGGGACGACTCCGTCCCCCTCGATGCGCTCCCCGTCCGGATCGGCGAGGTCGGCGATGGCGTGTACGAATACGTCCCCCGAGGGCAGACGTTCCATCATGGCCGGCAGTGCCTGCCCCGCCGACTGCTCGCCGAAGACCCGCGCCCGCCCGATGCGCTGCAATCCGGCGGCGAAGAGCTCCGAGGTGCTGGCGGTCATCGGGTCGACGAGGATCGCGAGCGGCCCGGCGAAGGGAGTGACGATCCGGCCCGCGGCGTCGACACGCCGTGGATTGACGACGAAGCGGAGCTCTCCCTGGCGCGACCGCATGGTGCCGAGCGAGATGGTGCTGTCGAGAAAATGGCCACCCGTGCCCATCACCATCCCCGCCACGCCCCCCGGGTTGCCGCGGAGGTCGAGCACGACGCCGCGGCAGTCGCGGATCGTTCCAAGCGCGCGG
>DATAIS010000313.1:0-2105 GCA_036262535.1 Gemmatimonadaceae bacterium | reverse complement strand
GCGGCGTCGCCCGGCTGAAAGCCCGGGAACCCCTGTGAGCCCGCAAGCGCGATCCCTCCGGCCGTCGGCCACGTCTGAATGCGAACGCCGCCGTTCACCCACGACTCGCGGTCGCCCGGCCAGATCTTGTAACGGTCGAAGCGCAGCTCTGCGCCGGCAGCAACGTTGACGTCGTTCCAGACGCCGAGATTCGCCCGCCGATTGAAGTCGAGGTTCGTCACGTGCTCCGAGTACACCATCGTCCCGGCGTAGAACTCCGTCGGGCTGGCGGCGCCGAGCGACGCATTGTTGGTGTTGCTGACGTCGTAGCGGAACCGGTTGCCGCCGTAGACGGTGCTGAGGTCCCAGTTCCACCCCGCCCAGGTGCTCTTCGCGCCGAGCAGCCCCGAGATGTCCCAGATCCGGCTCTTGATGTGCGGCAGGAATCCCGTCGGGAAGATCGCGGCGACGACCTGGTTTCCGTTGCCGCCGGCATCCACGGGGCGCCGGAAGTTCGCCGGCGAATCACCCGAGCGAAGGCTCGTACCACCGAAAGAGTAGACCTGGATGCCGTTGCCTAACGTCGTGCCGCCGTTGTAGAAGAGCCCACCCTCCCGGAGGAGCGCGTCGCCGTGCCGCCAGCGCACCACGTTGCGGTAGCGCGGGTCGTTGTTGCGCGGGTCGCCGGCGAAGAATGGGCTGACGGTGTCGGGGTCGGCGCGGTTGGTCCAGCCGCGATACCGCACGTCGCCGCTGAGGTTGAGGAATGCTCCCGACGCCGTGCCGAAGCCGTAGCTGCCGCCGGCCTGCAGGTTCTCACCGTCGCTCTTGTACGTCTGCCCGAGCGTCAGCGACCCGTCGGACCTCGCCTCGCTCTTGAGCACGACGTTCATGACGCCCGCGATCGCGTCCGAGCCGTACTGCGCCGCCGCGCCGTCGCGCAGGATCTCGATGCGCTCGATGGAGCTCATCGGGATCGAGTTCAGGTCGACGCCCGCCGAGCCGCGCCCGATCGTGCCGTTGACGTTCACGAGAGAGCTGTGGTGGCGGCGCTTGCCGTTCACGAGCACCAGCACCTGATCGGGCCCGAGCCCGCGCAGCGTCGCGGGACGAATGTGGTCCGAGCCGTCGGCGATCGAGGGGCGGGGGAAGTTGAACGAGGGCGCGATCATCTGGATCGCCTGGTTCGTCTCGGTCACACCCGTCGCCTGGAGCTCGGCGGGACCGAGGACGTCGATCGGCACGGGGGCGTCGGTGACGGTGCGTTCCGCGGCGCGCGTGCCGACGATGGCGACCTCGCCCAGACTGACGACGGCCTTCTGGAGCGCGAAGTCCTGGGAGACGGTCTGCCCCGCGGCGACGGTCACGCGCGCCGTGGTCGAGCCATAGCCGATGAGCCGGGCGCGCAACTCATAGGTGCCAGGACGGAGGACGAGTCGGTAGGTGCCGTCCTCGCGCGTCGCGACGCCCTGCTGCGACGAGCCGATGATCACGTACGCGCCGGGCAGCGGCCGATTGTCGGCGGCGTCCACGATCCGCCCGGTGACGGTGCCGGTGGTCGCTTGCGCGCCGAGGAGCGCGGGCGCGGCGAAGCCGGCGAGAGTGACGAGTGTGCGACGAAGCGTCGCGCGTATCGAACGAGCGATAGGCATCGAGAGGTCTTCCTCCGCGAAGGTGGCGCCGGGTTTTGTGAGCGTTCCGGCGAATCTGTGACTCGAGCGGCACCTGGGCAAGCGCCTTGGGACGAGGGACTAGAGGACGATCGAAGCCTTCGCTGGCGCTGGGCGACGGGGGACGGGAGACGGGTGATACCGCGAAGAGAGACGGGAGGCGAGCGAGCGACCTGCCTCAGGTATTCCTGGTCGTAACTCCCCTCGTCACGGAGCCAACCGCGGGAACGACAACGAGGGAGCAACTACCTGATGCGGGTCGCTCTCACGTTCCCCGTCGCTCATCGGCTCCTCTCCCGACTCCCGTCCCCCGTTGTCGAGCGAAGCGATGACTTCTCTCGATGCTGGTCCCCCGTCCGACTCACTCGTCAAAATGCTGAACGAGCACGAAACAGCGGACAGAATCGCCTTATGACGGTCCATTTCAACGCGATTGCCGTCGCTTTTGTGCATTTT
>DATAIS010000312.1:0-5569 GCA_036262535.1 Gemmatimonadaceae bacterium | reverse complement strand
TCCTCCGGGTTCCCCGTCTCGCCGGTGAGCCGGATCGCGAGTGCCTGATAGGTGCTGCGGTACTGATAGTTCGGGTACTGTGTGACGAGGCGGTTCGAGAGCTCGATCGCCCGGCGGCGCGCCTGCTGCGATGCCGCCGCGTCGCCGCGCTGCCGCGCGGCGCTGTCGGCGAGGAGATAAGTCTCGATGGCGTCGCGAAGGGCACCCGGCGCGCGCTCGCTGCGCGGATTCTTGTCCGCAAGCGCGACATACACCTCTTCGGCTGCGCGCTCGTAGTTCCCCTGCCGGATCAGCGTGTCGGCGAACGAGACCGCCGCACGCGTCCGTAGCGTCGAGATCGAGTCCGCGAGCGACCGCCGGCCGCGCGTCGACGCGTACTGCTGCGCCGCCTCCCACTGTACCTGCGCCTCGGCGTACTTGCCCTGCTGGTACAGCGCGTCGCCGATCAGTTTCTGCGCCTGCGGCGCGTAGTCGTCGTCGGGGAAGCGCTGGACGTAGTTGCGGAACGTCTGCTCGAGCACGTCCCACCGCTTGGTCTCCGACGCGCGCCGCCCCTTCTGGATGAGCGCCTGCTGGGCGACCTCCGGCGGCGCGATGCCGACGAAACGGTCGACCGTCGCGAAGAACGCGTCCTGCGTCGCGCGGTCGTCCCGGTTGCGCGACAGCGCCGAGTCGTACGCCACGATCGCGTTCCGGCCCGCCTCGAGCGCGAGCGTGCTGTTGCCGCTCGAGTAGTCGAAGGCGGTGCGCGCGAATTGCTCGCCCGCCTGCGCGAACTCGCCCTGTCCGACGAGCGCCGCGCCGTAGTAGTAGTTGACCTGCTGCGCGCTGTCGGACTGCGCGAACTCGCTCATGTAGCGCGAGTAGAGCTGCGCCGCCTCCGCGTACCGCGCGCGGTCGCGACCGGCCTGCGCCCGCGAGAGGGCGTACTGCCCGGCCTGGCGCAGCGCCTCCTCACGGGCCTGCGCCGCCTGCGCGGCGAGGCCGGGGTTCGCCTGCGCCCACGCCGAGCCGGGGCCGAAGTTCTCGATCAGCCGCAGACGAGCCGCCTGCGCCGAGTCGAACTCGATCATCCGGTTCTGATAGATGTCGACGATCTCGCGCTGGACGCTGAGCGCCGACGAATCGGTGGGCGCCTGCTCGAGCAGCGTCCGGAACGCCTCGACCGCGCGCGGGAAGTCGCCCTGGTCGCGAAGTCCCGTTGCCACCCGACGCAGTACGGTCGTCTGGTACGGAACGCCGCCGCGCGACGAGAAGTACTGCTGAGCCGCCTGCGCACCGCCGACCTGGGTGAACGCGATCGCCATGTACTCGATCGCCTCGCCGCGCAGCCCCAGCCGCGACTGCTGCTCGGGAGAAAGCTGGTCGTACGCAGCGACGAGCCGTCCGAAGACGTCGACCGCCTTCTGATATTCCGCCTGCTGCGCCTGGGTCGCCTGGTTGTAGTACGACCAGCCGAGCTTGTAGAGCGCCAGGAAGTAGATGTCGCTCGTCGGCGGGTTGATCTGCGTCGCCTGCTCGTAGGCGGCCGCGGCGCGGGCGAAGAGCGCACGCCGCTGGGTGCCGCGCTGCCCCGCCGCCATCTCGAAGTAGGCGTCGCCGAGCCGGAAGAATGCCTCGCCACGGAAGCGCGAGTCGGGCCGCGCCGCCACCATCTCGAACATCCGCGCCGCGTCGGCGTAGCGCAGCTCGCCGGCGTAGAGCGTGCCTAACGTGTAGGCGGCGGCGTCGATCTGCTCGAAGTTCGGGTAGCGTCGGACCAGCTCCTCGTAGACGCGGATCGCCGGCGCGTAGTCCGGCTTGATCAGCGCCTCGCGACGCTGCGCCGTGTCGGCCGCCTGGTCGCGCATGGCCGCCGTGAACTCCTCCTCGGCCTGGCGAACGAGGAGCTCGCCGAGCTGGAAGAGCGCGTTCGGCCGCAGCGGGCTGTTCGGATATTCCGAGAGGAAATCCTCGAGCTTCGCGATCGCCGAGTCGCGCGCCGCGTCGGCGACCGCGACCGGGCGGCTCGTCGCGAGCCGGACCGGCGAGGTCTGCGCCGCGAGCGCCGCCGGGACGGCCAGCGCGAGGGGGGCGGCGGCGAGCGCCGCGCGGATCGTACGGAGAGAGAGCATCATCGTCTACTTCTGCTGCGGCTGGGAGTTGTCGTGCGATGCCGCCGCGCCAGTCTGCGAGACGATCGCCCGCCGGGATGCCGACGGAGGCGCGCTCGCGCTGCTGCTGCTGGCGCCCGTCGCCGATCCCTGTCCTGCCGAATCGAGTGCCTGGAAGAAGGAGGCGCTCGCGGAGCCGAACTCCGCCGCCTCACGATCGCGCCGCAGGCCGGCGATCATCTCATTGGCCCGTGCGCGAAGCTCGGCGTCGACGACCGCGACGACCGCGTTCTCCGCCGCCGTCCGCCGTGCCTCCGCCGCGCTGAGCCGCGACTGCAGCCCGGCGAGCCGGTCCGAGCCGCTCTCGAGCCGCGTGATCTCCGTCGCGACCGCCTGTTGTGCGTTGCCGAGCGCGGTCCGCGTATCAGCGAGCAGCGTTCCGAGCTGCTGGCTGCGCGCATTCAGCGAGTCGCGCTTGGCGAACGCCGGGTGGTGTCCGACGGCGGTGCCGATCCCCTGCTCGATGATGTCAGCGAACGCGAGGTAAGCCTGCGCCGTCTGCGACTCGATCGCGAACAGCTCGTACTCCGGCGTGCCCTGAGCGCCGGCGAGGGCGACGCGCGCGCTGTCGATCACCGACTTGTTCTCGTTGGCCAGCATCCGCGTCGTGTTGATCTGCGCGACGAAGAGCTGACGGATGCGGGTCCCGGCCACCTCGAGCGCCGACGCGAGGCGCGTCAGCGAGTCGCGCGCTGCCGTGATCCGCGCCTCGAGCTGCGCGAGCCCCTGCGCGTCCGACACGAGCCGCTGCTGCAGGGCGCGCAGGACGAGGATCTGACGCTGCTGCGACGCCGTCAGCTCGGCCAGCTGCTGCTGGACGGTGATGACGTCGACGTCGGCCGCGTAGAGCGCCTGCGAGCGGCGCGCGAAGTCTTCGGCGTTCTTTGTGGCCGATGCCGGCGCGAAGACGACGCGACGTGGCAGGGCGGCCGCGGGCGCGGCCTCCTCGACACGCCGCGAGACGTCGTCGAGCGCGATGATGTCGGTCACGGTGACGCTCGGAACGATCGCCTGCGCCGAGTCGCTGAACACGGCGACGAGCACCTGGCGCTCCGAACCGGCGGCGTCGGCGAGGGCGACGGTCTTGCCGTCGGCCGGATCCTGCACGAAGAGCAGCCCCGCCGCGCGCGCGCGCACCAGCGCCCGCGCACCATCCGTCATCGCGGTGCGAGCCTGGGCCTCGAGATTCCGGGTCTCGGCGACCGCCGAGTCGGCCACGGTGCGGAAGATCGAGGCCGCCTCCGCGGTGCGTCCGAGCTGGAGCATCGCCTGACCCGCCATGAGCCGCGACTCGTCGCGCTCCGGAAGCTGCGGATAGCGCGACGCGTATTCCTGGAACACCTGCGCCGAGCCGGCGATGTCGTTCGACTTGTAGAGAGCCCACGCGCGGGTCAGCAGCGACTGCGCGGCGAGGCCGCCGGACTGTGATACCTGGCCCGCGAGGCGCGCCGCCGCGTCGTACTGCTCGTGCTCGTACGCGAGCTGCGCCGCGGTGAGCCGGACCTGATCCTGGAGCTCGCCCGTCGTGGACGACGCCAGCGACTCCAGTGCCGCGAGCGCGGCGGCACGCTGCGATGTGTCGGCGCGAAGGGTCGTCAGCGCCGCCATGTACTGGGCGTACGGTGCGTACGCGCCCCCGCTCGCCTGCGCGGCGGCGAAGGAGCGGCCCGCCCCCGCATAGTCCCCGGTCTGGTACGAGGCGAGGCCCGCGACGAGCGAGCCGAGGCCCCGGTCGGATGCGTCGAGGTCGGCGGCGAGCGAGATCGCCCGCGTATAGTCACCGCTGCGGTACGCCTCCATGAGGAGCTGCGTCCGGAGCAGCCGCGCGTACCGCCCGCCTGCCGCGGCGTTGAGCTGGTTCGCCGTCGCGCGGAAGGCGCTGTCCATCCCGAGGCGGTAGTACGTCTGCGCGAGGAGGAAGAGCATGTCCTCGCGGCCGTGGTAGGCACGCGCACCCGCGGCGGCGTCGCTCAGTGCGACGGGCGACGCGGCGAGCCACTGCAGGCGGCTCAGCGCCGGGACGTAGCGGTCGTCGAGCAGGTCGTAGAGGGCGACGCGGATCTCGGCGTCGACCCCCCGCGGCTGGTCAGCCGTCGGCGTGATCGAGCTGTCGCGGCGCATGGCGCTGTCCACCGTTGTCGCGACCGTGGCCGCCGGCGAGGCGGAATCGGGACGAGCCGGCGTCGGGGTCACCTGCGCCGCGAGCGGCACGGCGCCGGCGACGAGCGCCGCCAGGCTGGCTGTGCGAAGCATGATCACTCTGCGCTCGCGCTCAGAAAGGTGTCGTGCCGCGGCTCGTCCACGTCGTGGCGACGAGCTGGCCGTTGCGGACCGCGAACTGGACGTACGTTACCGTCTCGCCCTGCGCCGCGACGTTCAGCGTCTGCGTCTGCGGTTGTCCGTTCACCGTCAGCTGCAGCGTCACCGTGTGCCCGGTCGGCAGCACGTTGGCGCGATACAGCTGGTCGACGGCGCCCAACGAGAGCGCGTTGTTCGACATCACCGTATAGGTCCGCGCCTCGACCTGCGCGTTGTCGACCGACAGCGTCGCCTGGTTCAGCAGCTGCGCGCTCGTCGACGAGTCCGCACGGAGCAGCACGACGAGCATCGATCCCGACCGGCGACGCACGGCGTCCGAGATCGTCGTGAACCGGTCGCGCTGCGCGAGCAGGTTGTCCTGGGACGACGTCAGCATCGCGTCGAGCTGCTGCAGCGCGTTCATCTCGTTGCTCATGAGCAGCGCCTGCGCCCGCTGCTGCATCATGTTGGCGATGACGTTCTCGATCCGCGCCTGGAGCTGGACGCGCTGCGCCCGCAGGTCGGAGAGCGCCTTCTGCGCTTCCTCGAGCTCCTTGACGAGCTCCGCGCGCTTGGACGCGTACGCCTGCTGCTGGACGTCCTGCGCACCGGCGCGTCCGGCGCTCGCCAGCGCGAGCCCTGCCATGACGGCCACGATCATTCGCTTCATCGCACGTCTCTGCTCTGAGGGTATCTACGTTCGCTTCGGGTCAACGCACGGGTGGCGTGCTTGGCGGGGTGCTGCTGGGCGGAGGGGTCGTCTGCGATTCGACTCGCCGCAAACGCTCCTCCAGCCGCTGCAGTGCCTCGCGCTCCTGGCGAAGCTCCGCTTCTGCCTGGGCTCGCCGCTGTTCGAGCTCAAGCAGATTCTGTGCCTCATATCGATTGATCTCGAGCTCCAGTGCGGCGATGCGCTGCTGCCGCCGCGTGATCTCCGCGAGCAGCTCCTGGCGACGCCGCTCGAGCTCCGCCGCGCGGTTCTGGAGGAAGTTGCCCTTCAGCAGCGCGAAGACGTTGCTCTGCCAGCCGAGCGTGAAGGCGAACTTCTGGTAGTTGTAGATGCGGGCCGCCGCCTGCGCGTTGGTCAGCGTCGTGCCGGTCGCCGTTCCCGCGCTGCC
>DATAIS010000311.1:0-10713 GCA_036262535.1 Gemmatimonadaceae bacterium | reverse complement strand
TGTCGTAATCGACGAAGGTGGCAAAGGTCGCCCCGCCGGGAAGGGACAGCGACGTCCGCGCTGTCACGTCGCGCACGAAGCCGCCCTGAACGTTGTAGACGCGAAGCATGCGCGGGTCGGCAATCGCCGAAACGACGAGATCGTCGCTGCCGTCGCCGTCGACGTCGCCGGCGGCGAGCGCGGCCACCGGCGATGACGCCCCGCCCCCGGAACCGGGCGGCGGAGCTTTCTCGACGAAGCCCGCCTCCGCCGTCACGTCCACGAACTTCACCACGTCCACCGCGGGACGATCGCGGACGCCGTGCACCGACACGAAGTCCTGCGGCGCGAAGTTGAGCACGAGGCGACCCGGAATCGGCCCCTCGCTCCACCGCACCTCTTCCAGCGACGCCTGATAGGCGGCCGTCACCTCGGCGAGGGCGATGAAGCGGTCGAGCGTCGAGCGTGCCTCGGCGGACTTTCCGGCGCGGAGCAGCGCGATCGTGCTGTCGAGCCGTACCCGCGCCTCACGCGGCAGCTCCGGCGGGATGCGGCGCACCTCCTCGAGATGCCGGACGACGCTGTCCGCCTCGCCTCGCCGGGCGAGCACGTCCACGAGCTCGAGGCGAGCGACGAGATTCGCCGGGGCGACGACGAGGACGTCGCGCAGCCGGTCGGCGTAGCGCGCGGCGGCAGCGGGGTCACGCTGGGCCGAATCGAGCTGCGCCAGCGCGTAAAGCACGTGTGCGTCGGTCGTCGAGTCGCGACGCAGCTGCTCGAGCACCTTCCGCGCGTCGTCAGCGCGATCGGTGAGCGAGTAAAGCCGCGACAGCATCAGACCGATCTCGGCGCTGCGGGGCTCGAGCTTCCGCGCGCGCTCCAGCTCGCGCTCGGCGTCGGGAAAACGCGCGGCCTGAAGCCAGGTGAGGCCGAGGTAGGCGTGGCCGAAGGCGTCGTCCGGGGCGAGCTCGGTGAGCTTCCGGAACTCGGTCTCCGCCTCGGCGAGCTCGTTGCGCTGCAGATGTCCGAGTCCGAGCATCCGCGTCGCATAGAGCTCCTCGACCGGCGGGGGCTCGCGGCCGCACGACGTGGCCGCGGCGGTGATGACGAGGAGGACGAGCGCTGCTCTTGTGGCCCTGGCGATTCGGATCATGAAGTCTGTCGGCGATCTGGTGACGGCGTCGCCGCGAAAATATGTTGGCGAGTCACCGCTCCTGCCATGACACGAACACTACTCGCATTCTGCGCCGCCGCGCTGCCGGCGCTGGCCGCATCGCAGGCACCCGCGCATGGGGTCCGCGCGGCGTCGCTCGCGATCCGCAACGCCACCATCGTCGACGGGAACGGCACGCCGGCCAGGGGACCGGCCGACATCCTCATCGAGGGGAACCGGATCGCGCGCATCGTCTGGCTCGATCCAGTCGCCGTGCGGTCGGGGACGGCGCGACGTCCGACTGCGGCGACCGAGATCGACGCGACGGGAAAGTTCGTGCTCCCCGGACTCATCGACGCCCATGCCCATCTCCAGGACGAGCGCGCCGGCGTCCCCCAACCCTTCGACTACACGTTGAAGCTCTGGCTCGCGTGCGGAATCACCAGCGTGCGCGAGGTCGGCGCCGACACCACGGCGAAGATCATCGCCATGCGCGACCGCTCGGCGCGCGGCGAGGTCGCGGCGCCGCGCATCTTCGTGTACGCGCGGTTCTCCAATCCGCCGGTTCCGCAGAATGCCGATCAGGCGCGCGCGCGCGTTCGCGAGCTGAAGGCGATGGGCGCCGACGGGATCAAGATCCTCGGTCTCGACCGCGACATCATGGCTGCGATGCTCGACGAGGCGAAGAGGGTCGGACTTCGCGTCGCGCACCACGCGGGCGTCGAGGAGACCACCGCCTGGGACGACGTCCGCTACGGCACGACGAGCATCGAGCACTGGTACGGCATCCCCGACGCGGCGCTCGCCGACGGTGTGCAGCACTTTCCCTCCGACTACAACTATCGCGACGAGACCGACCGCTTCCGATGGGCGGGTCGGCTCTGGCGCGAGGCCGATCCGGCGCGGCTCGATTCGGTGCTCGCGGCGATGGTCGCCGCGAAGGTCGCCTGGGTGCCGACGCTGGACATCTACGAGGCGAGCCGCGACCTCCAGCGCGCGCAGACGCAGCCCTGGTTCCGCGACTATCTGCATCCGACGCTCGAGGCGTACTTCCGCCCCGACGCGGCCAATCACGGGTCGTATTTCTTCGGCTGGTCCTCCACCGACGAGACGTACTGGAAGGAGAACTACCGCATCTGGATGGCGGCGCTTCGCGAGTTCGAGCGCAAGGGCGGCGTCATCGGGGCCGGTGACGACGCTGGCTTCATCTACCAGATGTACGGCTTCGGCCTCGTGCGCGAGCTGGAGCTGCACCAGGAGGCGGGGTTCCCGACGCCGAAGGTCGTGCAGCACGCGACGGGCAACAACGCGCGCATCCTCGGGCGCGAATCCGAGCTCGGACGGGTGCGCGCCGGCTACCTCGCCGACCTGGTCGTGGTCGACGGCAATCCGCTCGAGGACCTGAAGGTGTTCTACCCGACCGGCGTCGACGTCGTGCGCGACGGCCGCGTCGTCCACGCCGGCGGGGTGCAGTGGACGATCAAGGACGGGATACCATACCACGGTCCGACACTGCTCGCGGAGGTGAAGCAGATCGTCGCGGCCGCGCGGGCGCGCGTGCCGGCGACGACCAGTCCGTGATGTGGGTGTGTCGCTAGAGGCCGACGGCCCAGCGCAGCTCGGCGTAGCGCTCCGGCCCGTCGAGCCGCGTCGCGGCGTCCTCGTCCCAGCTCCGATCGTAGACGCGCGCGCAGGTGCCCATGACGTCGGCCGCGATGTCGGCGCGTGGCACCTCGTTGTCCCACCGCGGCGCGCAGAGCGGATACCCCGCTTCGACGAGCAGCTTCGCCGTTAGGCGCCGCGTCTCGTCGAGCGGCACGCCGCGCGCGCGCCAGTAGGCGGCGTGCGCGACCACGGCGGCGTCGAGCGTCGGGCTGACGCGGCCGGTGCCGAACGCGATGTGCAGCTCCTGCACGATCGCGCGGACGATGGAGACGAGATGAAGCGCCACGATGTGGAAAACTGGCAAGGGGGATGCCTCTCGTACCCGCGGCGCCGCGCTGCGTTCGGTGCACGATCCCTGAACACCGAACAAATCCCCGACGGAAATTAAGTCCGAAGCGCTACAAACGTCGGAGCACGATGACGTTGCGCTCTTCGGGCGCCCGCTCGCGGCGGAATCGGCTGCGGGTGAATGGGAGCCGGAAACGTCGCTCCTCGCGCAGCGAGCCGCGCGCCAGCCCGTCGGCGACCGCGCGGGTCATCTCGATCCCCCCCGGGTCGCGCGACCAGTCCCGTTCCTCGTAGACCAGATAATCGAAGCGGGCGCGCTCCATCAGCGCACGCAGCTCCTCGCCGTTGCGCACGCGCCGCCAGTCCACCACCGCGCTCGACGCCGGATCCGCGCGCCGGTAGTAGCGGTCCAGGTAGTAGCTCTCGGCGGCGCCGACGACGACGAGCAGACGCGCGTCGGCTCGCGTCTCGTCATTCGCCCAGCGGTACACCGGGAAGTACCAGGTGAACTCGTGGTAGGTGGTCTCGTCCGCGGTGGCGAGATACCTCGCGGGGATCGTGGTGTAGACCAGCGCGTAGGCGCCGAACGCGGCGATGCCGACCGAGCCGATGCCGCGCACGAGAGGGCGCCACCAGCCGCCAAGCTCTTCGGCGCGCGAGACGAGGGGAAGCGCCACGACGACGAGGACGGGGACGAGATAGAGCGCGAAGCGCGGGTAGAGCAGCGGTTGCGCGAGCGCCCACGTCACGAAGAAGGCGACGCCCCAGAGCGCGGCGACGCGACCGGAGCGCGCGCGACCCGCGAGCCCGATGACGATCGCGCCGAGCGCGAGCAGCGGCAGCGGGAAGGAGATCAGGTCGGTGACCAGTCGGACGAGCGACTCCCCGAGATAGTCCGCCGTGAGACGACCCGACCAGGCACGCACGAAATGCGCGGCGACGACGTCCGCCGGCGCCGTCGGCGGATCGGGAAGCCGGCCGAGCGGCCAGAAGGGGTTCGAGAACGCGACGAAGTTCACGACGTAGAAGGGAGCGGCGAGCACCAGCGCGAGCGCCGCGCCGCGCACGTAGTGCGCGAGACTGCGGAGTGCGGCGACGTGCCGACCGCGCGCGGCGGCGGCGATCGTCGCCGCGAGTACCACCGCCGTCGTCGCGATCCCGATCGCCACCGCCTGGTAGCGGCTCTGTGCACCGATCCACGCCGCGAAGCCGAGCGCCCTCGCCTCGACACTGTCCCCGAGTGATGTCCCGATGAGGAGGAGGATCACGCTCAGCGCGAGGAAGAGCGAATAGGCGTCCACCGAAGCCGTCGTAACGGTCGTCGCGATCGCGGGGTGAAGCGCGATCGCGCCCATCATGAGCAGTTCCGCGGGGGCGAGCGCCCTCGTGCGGCTGCGCCACGTCGCGATCGCCGCGGCGCCGAGCAGCCAGAGTCCGGCGTTCGCGAGCTGCACCGCTTCGGGCACTCCGAGCGCGACGAAGGGGAGGTAAGTCGTCTGCCAGCCGAAGGGAAATGCGTAATGGACGATCGCGAGTGGATTCCACACCCCGTCGCGCGCGATCTGCGCCATGTGCGCGAGATGGTAGCGCAGGGAGTCGGTGTCGCGGGGCGGCGTCGCGGCGTTCAGCCAGTAGATCAGCGTCACACCGACGGCGGCGATGCGCGCCGGCCACCACCCGCGCAGCGCTTCGCCGAATGGCGCCCACAGCTGACGAAGCGCCTGCGTCGTCGCGCGCCGCCGGCGGGCGATCGCAACGCCGGCGAGCGCGGCATCGAGCGCATATGCGACGGGAAGCGCGCCGAGCAAGGAGAGCAGCGAGTACATCGCGCCGAGGATCCCCCCGGCGACGAGGATCGCGAGCGGGACGGCGAGATATGCCGGACGGACGCTGCGCAGGACCAGCTTGCCGACACCGACCAGCGTGAAGACACGCAGCGCCGCGAGGATCGTCGCGAGGATCGCGACGACGATCGGGGTCATCGGCGGCGAGCGATCAGCGGTTCAGCGAGAAGACGAACGGCTGCTGGACGAGCTGGCTGACAGCGCGCCCGTGGATCCGTGCGGGCTGGTAGCGGAGAGCGGGGATCGCGTCGCGCACGGGATCGACGAACCCCGGATGCGAGGAGGACATGATCCGGACCGACGTCCGGTCGACGGTGCCGTCGGGACGGACCACGAACTGCGCGACGACGTTGCCCTCGATCCCCGCCTGTCGAAGCGCGAGCGGAAAGTCGGGGAGCTTGTTGTCGGCGACCGGCTCCGCGGGCTGCTCGACCTGGAGCTCACTGTAGACGGAGTCGCGCGCGATCGAGCCAGCGGCGGTGCTCTGTATCGTGCGCGGGCGCGCCTGCGCCGCAGCCAGCGACGGCATCGTCATCATGGCGAGCGCCAGCAATCCGAGCGTGCGAGCGAGCCTCATGCCCTCAATATACGAACGACCTCGCCCTCCGCGACCGCATAGACCGAGTCCCCAGCGGCCGCGGCTATGCTTGCGACACCGGTGAACTCGCCAAGGGCCGGCAGGACGGTCACGTCGGGGCGGACCCAGAAGCAGGGGAGCCGCTCGCGGGCGCGACCTTCTCCGGAGAGCTCCGCCGCCGGGTGCAGGTGTCCCCCGAGTACGTACCCTTCGCGCGAGGGCTTCGGCGCGTGCGCGAGCACGAAGGGGCGCTCGAGCACCGGCTCATCGCGGCAGCCGATCCCGAGCTCGGCTGGTGGATCACCGGCGCGACGGTCGTGGTTTCCGCGAACGAGCGTCCACTCGAGTCCAGACCGTGCCGACTTCCACCCGGCGAGCGCACGGAAGGTCGCGTCGGTCCTGCCTTCCCGCGCATGCAGCAGATCACCGAGAAAGACCAGCCGCCGCGCGCTCGTGCGGTCGAGCGCCGCGTCGAGGCGCGCGAGCGTGCCGCCTGTCGTGCCGCCGGGAACGGCGACGCCGAGCGCGCGGAAGCTCGCCGCCTTTCCGAAGTGCGCGTCGGCGACGAGCAGCGTGGCAGTGCGCTCCCAGTAGAGCGCGCGCTCCGGAAGGAGCTGGAGCCGCTCGCCGCACAGCTCGATCGCGACCGCACCGCGCTCGTTCATCCCGCCGCCCGCTCGAGGGCGAGCTGCATGCGCCGCACTCGGTCGGCGAGCGACTCGGACGAGAGCCGGTCGCGGGCGCGGTCCACGAGCAGTGGGAACGCCAGGGGCGGCGTGCGCCGCGGCTCCGTGATCACGACGCGCGAGCGCTCGAGCCGCTCCAGCAGCCGCCCCAGTCGGCTCGTCTCGAGCTGGCGCTCGAGCACCTCACGATGCGCCTGTGAGAGGAGAAGGTTTCCCGGGTCGTAGCGCTGGAAGACGTCGAAGAAGAGCCCACTGGAAGCCTGGAGCTGCCGCGCCGTCTTTCCCGAGCGCGGCAATCCCGGGAAGACCAGACCCGCGACGCGCGCGATCTCGCGGAACTGCCGCTTCGCCATCTCGGTCGCGTTGAGCGACGCCGGAACGTCGTCGAGGAGATTGTCGGCCGAGAGCAGTCCTGCCTCCAGCGCGCGCTCGAGCGGTGCCTCGCGCGGCGCGAGGAGCTCGACGCCGTAGTCGTTGGCGGCGAGCGAGAAGGTGATCTCCTCCTGGCGCGAGATGCGCCACGCCAGCAGCGCGGCGAGTCCCTCGTGAACGAGACGGCCCTCGAAGGGGAAGAGGAAAAGGTGATACCCCTCGCGCGTCTTCACCCGCTCGATGAGGATCTCGTCGCTGCGCGGAATCCGCGACCATTTCGCCTGGATCTCGAGGATGGGGCGCACCGCCGCCATCTCGGCGTCGCGGTAGATGCCTCGCGCCGCTTCGTCGAGGCGCGCGCGCAGCAACTCGGCGAGCGTCCGCGAGAGTGGAAGCCGGCTCCCCATCCAGCGTGGGACTACCCCCTTGGGCGAGGCAGCCCGCCGCACCCAGGCTTTCATGTCGCGTACGCGCACGAACTCGAGGGGCTTGCCAGCGAAGACGAACCGGTCTCCAGGTTTCAGCCTGGCGACGAACGACTCCTCGACGCTGCCTAACGCGCCGCCGCGCAGGTACTGGACCGCGATCTGGGCGTCGCTGACGATGGTGCCGATGGACTGGCGGTGGCGGCGCGCGATCTCGCGGTTCTCGACGACGAGCCGCCCGCGCTCGTCGAGCTCCGCGCGCGCGTACTCGGGATAGGCGCGCAGCGCCTCGCCGCCGTGCACGACGAAATCCAGCACCCAGCGCCACTCCTCGTCGCGGAGCGCGGCGTAGGCGAGCGTCGAGCGTACCTCACGCAGCAGCGCGTCGGGCTCGATCCCGCCCCCGAGGGCGACGGTGACGACGTGCTGGACGAGGACGTCGAGCGGCCGGTCGAGCAGCGGGCGCGACTCGATCGCCCCCCGTTCGACGCCGTCCCGCGCCGCGGCGACTTCCACCAGCTCGAGCGCGTGGGTCGGCACGCAGCTGACGCGGCTCGGGCTACCCGGCCTGTGGCCGCTGCGCCCCGCGCGCTGCACGAGTCGCGCGACTCCCTTCGGGCTCCCGATCTGGAGCACGCGGTCCACCGGTGAGAAGTCGACGCCGAGGTCGAGGCTCGACGTCGCGACGACGCAGCGCAGCTCTCCCGAACGGAGCCCCTCCTCGACCCACTCGCGCCGCTTCCGGTCGAGCGATCCGTGATGCAGCGCGATCCGCCCCGCCCAGTCGGGGCGGGCGTCGAGGATCGCCTGATACCAGAGCTCCGTCTGTGAGCGCGTGTTCGTGAAGACGATCGCGGTGGCGCCCTCGTCGATGGCTTCGACGACCTGCGGCACCATCTGCGTACCGAGGTGCCCCGCCCACGGAAAGCGCTCGATCACCGGCGGGATGAGCGCGTCGACGACGATGCGCTTGGGCTCGACGCCGCGAACGATCCGCCAGCTCCCCGGTGCCGCCGCGACGCCGAGCAGCGCGCGCGCCGCCTCATCGAGGTTGCCGATCGTCGCCGACAGGCCCCAGGTGCGAAGCTCCGGCTGGAGCGCCCGCAGTCGTGCGAGGCAGAGCTCCGTCTGCACCCCGCGCTTCGTTCCGAGGAGCTCGTGCCATTCATCGATGACGACCAGGCGGAGGTCGGCGAAGAGGCCCGCGGCATCTTCTCGCGAGATGAGCAGGGCGAGGCTTTCGGGGGTCGTCACGAGCGCGGTCGGGAGACGGCGACCCTGCCGGGCGCGCACGCCGGGTGTGGTGTCGCCGGTGCGCGACTCGAGGCTCCACGGGATGCCTAACGATATCAGGGGCGCGCGGAGCGCGTCTTCGGTATCGGCGGCGAGCGCGCGCAGCGGCGTCACCCAGAGCACGCGCAGCGGGGGCGACGCATCGCGGCGCGCGCGTCCGCGCGCGGGCGAGCCATCCTCGTCGGCCCGCGCACCGCGCGGCTGCTCGCCGAGCCACTCCACGAGCGCGGCCCACCATGCGGCGTATGTCTTCCCGGTTCCCGTCGCCGCGTGAATGAGCCCGCTCTCGCCGCGCGCGTAGGCATCCCACACCTCGCGCTGGAAGGAGAAAGGGGTCCATCCGCGGGCAAGGAACCAGCGCTCGGCGGCGTCGAGCAGGCGCGGCGCGGCGCTCACTTCGCGTCCATGAGGGCGCGAAGCGTATCGAGCGAATCGGCGTCCTCGGGATTCTTGTCGGTGCGCCAGCGGAGAATCCGTGGAAAGCGCACCGCGACGCCCGACTTGTGCCGGGGCGAGCGCTGGATTCCCTCGAAGGCGAGCTCGAACACCTGCTCCGGGCGCACCGAGCGTACGGGGCCGAACTTCTCGACGGTGTTGCGCCGGATCCATCCGTCGAGCTCGCGGATCTCGGCGTCGGTGAGCCCGGTGTATGCCTTGGCGAACGGGACGAGGGATTCGCCGTCCCACACCCCGAACGTGTAGTCGGTGTGCAGCGACGCGCGGCGTCCGTGCCCGGGCTGCGCGTAGATCATCACCGCGTCGGCGGTGTACGGGTGCACCTTCCACTTCCACCAGGGACCGCGCCGGCGCCCGACTCCGTACGGGCTGTCGAGGCGCTTCAACATCAACCCCTCGGCGCCGCGTTCGCGCGCGCCCTTCCACGCGGCGCTGACCGCCTCCCACTCGCGCGGCGCGACCATCGGAGAGGGAACGAACCGTGCGCCGAGCCCCGGCCGCGCGAGAAGCTCCTCGAGCAGCGCGCGTCGTGCGGAGAGCGGACGCCCGCGCAGGTCCTCGCCAGTCAGCTCGAGCAGGTCATAGGCGACGACGACGACGGGCACCTCCGCGAGGATCTTCGGCCCGAGCTGCTTGCGGCCGATGCGGCGCTGCAGCTGCGCGAAGGGCAGGGGATGATCCTCGTGCTCGTGCGGCGCGCCGCCGGCGCGCGCCCGCCAGGGCATGATCTCGCCGTCGATCACGGTGCCGTCGGGTAGCAGCGCTGCCGCCTCGGCGAGCTCCGGGAATCGGTCCGTCACGAGCTCCTCGCCGCGCGACCAGATCCAGGTGCAGCCGTCGCGGCGGATGACCTGCGAACGGATTCCGTCCCACTTCCACTCCGTCTGCCAGTCGTCGGCGCTGCCTAACGCCGCGAGCTCGTCCTCGAGCGGGTAGGCGAGGAAGAAGGGGTAGGGACGCGAGCGGTCGGCGTCGACGATGTCGGTGGCGCCGAGCCTGAGGAAGGATTCGGCGCGGGGTTCCCAGCTCCCCGAGAGACGATGCGCGACCGTGCCCTCGTCCACGCCCGTCGCCCGCGCCAGTGCGCGGATGACGAGCTGCTGCGAGACGCCGACGCGGAAGCCCCCCGTGATCAGCTTGTTCCAGACGAAGCGTTCGACGCCGTCGAGCGTGCGCCATGCCGCGAGCATCGTCTCGCGCTGGACGTCCTCGTCCTGGCCCGCGAGCGCGAGGAGCCGCTGCTCGATCCAGACGTGGAGTGGCAGCTCCTCCGGCTGCGTCGCCGCCGGAAGGAGAAGCGAGATCGCCTCGGCGAGGTCGCCCACCGCGTGGTAGCCTTCCTCGAAGAGCCACGCAGGAACGTCGGCGACCTCCATCGCCCACTCCGCGAGGAGCCGCGCGCCGATGAGGCGCTTGGGGCGGCCGCCGCTGAGGAAGTGCACCGCCCACGCCGCGTCAGCCGGCGGCGCCTCGCGGAAGTAGCGCACCATCGCATCGACCTTGTCGTTGGTGCGCGTGGTCTCGTCGAGCTCCGCGAACAGGTGAGCGAAACGCTTCATGTCGACGCGTCCTCGCCCATCGCTTCGATCGCCTCGGCGTCGGAGACGCTGGAGGTTCCTTCATGCGCTTCGTCCTCGCCCGCCGGCTCGCCTTCGGGTTCGCCCTCCCACCGGCTCGCGAGCGCGTGCGCCTCGAGCCCCTTCTCGAGCAGCCAGCGAACGACCGGCTCGCGGTAGCCGTGCGTCACGAAGACCCGCGTCGCCTCGGTCGCGGCGATGGCCGCGAGCAGCGACGGCCAGTCCACGTGGTCAGAGAGGACGAAGCCGCGGTCGAGCGAGCGGCGTCGCCGCGCACCGCGGATGCGCATCCATCCCGAGGCGAAGCCGGTGGAGATCGGGGCGAAGCGGCGCAGCCACACCGACCCCGCAGCCGAAGGCGGCGCGACGATGAGTGCTCCACCCCAGTCGCGACCACG
>DATAIS010000310.1:0-10192 GCA_036262535.1 Gemmatimonadaceae bacterium | reverse complement strand
CGGCCTCCAGCTCGGCTTCGAGCTCCGGCCGACGTTCCACCTGCTCGGCAGCTTCGGGTGGATTCCCGGTCAGACCCGGTACCGCGTTTCCGACAACAACGTGAACGTCTATGCGTACGACGCCGGAATGGAGTGGAGCATGGTCCGCCCCTTCGAGCCCGAGTGGACGATCAGGCCATTCGTCGGATTCGGTGCCGGCGCGCGAACGTATTCCTTCAAGGCATCGGAACTCTCGACGAGGACATGCGCCTCCGGCTACGGCGCACTCGGCACGGAATTCCAGCTCCATCGGGTGGCCTTCCGCGTCGAAGGACGCGAGAACGTCTTCTGCTATCGCTCACCGATGGCGGGCGGGAAGTCGCACACGCGGACGGACGCCGGTCTCACCTTCGGGCTGGCGTATCACTTCCGGTAGTCCCGACGGAAACGGTGACGGGGCGCCGCCGATCCGGCGGCGCCCCGTCACGGCGCCTGCGACGGTTCGTTGTGCCCGCTCGCTCGTGGCGCTCGCGGGACCCCGGGGGCGCGCTCGCTTCGCGGTACCGCCTCGCGCGTCAGCACCCCACGCTCGAACATCCCCGTGAGCCGCCGTGCAATGCGTCGCTCGGGGCGGCGCACGCGAAGCTGCAGGGTGCGTCGGGCCATCTCGCGCACGCGGTCGCGAATCCCGGCGTGAGAGAAGTGGTCATCCGCCCAGCGGCCCACCGCGGCGCCCACGCCAACGATGAATACGATCCATGCGCCACCGACGACGATCGCGACCCCGCCGGCGATCGTCATCCCCGTGATCGCGACGAGGAGCGCGAGCCAGGGCGGGAGGAGCGCCGCGCCGAGCGACGCCGCCTTCCGTCCCCGCCGCCAGGTGAACGTGTCCGGGACGAAGACGTGCGACAACCAGCCGATGGCGATACCGATCATCGCGCCCGGGGCGGCGAAGGGAATCAGGTAGACGATGCCGAGCGCGGCGTGATCGGGCGCGAGCTGCGCGGCGACGAGCAGCCAGGTCGCGAGGGCGACCACCATAATGAGGATCCAGCCGAGACGCCGCATGGGTCCTTCACCCTCCTCGAGCGGTGAGAAACGTTGGCATGAAGCCGTGCGCGCCGTGATCGGGGATTACCGCACGGTGCGAGCGGCTTTCGCTGATTGTCGGGCGCGCCGCGCGTGGTAGCGTGCGCATGGAACGATCACGGAGGGGACAATGCGGGAGATCAAGCGCGCGGTCATCGGTGTCGACTTCACCGACCCGGCGATCAACGCCGAACGCTGGGCAGCGAGCTACCTCGCGCCTGGCGCCGAACTCGTGCTCGTGCACGTTCTCGAGGTCCCCGAGACGCCGGGGTTCCTGCGCCGCCGCTACGAGCCGGCGCCACAGCTGATCGAGGCGGCGCGCGCGGGGGCGGAGAAACGGCTGCGGGAGGTGAGCCTCACCTTCGGAGAGCGGCGTCACTGGCTGGAGGTCCGCGTCGGCGATCCCGCGGCACAGATCGCCGACGTCGCACGCGAGTACGGCGCGGACCTCATCATCGTCGGCAAGCACGGGGTGAACGTCGGGCGCTGGGGCCGATTGGGAACGACCGCGGAGCGCCTCGTGCGCCAGGCGCCGGTACCGGTGCTCCTCGCCTTCGGCGCCTCGGGTGGGGTGCCGCGGCAAATCCTCGTCGCTCTCGACGACGGTCCGGACATCGCGCGCGTCGTCGAGTGGACGCGCACGGTCTGCGTGAACGGAGGCGAGCGCGTCACCGCCGTGCACGTGCTCAGCGACGCGGTCCTCGGCCACATGCTCTCCTCCGCGGCGGCGCGGGCGACGGGCGACTACTTCGACGACGCGCGCGTGCGGACCGAATTGCGGGACGAAACGGCCCGATGGCTGGAGCGGGTGCTTCGCGCTCGCGCTCCGGAGACGATCGCGTCGAGTCAGGTCGCGTTCGGCGACCCGGCGACCGAGATCCTTGCGGTCGGCGAGCGACTCGCGGCCGACCTGATCGTCGTCGGCAGCCGGGGCACCGGGCGTGTGCGCCAGGCGCTACTCGGGAGCGTCGCGCGAGACGTGCTCCGCGGCTCGACGCGCCCGGTGCTGGTCGTGACCGCCCCGGAAGACGTGATCATCGCCGAGCCGAACGACATCCCACAACGGGAAGCGGCGCTCGCCGCCGGCCAAGGCTAAGGAGGGCCGGATGCTCAGACTGCGCGACATCATGACCAGGCAGGTGCTCACCGTCAGCCCCGAGCTCTCACTGCGCGACGTCGTCGAGCTGCTCGCGAAGCACAAGGTCACGGGGATGCCCGTCGTGGCCGCGGGCAAGGTCATCGGCGTCATCACGACGAACGACCTGCTGACCTTTCTCGGGGCGGTCAAGCCCGACGCCGCGATGGAGCCGCAAGCGATCGCCGTCGAGGACGAGCGCGAGTTCGACGACGACGACGGCGCGAGCTACTTCGTCGACCTCTGGCCCGAGGACGAATCGGACCTCGCCGAGCGCTTCGAGCGCGAGGCGGGCTGGAGCCGCGACGTCTTCGGCGACCACGTCGTCTCCGACGCGATGTCGGCGACGCTCTGCGTTCTCGGCCCGGACGCGCCCGTCACCGCGGCGGCGGACATGATGCGCCGCTACGGCGAGCAGCGCGTGCTCGTCGTGAAGGACGGGCGCCTGCTCGGCGTCGTCTCGGCGAGCGACATCGTGCGTGCGGTGGCGGATGGGCGGCTCACCGCCCGGCGGTACGTCTTCGACGGCAAGTGACGAGCGTCCCGGGTGAGCCGCCACGTCTCGATGAACGGCCACGGGGCACGAGCCGCTGAACGGCTCGTGCCCCGTGGCGCATCGATGCTCCCTAACGAACGCGCGTCACTCTCCAGCGTCCATGGTGGACGGTGTTGCCGGGCCCGGTCGTCGTGAACGTTCCCTCGAGCCGATCCGGGGCGACGAGCCGGCCGATGAAGGTGGTCTCTACCGTCACCCCGAGGCTCGGATCGAGGTAGGGGGCGAGGCGCCCGCTCACGCCGCCGTCGGCGACGCGAACGAAGTTGATCGTCAGGGTCTGCGCCGCCTGAGCACCCGCCGTCGCCGAGACCGGGATCGACGGGTCGCGGGTCTGCACCACGATCGGCTTCGCCGTCATCACCACGTCGCCGTACGCGCGCTGCTCGTCCGCCTTCAGGACGAACACGATGCTGCCCGACCGCCCCGATTCGACGCCGCTGTACTCACCGCTCCACGACCCGGCGAGCTTCTGCATCTCGACCTGATCGCCCGTCAGCGACACGGGATCGGGTCGTGCCCGGGAACAGGCGATGCCAGACGTCGCCAGCAGGACAGCCGCCAGGGTGCGTCCACGTGCTCGCATGAGAACCTCCCGCGCGCGTTGGCGCGCATGCTGGCGACGGCGCCGTCAGGGCGTGATCGCGACCTTGATCACGCCGTCGCGCTGGGCGGAGAAGAGGTCGTACGCGGCGGCGATGTCGTCGAGGGTGAACCGGTGCGTGACGAGCGGGCGCGTATCGACCCGGCCCGACGCGACGAGCGAGACGAGGCGCCGCATGCGCTCCTTGCCGCCCTTGCAGAGCGTCGTCACGATCGTGTGATCGCCGAGCCCGGCGGCGAACGCGTCGAGCGGCACCGTGAGCTTCCCGGAGTAGACGCCGAGGCTCGACAGGATCCCACCCGGACGCAGCACCCGCAGGCAGTTCTCGAACGTCTCCTGACGTCCGAGCGCTTCGATCGCGACGTCGACGCCGCGACCCTCGGTCAGGTCGAGGATGGTCTCCACCGGATCCTCCGCCTTCGGGTCGACGACGATGTCCGCCCCCATGCGCCGCGCGACCGCGGCGCGCGCCGCGACTCCCTCGACGCCGATGACGAGGGCGGCCCCGCTGAGCCGCGCCCCCGCGGTGGCGCAGATCCCGATCGGACCCTGCGCGAAGACCGCGACCGTGTCACCGATCTTCACTCCCCGTTCGGCGCCGCCAAACCCCGTGCTCATGATGTCGGGGCACATGAGCACCTGCTCATCGGTTAGGACGTCCGGAATGCGGGTAAGGTTTGCCTGGGCGTCGGGAATTCTCACGTATTCCGCCTGGCAGCCGTCGATCGTGTTGCCGAGCCGCCAGCCGCCGATCGGCTTGCCCCCGCATTGCGAGTGGTAGCCTGCGAGACAGCTGTTGCACTGGCCGCAGGGCGTGATCGCGCCGACGAGAACCCGCTCGCCGACCGCGTACCCCGTGACCGCGCTCCCGAGCGCTGCGATGACGCCGATCGGCTCGTGCCCGACGATGCGGCCGGGCTCGACGGGGTACTCGCCGCGCAGGATGTGCACGTCGGTTCCGCAGATCGTCGTCGTCGTCACGCGCAGCAGCGCGTCGAATGGTCCGATCGCCGGCACCTCACGCTCCTGGAGCTCGATGCGATCCTTGCCGAGGAACACCGCTGCTCGCATGGTGGCTGGGGGTGCCGAGACGCGCAGGGCCTCGCGCTGCATTTCGCGAGTCGTGACCGTGGTGGCCATGGTGACCTCCTGTGCATGTGGGTGTAGCGCACCGGAAGGTGTGCCGCGTCGGGGCCGGGCGCCGTCGGGGAAGCGCCGTGGTCCGACGAGGATTTTCCCGCGTCGATCGCGACGGACGCCCGACAGACGGCCCCGCCCTCCAGGCGCAACTTCGACGCGTGAGCAACGTCGAGAACGCAACACGGAGGGTCACATGGTCACGCTGAAACAGTTTGGCGACACGGCGTATCCTCTCACGAAGCCCCCAGTCGCCGCGCCGATCCTCGCCGCCACTGACGGCACCGAGCAGTCCGAGGCGGCGCTGCGCATCGCGCGGCTGCTCGCCGATCGCGACCATTCCCCCGTGCGCGTGCTGACGGTCGTCGAGCCCGTCGCGAACACCGCCCCGGCTTTCGAGGTGGCGTTCGCCAACACGGTCCTCGACGAGCACGTCACCGAGTCGGTGCGCGAGCGGGCCTGTCTCCAGGTCGCGCGCACCGTTCCCGGTACCTGCTGGGATTGTGACGTCACCGTCGGCGACCCAGCCGAATGCATCGCGCAGAAGGCGGAGCAGCTCGAGGCCGGCCTGATCGTCGTCGGACTCGGCCGACATCGCTTCATCGACCGCCTGCTCGGCGGCGAGACGGCGCTGCGACTGATCCGCCGGTCGCGGGTGCCGGTGCTCGCGGTCGCCTCGGAACTCGAGACGCTCCCCCAGACTGCCGTCGTCGCGATCGACTTCGGCCAGGCGAGCATCGCCGCGGCGCGACTCGCGGTGCGGCTCGTCGGTGAAGGGGGGCGGGTATTCCTCGTGCACGTCATCCCGCCGAACAGCGCGTCGAACCCCGACCGCTCGTGGACCGTGCTGCACGAGGCGCGGGTCATCCAGCGCCTCGGCCGTCTCGCGAAGCAGCTTCGCGACGAGGGCGAGGCGGGCGTCGAGACGCGCGTGTTGCGTGGCACGCCCGCGCGGCGGATCCCAGACTTCGCCCGCGAGATGGGCGTCGACATGATCGCCGTCGGTCCCCACGGCCACGATTTCTTCGCGCGGCTCGTCGCCGGTGACGTGTCGGGTCGAATGATGCGGACGTCGAGCTGCTCGGTGCTCGCCTTTCCGAGACGTGCTGTCGATGCCGAGCACGACGCCATCCTCGCCGCCGCCGAGGCGCGCCGCGACGCGAGGATCGCCGCCGACGAGTGGCCGGCGCGGCTTGCCGAGTTCGACTCGCGCAACGTCGGCCGTCGCGCGCGGCTCGAGATCGACTCGCTCGAGTTCGGCGCGCAGAGCGAGCTTGTCGGGTACGCCTTCTACGGCGCGGCCTACGATCCGTACGATGCGGCGATATCGGTGATGTTCGGCGACGCCGCCGGCGGCGACTCCCATCTCACGCACTCGGTCCGCGATGTCCGCGCCGTCGACATCCTGCCGGATCCCTCCGACCCGGATCTCGACCTCGCCCTCAGGGTCGGGCACGAGGGAGGGCAGACCCTGGTGGTCTTCGATGCGCAGCGTACCTGAGCTGGCCGCGGGTTGGCACACGCTGCTGACGATCCTCGCGATCGCCGCCGGCGCACCGTTGGTCTGGCGAACGGTGCGCCGCATCGTTCGTGGGCAGTTCGCCGCCGACATCGTCGCGTCTATCGCGATCGTCGCCGGCATCCTGCTCGGCGAACCGATCGCGGCGCTGGTGGTGATCGTCATGCAGAGCGGCGGCGAGGCTCTGGAGCGCCGGGCCGAGCGCCGTGCTTCGGCGGCGGTGCGGGAGCTGGAGGCGGCCGCGCCGCGCATCGCGCATCGGCTCGACGGGACGCAGATCCACGACGTTCCCGCGCGCGAGGTGGCGGTAGGAGATCTCCTGCTCGTACGACCCGGCGAGCTCGTCCCGTGCAACGGCGAGATCGTTCAGGGAAGCTCCGACCTCGACGAGTCGCGGCTCACGGGCGAGCCGATGCCGCGCACCGTTCACCCTGGTGCGCTCGTGATGAGCGGCAGCGGCAACGGCGCCAGCTCGATCACCATCCGCGCCACGGCGCGGGCCGCGGACAGCGAGTACGAGCAGATCGTCGCGCTCGTGCGGACGGCGCAGCAGTCGAAGGCGCCGCTGCAGCGCCTCGCCGATCGGTGGGCGGTGTGGTTCACGCCCTTCACGCTCGCCGTATGCCTCGTCACCTTCGTCGCGACGGGCGAGTGGGACCGCGTTCTCGCGGTCCTCGTCATCGCGACGCCCTGTCCGCTGATCCTCGCGCCGCCGGTCGCGATCATCGGTGGGATCAATTCCGCCGCGCGCCGGCGCATCATCGTTCGCAACGGCGCCGCGATGGAGCGCCTCAGTACGGTGACGACGGCGGCCTTCGACAAGACAGGGACGCTCACCGTCGGAAGGCCGAGCATCTCCGCGGTCGCGGCGCGACCACCCTTCTTCGAGGACGAGGTTCTCGTGCTCGCCGGCGCGCTCGAGGGCGCGTCCGGGCACATGCTCGCGCGCGTCGTCAGCGACGAGGCGGCTCGTCGCTACGGTGCGCTGCCGGTGGTGGAAGACCACCGTGAGTCGGCGGGGGAGGGGATCGTGGGCACCGTGGCTGGCCGGCGCGTCGCGGTGGGCGGGCGGCGCTTCGTCGCCTCGGAGCTCGGCACGCCGACCGACATGCTGGGAAACGGCGACGGCGCCGCGCGGTTGCGGGCATACGTCGCCGTGGACGGACGTCCCGCGGGGACGATCGCGTTCGCGGACGCACCACGGCCGGCGACACGCGAGCTCGCGAAGCGCCTCCGTTCGTTGGGCGTGCGCCGCACGCTCCTCCTTTCCGGTGACAGCCACGTGAACGCACGCGCCGTCGGCGACGATGCCGGCATCAGCGACGTTCGCGGCGACCTGCTCCCGGCGGACAAGGACACGATCGTGGCGGCACTGCGCCGGGAAGGCGAGACCGTCGCGATGGTCGGCGACGGGATCAACGATGCGCCCGCGCTCAGCCGCGCCGACGTCGGCATCGCGCTCGCCGCGCACGGCGGCGGGATCAGCGCCGAGGCGGCGGACGTCGTCGTCCTCGCCGACGACATCGGCCGCGTCGCCGATGCGATCGCGATCGGGAAGCGAACGATGCGGCTCGCCCGGCAGAGCGTCGTGGCGGGTCTCGTGCTGAGCGGCGTCGGGATGATTGTCGCCGCCCTCGGTTTCCTGCCGCCGGTGGCGGGCGCGCTGGTGCAGGAGGGGATCGACCTGGCGGTGATCGTCAATGCGTTGCGCGCCAGCCGCTGACTCCGCGTCGCTGCGGAAAGGAGGGAACATGATGGGCCCGATCGTCGTCGCCACCGATGGTACGCCGCAATCCGATGCGGCGCTCCGCGTCGCCAGCGAGATCGCGCGTCACGACCACAGGCACGTGTGGGTGCTCACCGTCGTCCCGCCGCTCTCCGTGGCGTTGCCGCACTTGCAAACGCACTGGTCCGGGCCCCGGCTGGAGGCGCGGCGCGAGTTCGCGCTCGTGCAGGCGCGGGAGCAGGTCACGCGTGTCACGGGCTGCACGAGCTGGCCGACCGTCGCCGAGGAAGGCATCCCCGCCACGGTCATCGCCGGGTTCGCGGCCGACATTCACGCGAGCCTGATCATCGTCGGCATGTGTCGTCACGGAATCGTCGACCGCCTCGCCGGTGCGGCGACGACGCTCGCGCTCGTGCGGCAGGCGACGACGCCGGTGCTCGTCGCGACGCCGTGGCTCGCGTGGCCGCCGCGGCGCGTCGTCGTCGCCATGGACTACAGCCCCGCGAGCGACGCCGCGCTCCATCTGGCGAACGACGTCGTCGCGCCCGACGGCATGCTCGAGGTCGTGACGGTCGAGGAGCGCGACCGGCGGTGGGCGCGGGCCGTACCGCACGAGGCGCGGCGCCACCCGCGGCTCGAACGCGTACTCGCCCGCTTCAGCAACACCGGCAGTCATCGCGTGACCCGGCGCGTGCTCGCCGGGGATCCGGTCGCCCGGCTCCTGGAGAGCGTCGTCGCCGAGACCGCGGACGTCATCGTGACCGGACCCCGGCAGGGTGAGGTGCTCGGACGCATGCTCAGAGGGGAGGTGACGAGCACGCTGCTGCAGCGCGCACCCTGTGCGCTCCTCGCCGTCCCGGAGGGGGCGGTTGCGCACTTGTCGGCGACCGGCGCATCGTCAGGGACATCGACGCACGACCGACTGTACGCCAGGGGAGGAGGCGATGAAAGCACCCCACTTCACCCATCTGACAGCCGCTGAGTGCCGGACGCTGCTCCGACGCAACACGGTCGGCCGGCTGGCCTTCCTCAACCACAACGAGGTGGACATCGAGCCGATTCACTACGTCTTCGACGGCAAGTGGCTGTTCGGCCGCACCTCGGCGGGGACGAAGCTGCACGCGCTCTCACACTCGCCGTATGTCGCCTTCGAGATCGACGAGGTGCACGGCGTCTTCGACTGGTCGAGCGTCGTGGTGCACGGCACCTACTATATCCTCCGCGACGATGCGACCTCGCCGAGCGATCGGCGCACCGCGGCCCGCGCGCGATCGCTCCTGCGCAACATCGTCCCCGAGACTCTCCGTGCCGGCGATCCGGTCCCATTCCGGCAGGTCGTGTTCGGGGTGTACATCGCCCGGGTCGAGGGGCGGGCGGCGTCGTCGAAGGACGTCAAGCCTCAGCGTCCCCCGTCCCGCGTGCGGCGAACGCGCCAGAGCCGGCTCAAGGCAGCCGCGCGCCGGGCGGCGAGAGGGTAGCGGGCGCAGGGCGTGGCGTAGGGTAACCCCTTACATTTTTTCCCCCATCCTCCCGACCGTGGTCCAGCCCCCGCCCGGGTTATCCTCAGGCACCATGGTCAAGTCGGACTCTCCACTGGGGAGGGCGGTCTTCGCCTTCCTGCGCTTTCCCCTGGCGGGCAAGCTCGCCGGAGCGAATGCGCTGATCGCTCTCGCCGCCCTCACCGCCGCGCACGCTGCCGCGGCGGGGGCAGCGGTCGTGACCGTGGTCGCGCTCGCGTTGCTCTCGGCTCTCTGCGCCAACATTGGGCTGGTCGCGATCGCGCTACGCCCGATCCGCGCGCTCGAGGACACGGCTTGGCGCGTTTCGGATGGCGACTTCAGTGCGCGCGTCGAGGAATCACCGGTGGCCGACGAGCGAATCGCGCGCGTGGGACGCACCTTCAACCTCGTGCTCGACCGGCTGATCGCGGACCGGGCGCGGGTGCGCGCGCTCGCGTCCCAGGTGATCAGCGCCGGCGAGCGCGAGCGGGCAAACGTCGCCCGCGAGCTGCACGACGGCATCGCGCAGTCGCTCGCGGCGGTGACGTACCAGCTGAGTGCGCTCGAACGGGAGGTGAGCGGCGATCTGCACTGGCGACTGGCCGCGCTTCGCGGCGCGGTGGCCGATACGATGGAAGAGGTGCGGCTCCTGTCGCACACCATGCACCCGCGGGTGCTCGACGACCTCGGACTCGTCGCCGGCCTGCGCTATCTGGCGCGCACCGTGAGCGAGGCGACGGGGACGCCGGTGTCGGTGGAGATCGCCGAGGGCGCCGAGACACGGCTCGAGCAGCTCCAGCCCGAGACGAGCTCGGTGCTCTTCCGCGTCGCCCAGGAGGCGCTGCAGAACGCCATCCGGCACGCATCCGCGAACGAGATCGTCATTCGCGCCGGCGCGACCGACGGGCGGGCCTCGATCGAGGTCCGCGACGACGGGCGGGGCTTCGA
>DATAIS010000309.1:0-4331 GCA_036262535.1 Gemmatimonadaceae bacterium | reverse complement strand
GACGCTGGTGAAGCGGCAGAACCTCGTGCTGTCGCCGCTCAACGTCGTGATGTTCACCGACGGCGTGCCGGACACGCCGAACGAGCGCGGCGACACGCTGAGCAAGTACAAGAAGATCGACGTCAGCAAGCTCGAATACCTCTCGAAGAACGTCACCGTGCGGGTGCTCTATCCGCGGCCGACGGTCGCCGTGCACTGGGAGAAGAAGGTCCCGCGCCGCCGCGTCCGCATGTGGACGGTGGACGACGAGGTGATGGGCACCTGGCGCAAGCACTACCGCGCCGGCGCGCGCCCCGAGGAGCAGACCGAGCTCTGGAAGTGGATCAACGACAACGTCGACTTCCGCGTGCGCAGCGGCGGCATTCTATAGCCTCACCGGCTGACCGACGCGGCGACCGCGCTCCCTTCAGCTGGCCGGAACGATCTCGGGCGTCGCTTCGCTTCCGAAGCGGCGCCCGAGCGCTTTCACGTAGTCGGTGAGCGTCTTCGTGTGGCCGATGACGAATCGCGAGACGAAGCGGAAGATCGGGTTGTAGACCTCGCCCCGCTCCGTGACCGTGACGCGCGTACCCGCGCCATCGCGAGCGAGCTGCCATTCCCAGCTCCCAAGGGGATTCCGCGCTCCGACACTATCGCGCGCGGTGCCCCGCTGTCCAGAAGGTGAAGCTCTCTACGCCCCCGCCATTCGCCGCAGGATCTCCGCCGCCCGGCGCGCTTCCTCGCTCGGGAGCGCGCCGCCCTTCACCGCGTCGGCGAGCGCCGCGTCGCGCTTGTACAGGTCGTTCCCGAAGTAGAGCTGCCCGTTCACCACGTACGTCGTGAAGTACACGATGTACACCGGGATCTTCGCCGGGAGGTTCACCGTTCGGTTGTCGCGGCCCTCCTCCATGTACTGCTTCACCTTCTCCGCGTCCCAGCCGAGCACCCACTGCGCGAGCTCGTCCGGCTTCTCGACGCGGATACAGCCATGGCTGAAGGCGCGCACGTCCTTCTCGAACAGCTCGTCGTTGGGCGTGTCGTGCAGGTAGATGTTGAAGTCGTTCGGGAACATGAACTTCACCAGCCCGAGCGAGTTCTTGGGACCGGGCAACTGCCGCAGCCTCGTCTTCCCATTCTCGCGCCAGGTCTCGAGCTGGTTGCGCGCCATGTAGCCGGGATCCTTGTTGATCTCCGGCCACAGCTCCTTGTCCGCGATGTCGTCGGTGACGTTCCAGTAGGGACGGAAGACGACGTGCGTCATCGAGTCGGAGAACACCGGCGTATTGCGGTCCTCCACGCTCGCCCCGACGATGACCTTCATCTCGAACGCTTGCTGCCCGCTGTCGAACGCGACGAGCTGGAACGCGGGGACGTTCACGTACAGGTAGCGCTCCCCCAGGTTGCGGGGCATCCAGCGGAAGCGCTCCAGATTCGCCGCGATCTGCTCCAGCCGGTACTCGGCGGGCAGGTTCATCGAGCTCACCGTCTCGGCGCCGAGGATGCTGTCGACGACGATGCCGTGGCGAGACTGATACGTCGCGACCGCGCCGGCGAGCGTGCGATCGTAGAGCGCCGTCCCCGGCTTCGACGGCACCACGCTGTCCCGAACCTGCAGCATCGCCGGTGCGGGCTGGATACGTGCGTTGGCCGCGATGAAGCCCTCGGCGGCGAGGCGGTCACGCAGCGCCGTCAGGCGCACCGGATCGTCGGCCTCACCGGGCTTGAGAGCGCGCCCCTTCGGTATCGTCGTCCAGCCGCCGCGCGCGACGAGCTCGCGATACTGGACGAGATACTTCCGCATCGCCTCGTAATCCGGATCCTCGGGACGGAACTGGGCGAGCCCCTTGTCGAGCTCGAGCGACCGGATCACTCCCGAGAGCGCGCTGTCGACGTCCTCCTCGCGCGGATCGATGTGCCAGTCCTGCGACATCGCACGCGGCGACGTCTGGCCGGTGAGCAGGTCCTCACCGAGCGCGGCGTACGTCGCGGTGAGCAGCACGTCGGCGTTCGCGATCGCGTCCGGCGAGAGCGCCCCCGGCGCACGCGCCTTCTGGAGCGCGCGTCCGAGTGCGGCGAGCGGATACGATGACAGGCCGAGCGCGTCGCGGTCGGCGTCGGCGAGCGCGCGCAGGAGCGCGGCCACACGATCGGCGCGAAGGCCGTTCTCGTTCAGCCAGAGCGGGCTGTTGCCGTACTGCTCGTAGAGCTCGACGACGTGCTTCCAGCTGCGCTCGTGCATCGGCTTCGGCGCACCCTCCTCGAGGCGCGCCTCGATCGCGGCGCGCACCGTGTCGGCGGAGACGCCACGCACCGAGACGACGGTCTGCGGCGTCCAGCTCGAGTCGGGCTTTCCCCACGGCACGACGTAGCGGGCCTTGGGACGCTGGTTCTTGCAGGCCGAAACGGCGACGAGCAGGAGGAGGATCAGGGCGCGAATGGTCATCGCGCAATATTAGGCGAAATACGGGCCAGTTGTTCCGCGCCGACGACCGGCGGGATTACCGCCCGGCGGACGACGAGGCGGGTGACGCGAGCCGTGCCGCCAGCTCCGCCGGCTCCATCGGCTTCGCGAAGAGGAAGCCCTGCCCGTAGCGGCAGCCGAGGGCCGTCAGTGCCTGCCGCTGCTGCTCGGTCTCGACGCCCTCGGCGACGGTGCGGAGCGCGAGCGTGCCGCCGAGCGCGATGACGGTGCGCACGAGCGCTTCGTCGTTGCGGTTCTCGCCGAGCCCGCGCACGAACGACCGGTCGATCTTGAGCGCGTCGATCGGGAAGCGCTGGAGGTGGCTGAGCGACGAGTAGCCGGTGCCGAAATCGTCCATCCCGAGCTCGACACCGAGCGCCTCGAGCGCCGTCAACGTCCTGAGCGTCGTCTCGCTCTGTTGCATCACCGCGCTCTCGGTGATCTCGAGGACGAGGCGCGAGGGCGGGAGCTGCGTCGACTCGAGGACTTCACGGACGTACTCGGCGAGCCCCGGATGCTGGAGCTGCCGAGGCGAGAGGTTGACCGCGATCGTGAGCGGCTCTTCGCCCATCTGCTCCCGGATCGGATCCCAGGCGCGCACCTGCTCGCATGCGGCGCGCAGCCCCCAGCGGCCGATGCCGACGATGAGGTCCGTCTGCTCGGCGACGCCGATGAAGGCGAGAGGGGGGACGAGACCGCGCACCGGATGGCGCCAGCGCAGCAACGCCTCGACACCGACGACGTGCCCCGTGTCGAGCTCCACCACGGGCTGGTAGTGGAAGAGCAGCTCGTTGCGGTCGAGCGCGATGCGGAGGTCGGCCTCGAGCTCGAGCCGGTCGCGCGCCGCTTCGTGCATCGACGTCTCGAAGAGACGCCACCGCCCCTTGCCGCTGCGCTTCGCCATGTACATCGCGAGGTCGGCGTTGCGAAGCAGCTCGTCGGCGCCATCCTCGCTCGCGCAGCGCGCGATGCCGATGCTCGTGCCGACGCGCACTTCCTTGCCCGCGACCGCGATCGGGCGCTGCATCGCCGCGGTGATGCGCTCGGCGACGACGATCGCGTCGGTGTCCTGGTGCACGTCCTCGAGGAGGATCGCGAACTCGTCGCCACCGAGGCGAGCGACGGTGTCGCAGCCGCGCGTCGCGCTGAGCAGTCGCGCCGACGTCGCGACGAGGAGCCGGTCGCCCTCGGCGTGGCCGAGGCTGTCGTTGACGGTCTTGAAGTCGTCGAGGTCGAGAAAGAGCACGCCGACGCTGCCATGGGTGCGCCCCGCCCGCTGCAGTGCGTGCTCGACGCGGTCGCGAAAGAGGGCACGGTTCGCGAGGCCGGTCAGCGCGTCGTGATATGCGAGGTGCGTGAGCTGCGCCTCGAGCTCCTTTCGCTGCGTGATGTCCACGAGGTAGCCGACGTACTCGACGGGCGAGCCCTCGCCGTCGCGCGCGAGCCGCAACTCGTCGCGCACCCACCGGTGCGTGCCATCCGCATGCGAGAGCCGATACTCCTGGATGCAGTGCTCGCGCTCCGCGAGCGCGCCGAGCGCGCCGAGCACGTCGCCGAGGTCGTCGGGGTGAACGATGCTGCTCCAGAAATCCGGCTCGCCCGTCCAGCGCGCCGCGTCGTAGCCGAAGCGCGACTCGACGTTGGTGCTGACGTAGGTGATGCGCGGCTCCTTGCCCAGCGCGCGGCTGTAGATCACGGCGGGGCTCGACGAGAGCAGATGCGCGAGCCGCTCGCGCGCCGACGCCAGCTGCACCGCGAGGTTCCGGTTGTCGGCCTCGCTCTCGCGAAGGTCGCCGATGACGCGCGAGAGGTTGTCGGTCATGCGCCCCATCGATCGCAGCAGGTGCCCGACTTCGTCGTCGCCCGCGGGCGGGATCGCGGTCGTCATGTC
>DATAIS010000308.1:0-1775 GCA_036262535.1 Gemmatimonadaceae bacterium | reverse complement strand
GCATCCCCTCCCAGGTTCTCGCCGACACGGCTGGGGGAGCCTATCCGAGCATCGCATTCGTCTTCCCGGTACGGCTGCTGGTTCGGGCGGACGATGCGGTGCTCGCCCGCGAGATCCTCGATACCCCGGCCGATGCGGCGGGATGGGACGACGAGGCGGCCACCTGACGGCCGTCTTCTTATGGGTCGCCGAATCCGCGCGAACCGCGCCGCATTCCGGCGGCCAGGCTCCGTCGCAGCTCCGCCTCGACTCGCGTCGAGGCGCTTTCGATCCCGGTGGCGTTGGCGTTAGGCGGCAGCCATGCCGCGGCCTTCCAGAGCCCCGCCCCCGGTGGTGCGGCCCGTCATCGTCGGTGCCGCCGTCGAGCCACTTCGGGTAGAACCCCATCCTGGAGAACCGCGATGGGCGGCGCTGAATGGCGAGGGGTTCCTGAGTAACATTGAGGGAACCTTCGTCCTTGAAACCCGAACGCACTCGAGCGCCGTAGGGAGAGCATGCACACGCCGACCGCCACCCAGCAGGAACCCGCCGGCACGCCCGGCCAGACCGCTCCGGTCCTCGCGGGTACGCCACAGACCGCCGCCCGCCCGCTCAGCCGCATCGAGATCGCGGCGATCCGCGCCAGACGCGAGGAGCTCTCGAACCAGCTTCAATCCGCGGCGGCGAGGCGCAGCGAGCTCGCCGAGGAGTTGCGCGGCGCCGACAGGGGCGCCCGGCCGGGACTCGAGCAGCGGATCGGGGTGCTCGACGAGCGCATCGTCAGGCTCGAGCAGGACATCGCGGAGACGGGGCAGCAGCTCACGTCGGCGCCCGCCGGTCTCGTCGCGGTGACTGCTCCACCAGTCGGTGGGTTCGGTGGACTGAGCTCGGACCAGGTGACCGGCATCTCGATCGTCTTCATGATCGTGGTGCTCCTTCCGATCTCGATCGCGTTCGCCCGACTGCTCTGGAAGCGGGCGACGGCACCGCGGCCGGCGCTGTCGGGGGATTCGTCGCAGCGCCTCGAGCGGCTGGAGCAGGCGATGGATGCGGTCGCGCTCGAGATGGAGCGCGTCTCCGAGGGGCAGCGTTTCGTGACGAAGATCCTCACGGATCCGAACCCCGCATCCGCCACGTTAGGCGCGCTGGAGGCGGGACGGGCGGCCGAGGCGCACCGCGCGCGCGAGCGCGTGCCGGTCCGGGGGAAACACGAGGGAGCGTAAGCCGGACGCCAGGCCGGCCCCAGGATTGCGAGTTCGGCGGATGGGGCGCGGAGGTACCAGGGTCCCCGGCCTCTGCCGGTGATCAGTCGCTGGGTCCGAGCAGCTTCCGCTTCTCGTAGTCGGTGAGTCCGACCTCGGCGCTTTCGCGACGACCATCGGACAACTCGAGCAGTTGCGCGCGCCTCGCCACCGCGAGCGAACCAGCCGCGCAGGCCGCGCCGGCGAGGGCAAAGGTCGGGACGATCGCGAGTACGTCACCCCAGCCGAGCGATGCGACCCTCGTGAAGAGCGCCGATAGCAGGAATCCGCCCACCGCGCCCCACGTCGCAAAGCGCGGAAGCGACATCTGATCGAAGCGGCGGCGACGCTCGGCGAGCGCGACGATCCCCGAGAACGTCACCCCGGCGACGAAGCCAAGTACGCCGAAGATGAGAGGGAAGGGGGCGTCGGCATTGAAGCCGAACAGCCACCGCGGCACCATACCTACAGCGGACCATGCCGCCGCCCAGACGACGCCGATCCCGAGAGCACCGCGAATACGCCGCAGCGAATTCCGCATCGATCGCCTCCGCT
>DATAIS010000307.1:0-3414 GCA_036262535.1 Gemmatimonadaceae bacterium | reverse complement strand
ACGTCACCGATTCGCTCGCGTTCACCGCGGCGTTACGCAACCGATAGAAGGCGGAGATCACCATGCAGACCCACGATCGCAAGGGAATGGCGTTAGGGCTCGTGCTCATGGCGCTCTTCGTCATCACCATCCTCATCCTCGGCGCTCACTGGACGAGCACCCAGGAGTTCCGGCTCGGATCCAACCAGCTCGTGCAGAATCGCGCGATGAGCGCGGCCGAGTACGGCCATGGAATGGTCTACAAGGACTGGGACCGGAGCTGGAACAGCTTCAGGGCGGGCACCACCTTCGTCCGCGCCTATGCGCCGGGCGACGGCTCGGTCGACACGGTCCGCGTCACGAAGCTGAACAACCTGACCTTCCTCGCCGTCTCCGAAGGACGTGCGGGCACCGGCGTCCGGTTCGGCGCGCGTCGGCGGGCCGGATTGCTGCTGCGTCTCAACGTCCCACAGGTCTCCGTGCTCGGCGCCATCACGACGCGCGGCACGGTGAAGATCGGCGGCTCGACCGCGATCAACGGGCGCGACACGTCGTTCGCGGGATGGAACTGCCCCCCCGCCGGTACGCCGACGGCCGGCGTGGCGGTGCCGAGCTTCTCCAACATCACCTTCGGCGGCGGCTGTCCTGGTGGCACCTGCATCCAGGGTACGCCGCTCTGGACCACCCCTGCCGCCGCCGCGGACACGAATACCTACTTCAACTACGGCGGGATGACCTGGTCCGAGCTGGTGGCGATGGCGGACAAGACCATCAGTGGAACGGTCACGGGCGCGAATCCGAGCTACAACGGCGACGGGTCGTGCAGGACGAGCGACAACAAGAATTTCGGCGACCCCAACCGCGCCGCGACACCCGGGAAGTGCGAGAGCTACTTCCCGATCATCTACTCGCCGGGCGACGTCACCATCAACGGCAATGTGGGCCAGGGCGTGCTTCTCGTCGGTGGCTCGCTCAACATCCAGGGCGGCTTCACCTTCTACGGGCCGGTGATCGCGCGTGGGACGGTCAAGCTGACGGGCACGGGCAACCACATCAACGGGGGCGTGCTCGCGGCGTCGGTGGTGGACAGTACGAGCGGCAGTACGCTGCTCGGTAACTCCTCGATCCAGTTCTCGCGCTGTGCGATGACGACCGCGCTTCAGCGCACGGCGCTGCCGGTGAAGGCGCCGCAGCGGAGCTGGACGGAGCTCTACTAGCCCTCGGAGCGACCGCGCGCCGCGCCCCGAGCGGCGCGCTCGATGGCGCTGGCGAGCGCCACCGGCTCGTCAGTGCCAATGCGCACGCGCTTGCCGCGGGTGGTGACGACTTCGACGGCGTCCCCCATGGCGACGTTGTAGATCCAGCCACCGAGCCAGTGCACGCCGATCCCCTCCCAGAAGCCGGTGCGGGTCGGTGCCGCCCTCGCGATCTCGGTGAGTGGGATGCGTTGGCGGACGATTCCCGGTCCGAAGTACCAGGAGAGCTCGCCGTTCCCGACCTCGGTGGTGAGCGCCGAGAACGCCCAGGCGCAGAAGAGCATCACCGCCACCGCGAAGACGACCGCGGCGATCGCGCCCGCCGGGATGGGCCGAGGCGTCAACGCGAGAACAGCGAGCAGCGCGACACATCCGAGCCCGCACGCCAGCATCGTGGCGCGGCCGCGCTGGGTATGCCGATACGGAGTATCCGTCATGGCTCTCCTGGTGGCCTCCGTCACGAAATCTAGCCGCCGGGCGGGGCTCTCGCAGAGCGCGACGCGTCACGCAAGCCGCCACTGGCCCACCGTTCCCCCGGGGTAGCAGATCGGTCACAACGTCTCCCCATCGGACCGAAAATCAAGCCATTTGGTCTGCGAACGGGAGCTCGAGGCTGAATCCAGGGCCGCGACGCTTCGTCTGAATTCTCGACGGTGCATTGCGCCGAGACGGCATGAAACGTCCATTAGACGCGGGTGCGACGAACGCAGCAGCATGACGGCTGCGCCATCTCACCTTGCCAATGCTGGGTCGTTCGACGATGACCGACTCGACGCACATCCGGATGAACGCCCGCGCGCGCCGACGCGGTCTGACGCTCGTCGAGCTCCTGCTCGTCATCGTCGTCATGGGCGTGATCACGACGGTCGCCGCGCCGAAGCTGCGCGGCACCGGCACGAAGACGAGCCCTCATGGTGCCTCGACGCGCCCACCCCGGATCGTCCCTCAGGAGACGCGGCGCGTCTTGCGCTTGAGGAAGTCCATGAGGATGAACTGGCCGAGCGTCATCGTCGTCGTGAAGTAGGCCTTGCCGCGCGCGATCTCGCTGACGCGCTTCACGAACTCGACCAGCGCGCGGTCGCGCGCGAGCATGAAGGTGTTGATCACGATCCCGCTCTGCCGGCAGCGCGCCACCTCGTGCAGCGTCTCCGCGATGACGCCGGCGTCGAGCCCGAAGGAGTTCTTGTAGATCCGGCCGTCGGGGAGCGTCAGCGCGCTCGGCTTGCCGTCGGTGATCATCACGATCTGGCGCATGTCCTTCTTCTGCGCCAGCAGCAGCCGGCGCGCGAGCTTGAGCCCCTCGGCGGTATTGGTGTGGTAGGGGCCGACCTGCGCCGTCGCCAGCGCGCCAAGGGGGATCTCCTCGGCGCTGTCGTGGAAGAGGAGGACCTTGATCGTGTCGCCGGGAAACTGCGTGCGGATCAAGTGCGTGAGCGCGAGCGCGACCTTCTTCGCCGGCGTGAAGCGATCCTCGCCGTAGAGGATCATCGAGTGCGAGCAGTCGAGCATCAGCACCGTCGCGCAGCTCGACCGGTACTCCGCCTGCCGGACCATCAGGTCGGGGTAGTCGATGTCGAGCGGGACACTGATCGAGCCGGTGCGGGCGAGCGCGTTCCTGAGCGTCGCGTTGACGTCGAGGTTGAGGACGTCGCCGAACTCGTACGGCTTGGCGTCGCCGTCGGCCTCGATCCCGGTCGCGAGGTAGGGCGTATCATGGCTCCCCGCGCTCGACTTGCCTAACGTGCCGAGCAGGGAGCGCAGCGTCTTGTAGCCGAGGAAGTCGATCCCCTTCTCGGTGAGCGAGAACTGGACGTCCCTGGCCGCCGCCTGGGCGAGCGAGCCCGGCCCGACGACCGGCTGGTACCCGGCCGGCGCACGGGGCTCCTGGCCGATGTTGAGGTACCCCTCCTCGACGAGCCGCTTCACCAGCGAATCGAGCAGCGCCGCGAGCTTGGCCTGGCCTTCCGGGTCGCCGTCGGCATCGCCGCGCAGCGCCTCGAGCATCTCGGGAGTGAACTGCCCGCTCTCGATCAGCGCGTCGAGGATCGCCTTCTTCAGCGCATCGAGCGACCGATCCCCCTCGTCGTCGTCCCCGAACCCGAACGACCCCATCTGGTTGCCCGCGAACCCCGACTGCAGCAGGAAGTCGGCGAGCTTGTCGAGCAACCCCTGGAGATCG
>DATAIS010000306.1:0-3600 GCA_036262535.1 Gemmatimonadaceae bacterium | reverse complement strand
CTCGAAGGACCGGTTCAGGACCTCGTTTCCGAGCTCCTCCTTGGACCGGAAGTAGTGATAGAAGTGCGACTTTCCACAGAGCCCGGAGGCCCTGATCACATCTTCGATCGACGTCTCCCTGAACCCCTGCCGGGCAATGAGCCGGGCAGCGGCATCGAGGATCTCGGCTTTGCGGTCGCGCATCGTGGCCATTTCGAGCGCAATAATAGGACCGATCGGTCCAAGTGGCAATAGGAAACTGGCGATTACATGCATCTCATTGCAGAACAACCACTTGACTCATCTACCGATCGTGCGTTGCAGGGGCGAACCGGGTCTTTTCTGGACTGCGCGGTACAATCGCTCCTCGCCCGTGGCAGCCGGTCCTACCTTTCGACCATGCCCACGGTGACCGTGACGCGGACCTATCTCCGCCTCCCCTCGCGCGACGCGGCGCGGCCGCGTCGCGCCGGAGACCAGCGCCTAACGCTCGAGCGCCTCGCGCCCTGTCCGGCGCCCCTCTACCGCACCCTCTACCGTGACGTCGGCCGCGACTGGCACTGGCTCGACCGCGAGGCCTGGAGCGACGAACGGCTCGCCACGCACCTCGGCGGCTCCGGCGTGTCCGTGCACGTGCTGCGCGTCGGCGACGAGGTCGCGGGCTACTTCGAGCTCGTGCGGCACGAGCGTGGCGACGTCGAGATCGCGTATTTCGGACTCGTGCCCCGCTTCGTCGGCCGCGGACTCGGCGCGCATCTCCTCAGCGAGGCGATCGACGCCGCCTTCGCGCTCGACGCGACCGAGGTGTGGCTGCACACCTGCACCCTCGACCATCCGGCGGCGCTCGCCAACTATCGCGCGCGGGGCTTCGAGCCGTTTCGCGTCGAGACCTACGAGGCGTCACTGCCCTGATCGGTTTGCGCGGCGGCACGCTTCGTGACCTCCACCGACCCGCACCATTCACCAGGAGCAACGATGGGCGGCAAGCCAGATCATGCGATTCCGAGTAACCGTCCGGAGTCGGGGGGCTCGGACAAGGACGGGCTCAAGGAGCAGTCGGGACTTCTCGAGCGCGCGAAGCAGGAGTTCGCGGTCTCGGAGGAGAAGAAGCGCCAGCGTCAGGACAAGGACGGCGCCGACGAGACGGCGGCCGACGCGCCGAACATCCACGGCTGACGGACGAAGCAAAAGGCCCCCGGGCGCGTCGCCCGGGGGCCTTCTTGTTGTCGGCGTGGATCCTACTGGTTGAGGACCGGGAGCACCTGCACCGCCGTCGCCACCAGCCAGAGCACGAATGCGGCAGCCGCAGCCTTCCCCTTCGATATTCCACCGATGACGTGGAGGCCGATCGCGATCAGGATCGTGGCCCAGATGGTCCACACGTCGAGGCGCATCAGCAGCGCCTGGTCGCGCTGGGACGCCGTGAGCGGATCGAGGAATCGGGCGGGTCCGATCGAGACCACGTTCATCCCCTGAAGCTTCTCGCCACCCATGAGCATCGCCAGCACCGCACTGACGATGGTCCCGATCACTCGCGGCACCCACGCCATCGTCGCGATCACGAAGCCGTGGTTCAGATTCATGTTGGCGCCAAAGATCTTTCCCACGAGCCAGGTGAAGATGCCGAGCAGCAGGATCGCGATCGGCGCGATCACCACGGGGATGATCTTCCCCATCGTCATCGCCATGCCGCGCATGTTCGCCATCGCCTCGGCGCGCTGCGGATTCGTGCGCGCCGTCTCCTGGATCTGCCGGCTGTACTGCGACTCTATCGCGGCGCTCATGTTGGTCATGAGGAGGTACATCGCGACCGCCATCAGCACGGCGACGATGATCAGCGCGCCCCAGAACTTCGGATCGGCGCGGCGCCGCGCGAAGACTGCGCTGGGGCGGTAGAGGATCTCGATGATGTCGTCGAGCGCGGAAGCAGTGGACGGTGCGGGGGCCGTCGTCACCATGTCGGCGTTGGTCATTGTCGCTCGCATTTGAGGGGGGAGCCACGACCTGCGTGCGGCTCCAACATAGGACTTTCGCGATGCCTTCGACAGACTTACGGCGCGTTGCGCTCGGCATCGACGACGACCGGCGCATCGGTCGCCGCGCCCGGCTCGACCGCCGGCGCGCCCGTCTTCCCCGGTGCGGCCGCCTCGTCCATCCGCTTCTCGCCGCGGATCTCGGTGAGCGTGGCGGGATCGATCAGCCCGCGCTCCGCGGCGTGCACCGCTGCCGCCACCGTGTCGTCGGCGAGCACGAGCACCGAGTGCGCCGCCTCGACCTCGCGCACGAGGGTCGCGATGGCGGCGTGCCGCTCGGGGGTGCGCTTCACGTCGCGGATGTAGACGGCGAGGATCCGGTCGGGGTAGGCGCGTACGAGGTCGGCGTAGATCTCCGGGTCGCGCTGGCTGCTGTCGCCGATGAGGATCGCCGGCAGCGCGGGCAGGGTGTCCATGATCTCGCGGATCGCCCGCTCCTTGAACCCGTGCAGCCGCCCGCTGCCTAACGCGCTGCGCTCGAAGTCCCAGTCGCGAAGCGTCAGTGGGCCGTCCGGGATCCCCTGCAGCGCCAGGAAGTCCTCGAGCAGGTCGAACAGGTTCCAGGGGCTGCTCGAGACGTAGAAGATCGGGTTGGCCTCCACGCCCGACGCGCCCGCCACCAGCGCGCGATAGAACGCGGCGACTCCCGGAAAGGGCAGCCGCGTGCGCGCGTTGCCGAGCAGCACCGTCCTGATCGCCTGGGCGATGCTCGTCACGTGCGACTGGAGCACCGTGTCGTCGATGTCGCTCAGTACGATGAAACGCGCCGTCGGCGGCGGGACCAAGGCCTGGGCGATGGCGCGAATCGACTCTGCTCCGGGCGGCACGGGTGCGAGCAGCTCGAGCTCGATCGGCACCCAACCGCTCGCCGCGAGCGGTGTCGGCAGGTCGAGCCAGCCGTGGAAGAACCCTTCGTCGTCCGCCTCCAGCTCGAGCGACGTCCCGCCGACCGTGGCGCGGATGCGCGCGTGCGGCAGCGGATCGCTCTCGATTCGCCGGTAGCTGTTGACGAGGTTGCGCCAGAGCGAATCGCGCTCCCCCGCCTCCGTGATCCCCTCGTCCTCGAGCGCACGCCCGCGCACGAGGAGGCGCGTCGCGGTCCCGAACGAGCGGTAGCCGACGATCATGAATGGGTCGCGGCGAAAGAGATCGCGCGCGCGACGCCACCACTCGGAGCTCATCGATGCCCCCTCATGTCTGCGGCTTCACGAGCAGCCGCTGACCAACACGGATCCGGTCGCCGGTGAGCGAGTTAAGCTCCCGCAGGCGCTCGGGGGTCGTGCCGTACATCGCGGCGATCGTGCTCAGCGCTTCCCCCCGTTTCACGACGTGCCACCTCGGGGCGCGGGCGATCGAGTCGGCGATCTCGGCCTCCCTCCGGAGCCGTGCCGCTTCGGAGCGCTGGGCCTGCTGGCGGCTCGCGATCGCGGCGACGATCGCGCCCGCATCGTCCCAGGCGTCATCCGGCACGCCGTAGGTCGCGTCGACCCGCGCCGCCGGCGCCTCGAAGCTCAGCGCTCGCGCCGCCCCGAGCAGGGTGCGTCCCGTTTCGACCCTCACGGTCGTGTCGGGGACGAAGTCGTTCGAC
>DATAIS010000305.1:0-8223 GCA_036262535.1 Gemmatimonadaceae bacterium | reverse complement strand
GTGACGCCGCGGGAGTTCGCCTGGTGCCTGGCGATCCCGAAGTCGCCGAGCTTGAGCTGCTCGCCCTCGCAGACGAAGACGTTGAAGGGCGTGAGGTCGCGGTGCAGCGCGTGGCCGCGATGGAGGACGTCGAGCGTCGAGAGGAGGGCCGCGATCTCGCGGCGCACGAAGCGCTCGGGCTGCGGCCCGCGCGTCCCGAGCCATGCGCCGAGATCGCCGTGCGTCGCGTATTCCATCGCGAGGCAGTAGCGCGTCCGGCCGTCGACGACTTCGACGAAGCGGTCGAAGATGCGGAGGGCGCGCGGGTCGCTCGCGAGGAGGTCGGCGAAGTACGCCTCGCGCAGCCAGCCGACCATCCGGTCGCTGATCTTGATACAGACCGGCCCGGGAAGCCCCGGTCCCGAAACGACGGTCGCGAGATGAACCTCGCCGAAGCCGCCCTTCCCGATCAGCCGGTCGAGGCGATAGTGACGGCCCGACTCGGAGCTGTACGCGACGGGCACCTCGACGCGCGTGGCGGGACGAGGCTGGGTGCTCGCGGAGTAGCGCGTGCGGCGAGCGGTCGGCGGAGCAGCGCGGTACGTGGACATTCGAGGCGGGCGGGCGCACCGGATCGGCGCTGCTCGCGGTCTTGATCTTACACCCTGCCGTGCGGACTGGCGAGGTCGCTGCCGCGCCTCAGGCGCAGGCGGCGAGGAGAATGGTGAGCGCACTGATCCCGACGAGCCGCATGGATGTCTCCTGACGCCTGGATGATGCGACTCTTTCATCATCATGGCATGCCGGTGCAGCACGCGCAAACGACCTACACCCTCTGGAGCCGGGGGCGGCTGCTCGGTGAAACCGATCTCGGCTTCCTCTATCGGCTCAACGGGTTCCGCTGCGGGTGGTTTTTCCCAACCCCGATAGGGGAGCGGCTCATGCCCATGGCAACCGGGGTCGCTCCTGCGCTGCGTGTCCTCTGTGCGCTCGGCGAAGACCCGACGCTGCGTGCGGATTTTCGCGCGGCGATGGATCAGGAAGTCGCGCTCGAGCTACAGCTGCGAGGCCCCGACGGCGAGGTCATCGCGACCCATGACATCGGCGTGAGAGACACACACTACCTTCGCGAAGTCGCGGCGGCGGAGCTCGCGCGATTCGAAGCCGAAGAAGCAAAGGGGAACGAGGCGTTGCTCGAGCTCGAGGACTCGTTCGACGAACCGATGCCGTTCGATCCGGAGATGCCCGCTGACGACGACCTGGACGACGACGATCCGCCCGAGCATCCGCGCTACCAGATACAGATCCTTCTCGTGGATCCTGAGGCGATACCCTGATCTGCCGGTGGGCACCTGGCCGGGCAGTCGCGCCGGCCCGGATCAACGCGGAGGCGCGGAGGTCCGCGGAGCGCGCGGAGAACTGCAACGGCAACGCAACGACAACAGCTGGGTGGGATGAAGCGGATTCCACGGATGATGCGGATACGACTCGCGTCGAGTCACTCTCGGCGTGTGCCGTTCCCCAAGCAGTTCACAGCTCCGAGAGATTCTGGGGCAAGCGCGGCGAGTCGATCGCGCCGGGTCCTCCGCGGCAGTACTCCGCGCCCTCCGCGTCAACCGGGCCGGCGGTGGTAGCCGATGGGCCGGTGATAGGACCTGCCTGGCCACCTCGTGGATCCCGGCCGCCTCATGGCCGGCGCGTGCTCGGGATCGGCGGCAGGTCCTGCGCGAGGATTGCGATCCCCCGGGCCTGAAGCGGGCGTGCGCGGCGGTCGAGGACGGCGGCGAGGACGAGGCCCCAAAGGTGGAGCCGCAGAAGGATCGAGGACAGCCACTCGGGCGATCGCAGTCCGTGCTCGACGGCGAGTGCGGCGTGCACCGGCGCGAGCTCGGCGACGCGCCGGGCCGATTCGAGCAGGTGGCGCAGGAGCGCGTACTCCTCCGGATACGCGGCGAGCGCCGCGAGCTCGGCCTCGATCGCGTCGGCCGCCGCGGGAAAGGACCGTCTGCGATAGGCGGCCGAAACCCGCCGCCCGATCGCCGCGGGCCGCGGCGCCGGTCGAGCGGAGGCACCGCGCGGGACGGGATGCCGCGGGTGAAATGGCGCCGCCCCGGACATCGGGACGAACATGTCCTCGAGCAGCGGAATCCCCGCGCGGTGATACGGCGCAGCACGGCGGTCGCACCATCGGGCGAAGGGAAGGAGGAGCAGCTCGGCGGTGATGAGCGCCCACGAGATCGGTCGCGAAGCGCCGCCCGACAACTCGGCGTACAGCGGCGCGCGCTCGCGATTCAGAGCGATCGCCTCGGCGAGGTGGCGCTCGAAGGGTCCCGTGACCTTCAGAGCCCCGCCATCAGCCGCAGCAGCTTCTCCTCCGTCGCCTGCGAACGCGGCACCTCGCCGACGATCCGGCCCTCGCGCAGGACGAGAATCCGGTTCGAGAGGCTGAGCAGCTCGGGGAGCTCGCTCGAGATGAGGAGGATCGCCTTCCCCTGCGACGCGAGCTCGCCGATGAGTGCGTGGATCTCCGCTTTCGCGCCGACGTCCACGCCGCGCGTCGGCTCGTCGAGCATGAGCACCTTCGACTTCGCCGCCAGCCAGCGGGCGAGGAGGATCTTCTGCTGGTTGCCGCCGGACAGGCCGGCGACGACCGTGTCGAGCCCAGGCGCGCGGACGCGCAGACGGTCGAAGTACTCGCGCGCCGTCTTCTGCTCGTCGTCGCGGCGGATCCAGGTCAGGTTCGCGAGGCGGCGCAGCAGCGGCAGCGTCGTGTTGTGCTTCGCGCTCTCGGACAGCACGAGCCCCTGGCGCTTGCGGTCCTCGGGGACGAAGCCGATGCCTAACGCGATCGCCTCGCGGGGCTCGCGGGGGCGCGTCAGGGTGCCGCCGAGGCGGATGTCTCCCACCATCTCGGGCTCGAGCCCGAAGACCGCGCACGCGACCTCCGAGCGTCCCGCACCCACCAGTCCGGCGAGCCCGACGATCTCCCCCGGCTTCACGGTGAAGGAGACGTCGCGGAACTTCCCGCGCACGGTGAGCCCCTTCACCTCGAGCAGCGGCGGCTGCTCGCCGTTCGTCGACTCGAGGTGCGGTGGCAGGTACTCGCCGAGCGGACGGCCGATCATCGCGCGGACGAGTTCCCCCTCGCTGAGCCCGGCGACCGGGCGCGTCATGACGTGCCGGCCGTCGCGGAGGATGCTGACCGCGTCGCAGAGCCGGAAGATCTCGGGCATGCGGTGCGAGACGTAGATGCACGTCACGCCGCGCTGCTTGAGGCGCCCGATGAGCGCGAAGAGGCGCTCCGCCTCGTGCTGGCTGAGGGAGCTCGTCGGCTCGTCGAAGATGACGATGTTGGCCCCGCTGCCGACCGCCGAGGCGATCTGCACCATCTGCTGCTGCGCGATCGGCAGCGTGCCTAACGGCCGCCGGACGTCGAGCGTCATCCCGATCTCGGCGAGCATGGCCTCGGCGCGACTGGCCATCGCGTCGAAGTCGACGAAGCCGCGCCGCGCCGGGATCGCGCCGAGCGTGAGGTTCTCGGCGACGGACATGTTCTCGCAGAAGGCGAGCTCCTGGTGCACCATGCCGACGCCGGCGTCGAGAGCGTCGCGCGGGCTCGAGAAGCGCGCCTCCTTGCCGTGGATGAAGAGCCGTCCCTCGTCGGGAGCGTGGATGCCCCCGACGAGCTTGCCGAGCGTGCTCTTCCCCGCCCCGTTCTCGCCGCAGAGCGCGTGGCAGCTCCCCGCCGCGATCTCGATCGAGACGTCACTCAGCGCCAGGACGCCCGGAAAGCGCTTGGTGATGCCTTCCAGCCGGACTGCCGGGACAGCCGCAATCATCGACGACTGCTCGTTTCGCTGGTGCGCGGTGCGGTGAACGGGGCGGAGCCCAAGCTCACTTGGGCAGGTCCAGGTACTTCTGCGGCACGTCGGTGAAGCCCCAGTCGCGGAGCTGTCGCGCCCACGTGCCGAGGTTGTCCTTCGTGACGCGCACCAGCTCCATCGGGATGACCTGCTGCGGCGGGTCCTTCTTGGCGTGGATCCTGTCGACGATGGTGCGGACGCCGACGTCGCCCCAGTTGTAGACCGGCTGCGCGAGCAGCACCGGCGCGATCCCCTTCTCGACGTACGGCAGCTCGGCGGGGAGCGCGTCCACGGCGACGATCTTCATCCGGTTCGGGTCGATGTCGTTGAGGAGGGCCTGGGTGAAGAGCGGCCATGCGCCGATCATCGCCCAGCCGGTGATCCCCGGATACGCGTTGTTGACGCGCGTCACCTCGGCGGCCGCGTCCTGCGGCGTCTCTATGTGGTTGAAGGCGCCGACGATCTCGATGCCCGGATACTTCTTCGCCGCGTCGCGCGCTCCCTGCACGCGGCGCTGGAGGTTCGGCGCGTTCTGGTTGCCGGCGAGGATCGCGACGCGCCCCTTGCCGTTGAGCAGCTTCGCCAGCTCGTCCATGACCGCGGCGCCCGTCTTCAGGTCGTCCACGCCATAGAAGGCGAAGCGCTTCGACTGCGGGACGTCGCTGTCGAAGGTCATGACGTCGACGCCACGGTCCACCGCGTCGTTGATCGCGCCGGTGAGCTTGCCCGCATCCGACGACGAGATGAGGATCGCGTCGGCGCCGCCGTTCACCGCCTGCTGGATGCGCTGCGCCTGGACCTGGCCATCTTCCTGCGGCGGCGTCAGCCAGTTGACGTCGACCTTGACGCCCCCCTTCGCGGTGATGTCCTTCGCCGCCGCTTCCGCGCCGGTGCGCGCGGCGAGGAAGACCGGATTGCTCGAGCTCTTCGCGATGAGGGCGATGGTGATCGTGCTGTCGCCTCCCGCGCCTCCGCCCTGCGCCGTCTGCGTGTTCCCCTCGCCTCCCTTGCTGCAGGCCGCAGCCAGCAGGAGGGTCGCCACCAGCGTCCAGGTCATGCGCTTCGCCATCGGATTCTCCACGGTCGTTGGGTAGGTCAGGCCGCGCGCGACGCCGCCGCCGCCTGGGCGAGGCGGCGCGCCGCGGCGCGCGTGCTCCACTGGTCGATCACGACGGCGACGATGATCGCGCAGCCGATCACGATCCACTCGTAGTTCTGGTCGAGGTGCAGGGTGCGGATGGACTGTCGGATGAGAACGATCAGCAGCGCGCCGAGCGTCGCGCCTAACGCGGTGCCGCGCCCGCCGGTCAGGCTCGCCCCGCCGACGACCGCCGAGGCGATGACGTAGAGCTCGTAGCCCTGCGCGTCGCCCGACGACGCCGAGCCGAAGAAGCTCGCGCCGAGGAAGGCGGAGATCCCGGCCGTGAGCCCGGAGACCGCGAAGACGCCGATCTGGATGCGATCGAGGCGCAGCCCGGCGAAGCGGCTCGCCTCGACGTTGCCGCCGAAGGCGAAGATGTGCCGCCCCATCACCGTCCGCGTGAGGTAGAGCGTTCCGATGGCCGCGATCGCGATCATCGTCAGCATCGGCATCGGGTAGAGCCCGGGCGGGAGCCCGAACGACGCCTTCGTCACGCCGGTGAGCGACTGCGGCACGAGGATGCTCTCCGCCTTGCTGATGACGAAGGCGATCCCGCGCAGCACCCACATCGAGCCGAGCGTGATGATGAAGGGATGGACGCGCAGCCCGACGACGAGCGCGCCGTTGAGGATGCCGCAGAGGAGCCCGATGCCGACGCAGACGATGACGCCGAGGAGCGCCGTCGGCACCGCGCCTAACGCCCCGGCGGCCCGGAGAAGCATCGCCATCGCCACGCCGGCGAGGGCGTAGATCGAGCCGACGGAGAGGTCGATCCCGCCGGAGATGATGACGATGGTGGCGCCGATCGCCATGATCGCGAAGAAGCTCGCGTCGGTGGCGACCTGCATCAGCGTGTTCGCGTTCCAGAAGTTGTTCACCATGTCCCCTGTCCGCCGGTCGGCGTGCTCGCCGGCGAGGAGGGTGAGGACGATGGTGAGCAGGATGATGACGAGGATCAGCCCCGCTTCCTGGGTGCCCGCGATGCGCTGCGCGATCGTGCGCGACCGCGCCGGGGCCGGCTGCGGCGCGTTCTTCGGTGCTGCCGGTGCTTCGGTTACGGTACCATGGGCCATGCGGCGTCCTCGCTCGTGCCCCGCGCGAGCGGGGTGCTGGATGCCGCCAATTATAGAGGGCGCCCGGGGCCGCCGTAACCAGCCCGGAGGGCGCACCCGCCGCTTCGACTAACGCGGCGTGATGACCCGCTCCGGTTGACGTGGCGCCTGTTCGGCGCGGTCAGCGAGGAGCTTCGCGGTGAATCGCTGTGCCTCGGAGATGCGCTCGACCTCGACCGCGACGCTCTCGATCGCCTGCTCCATGCGCTCGAGCCGCTTGTCGATCGCAGGGGTCACCTCGCCGGACGAGTTGCGGCTCGTCCGGATCTTCACCCACGCCTGCGCCATGAGCCCGATGACGATCCCCGACACGATCAGCCCGGCGATGATCACGCGCGCTAGTTGGTCGTTCACGGTGTCTCCCGAAAAGGCCAGAGGCCCCTACGACCGGGGCCTCGTGGAGGTGTCAGCGACCCGCAGCCGCTCAGCCGACTCGTGCGTGCCGGTGCATCGCTGCCGGCAGTGTCGGCACCGAGCGATCCTCATAAAGGATGGTCGGATTGTCGGCATGCGGCTCGAAGGCGAAGCTGCAGGAGCTGATGCGCCCGATCGTCCACGCCTCGGTCGCGATTCGCTCGTAGAGCCGCCCTGCTGCCGCGGGGCTCGACCCATAGAGCTCGAGCTCGAAGGCGAGCTCTTCGCCCGGCCGGTGCGGCCGGTCCTCGTCATGGATCGGGATGATGGAGACGACCATGCGGCTGGGGTCGCTCCGCACGATCCGCCGCGCTGCCTCGGTGAACCGACGCGCCGCAAGGAGGGCATCGCGATGCCGATCCGTGTTGGTCGTCGTGGGGCGCGCGCAGATGCCATGGACGATCACCGTCCAGCGCCAGACCTGGTCGGTCTGCTCGCTGGTGGCGCTTCGTCGCGCGTGAAAGCGGTTTTCGTCCTTCACTTCCATCCCTCTCAGCCTCGTCGCTGGGAGTTAGTACGTCGAAATCGTGCCGGTGTTGCAACTCACAACCTGCGGAACGTCTGCATCCTGCGCAAGAGCATTCTCACGGCGCCGGTCATCGACGTACGGCGAACGACGACGGACGCGTGGCTGGTAACGCCCTAACTATCGGTCGCCTGCGGCGGTCACCGCGGCTGGCGCGGGGCGCGCGCGGCCGGCGTCGAGGTCGTTCCAGTTCAGGATCGTGTTGAAGCCGAGGAAGTAGGAGCCCTGCGTCTGCCAGCGCCAGAAGGGGCGGATGGCGAACATGACGACGTGACCGCTGCCGAGCCTCGCGTCCACGATCTGGGCACGGTTGGCGAGGAGCTGGCCGTTCTGGAGCGTTCCCGAGAGCAGGATGTCCTCGGCGCGCGCCGGGAACTGCATGACGACGCGCGGCCGCAGTGAGTCGGGCACCGCGCCGGGCTGCGGGCCCTGCCCGCCCTCGGCATCCCCGGGTCGTTCGGTGCGCCGGCCGGCCGCCGTCGTACTGTCCTGCTCCCAGGGGGAGAGCGGGACTCGGGTCGCCATCGGCGTGATGTTCTGGCTCGGGCCGGTCGCCGCACCGCCGCCACCGAAGCCCTGCGGCGCGCCGCTCGACACCGCCAGCACCGGCGCCTGGTTGAAGTAGATCGGGAGCTGCTTCCCCTCGTACCCGTAGACGATCGGGCTCTTCGTGTCGGCGATGATGCCGCGCATCACCGAGCCGCGCGCGAAGAGCGTGGGCGGCTCCTCCACTACCACACCCGGAGTCAGCCCGAAAGCTGGTAGGACGGTCGCCGTGGCGCCCTCGACGATCAGCGTGCCGCCCGCCGCGACGAACTTCTGCAGCTCGGCGAGCCCCTCGAGTCCCATCCCACCACGGATGTCGTCGCTCTGGTCGAGTACGCCGAGGTTGGGCGTCGCGTCGGTCTTGCGGTAGGGGAGCGCGGGCTGGCCGGGGACGACCGGGACGCCGCTGATCTGCGACGTTGCCGTCCCGCCGATATGGGGAAGGACGATGACGTCGAAGCGCTGGCGCAGGTTGCCGTCCTTCAGCTTCTGGTCGGCGAAGTAGGTGTAGGGAACGCCGTAAGTGTCGAAAGCGGCGCGGACCCAGCCTTCGTCCTGGGTGCGCTGCCAGGCGTGGACGTAGCCGATGCGCGGCACGTCGAGGTCGTGGGCCGGGACGTTAGGCACGGCGTTGGTCGCCCA
>DATAIS010000304.1:0-2181 GCA_036262535.1 Gemmatimonadaceae bacterium | reverse complement strand
GAAAGGGCAATGGAGATTAGCCGGTGGTGCAACCACCCGGAGTTGAGCGCAACCGCAGCGCGCCCCTGCCGGGGCGCAGGACAGGTCTGGCGCCTACGCAATATGTTTTTCAGCGCGCACTGTCCGGCGCCCCGGCAGGGGCGCACAGGCAATAACGATGGGGGTTCCGGTGGTTGCACCACCGGCTAATCTCCGTCGCGCCTCCGGCGCAAAAGAGAAAAGATTTGGGTGTGGCTCTTTTAGAACGACACCTTCTGGTCATTTCACCAGCTTGAGATGTGAGCCTTTCGCCTTGCCTTCAGGTTTTGTCTTTGGCGTCGGTAGACGGCCTTCAGCGTAGTGGAATTGGTGGTTGCGTTTGTACTCCTGCTGAAGATGGAATCCCCAATACTGTTCAAAATCGCCGCTGGCTCGCAAGCTTCGCAATTGCAGAACAGCTTCGGCTCCGGCCAAGCTCCAGCGCGCGCCTGTGATCTCCATTCGATCTTTGACCAGGTAACGGCAAGCGCCTTCGATCACCCCGCTGGCGATGGGATAGCCCGCCGCCAGGTATCGGTCGTAACGCAGAAACTTGCCATACTTGAGCAGGTAATTGGCGCAAGTGTCCAACGGCGCGCGTTGTTTGGCGCTTAGCCCTCGCAAGGTAGCGCGACGCCTGATTCCGGCAGCGACTTGGGAACTGCGTCCGCGCAGAATCTCTGTCAATCGTTGGCTGACCCAGGTTTCGGCCTCTTGGTCGCCTTCGGCGTGCAAGACCCAGGCGGCCTTCCAGAGATATTCCAGCACGTGGATCAAGTCGAGGATGATCTCGAGTTCGACGCCGTAGTCTGTGGCTGCGCACAGCAGCAAGCCCAGTTGCAGCGGGTTGCCGTCCACCAAGGCGACCCACTGTTTGGTCTGTTTCGGATCGCGCCGATGGGCTTCTTCAAAAGCCTGCGCAATGATCGTTTCGGGCGGATGTTTGATGCTCGCCCAAACACGCTTGTCTTCCGGGCGCGGGCGCGCGGGCGCGGTGTCGCGAACCGGCTCAAGTTCGCGCACGATCTGGGCCGGCGTGCGGACAAAGGGCGCAATGGTATAAACCGCGGCGACGGTTCCCATCCGTTTGGTGTGAGCCTTTTCGCCTTTACTGCGACGATGATTCAAGCGCGGCTTTCGTTCTTCGGCGGCTTTGCGAGTTGCTGCTTGCAAATCGGCCTTGAGCATCGGGACGCCTTTCCCATCGGCGCTGATGACGAGGATGTCGCTCGTGGCTTTGACTTCCGGCGCGGTCTGAGCGCGCTGCCGGGCATAGAACAACTCGAAGTCTTGCGCCGAACGGCGGGCCGACTCTTCGGCTTGGCGCTTGGGGATGATGAGGCCGGTCTGCTGATGGATGGTCGCCACCACCTCATCAAAGGACTCTTTGGCCGCCGCCTCGGCCAGGCGCTGCTGCAAGGTGTGGGAATAGTTCTCCGGCGGCAGATTCAACTGCGCGTCGAGCGGATGTAGGCTTTCAAGCGCGCGCCCGCCATAGCCCTGACGAGTGATGGTGACAGCGCCAAAGATGGTTTTGATCGAGCGTGAATGAAGACGCTGATGAGTGTGAGAATGTCCCGTCGCATCAACGACTGGCTCTGAGACCGCGCCGGGGCCACGTTCGTCAAGATGTGCTTGAAACATCAGTCGCAACAACTCGCGGCCATCAGTTTCGAGAAATTGTTCCAGTTGGCTATGAGTCATCTGTTGTGCCTGCTGGGAGCGCAGTTGAATGATGATAGAATTGAATTGCTCCTGAGCCGACAAATAGGCATCTGCCTGAGCCGGTTCGAGAGCCGCAGCGTAAGCTGTCATAGAGTGGGTCCTTTTCAGTGGTGAGATATGTTGTTTCGCAACTCATATCTACCACGCAGGACCCGCTCTGGTATTGACCAATTTGGCGCAACCCTGATTTTTCAGTGGCTAGCCGTCGTTCTAAAAGAGCCACACCCAAATGAATTGGTATCGTTCTGAGCAATATCCTTAAGCAAAGGAAGAGTATCAGGATCACTTTTCCAACCGCGCACGATCTCCTGCAAAGCTGCGCCGCGTACAAACTCATTACTATCATTTCGGGCGCGTTGTTTGAGCCAAAGTAGTATTTCAGTAGCAGGCTGCCAACCGCGCGCCACCTCGCGTACTGTGGCCTCACGTACTCCCCAT
>DATAIS010000303.1:0-5306 GCA_036262535.1 Gemmatimonadaceae bacterium | reverse complement strand
CGCAACACGCTCGTCGCGACAGGGAGCGGGATCGCCGCGCCGGCGACCTTCGTGGCGGTCGGCGGCGGCGGCGAGCCGGCGCAGTCGACGGTGCTCGCGGGCACCGGACAGACCGGCCCGGTCGCGACGGTGCTGCCGATCGAGCCGAGGCTGCGCTACGTGGATTCCGACGGCATCGCGGTGAACGAGTACGACGTGCGCTTCCAGGCCGCGTCGGGCGTCGTCACCAGGACTACCGATGCGAATGGCGAGGTGAGCGCGCCATGGACGCTCGGCACGGCCGCGGGCGAGCAGCAGCTCCATGTGGTCGCGGGCGGAGTGTCGGATACCCTGCGCGCGACGGCCGTCCCCGGCCCTCCGGGCCGCACGACGCAGCTCACCGGCGCCGACCAGATCCAGCTCCGCGGCACCACGCTCGTCGTCGCGCCAAGCGTTCGCGTGAGCGACGCATACGGCAACGTGCGCACGGGGGACGCCGTGACCTTCGAGGTCACCTCGGGGAACGGCAGCGTCACCGGCGCGACGGCGACCGCCGACGCGGACGGCGTCGCGCGTCTCGGCTCCTGGACGTTAGGCCCGACGGAGGGGATCAACGGCGTGACGCCGGTGATCGGCGCCTTCCGCGGCGGCGAGATCATCGCGAAGGCGGTCCCCCCGTCGTCCTTCGACATCACGCTCCGCTACCTCGCCGGCGGCGGTTCGGAGTACGCCGCGTCGTTCGAGCGCGCGGCGGCGCGCTGGCGCAAGGTGCTCATCGGCGACATGCCCGATTTCACCGCGATCGACAAGAAGTTCTGCGCCAGCTCGGCGACGGACCAGACCTATCCCGTGCTGAACGAGACGATCGACGACGTCCTCATCTTCATCCGGATCGAGACGATCGACGGACCTGGGAAGATCCTCGGCCAGGCCGGAGCGTGTGCGCTCCGCGCGCCCGCTGGCGGCGGATACGGAAGCGGAATACCGATCGCGGGCACGATGCGCCTCGACATCGACGACCTTCAGGCGCTGCTCGCCTCGGGCAGGATCGATGACGTCATCCTGCACGAGATGGGGCATGTACTGGGGATCGGCAGCCTCTGGGCTGGGACGTCGTTCTTCGACCTCGCGGTCGGGACGGGCGGCACGGACCCCTACTTCACGGGGCCGTCCGGCCGCGCCGGCTTCGCCGCGGCGGGCGGCAACGCATATGGCGGGAACCCCGTGCCGATCGAGAACCAGGGCGCCGCCGGCACGCGCGACTCGCACTGGCGCGAGAGCGCCCTCGACGTCGAGCTCATGACCGGCTTCGTCGAGCCGTCGAGCGTCCGCATGCCGCTCAGCCTCACGACCATCGGCTCGCTCGAGGACATGGGCTACGTCGTGACCGCGTACGGCGACGACCGGTATCGCTTCGGTGAAGTGACGCTCACCACGGGCATCCGGCGCGCGGGCACCTCGACGACGTCGAACATCGCGTTCCTCGAGCTCCCGCCGCCAGTGCCGATCGCGGTGGACGAGCGAGGCGATGTGAGGCCGCTGTCGTCGGTGCGCCTTTGGACCCCCCCGGTGCGACGAGTGCCGTCGCGGGTGCGGGTCGGGGCCTTCAGCCGTTAGCTAACAGCTGGCAGCCGTGTATCAACGACGCTTCAAGTAGAGATTGAGCGAGCCGAACTTCAACCTGCTCTTCATCTGCAGCATCACGCGCGTCGAGTCGTCGGCGACCCAGATCTCGGCCTGGCCGCCTTCGCCGAAGACGCCCTTCGCCCTGATGTTCGGGCGAAGCACCAGCGCGTCGAAGGTGCCCGCCGGCACCCTGATGCGCTCGCGGCGGGCGACGTGGATGCGCACCGGATTGCGGTCCGGACGGAAATAGCGGTTGAACTCGTAGGTCTTCCCGACCTCGAGCGGGATCGTGCGGATGAAGAAGAAGAAGCTGCCGTCGTCGAGCGGCTCGGCGACCGTCGGCTGCGCCGGCTTGTCATTCTCGCGGAAGGTCTCGCCGGGAATGATCTCGAACTTCCGCTCGCGCTCGTAGCTCCCCTCGTCGATCTGCTGGTGGTGGCGCAGCGACGAGAGGGTGAAGACGTCCATCCAGCTCTCGTAGCGGTCGTTGACCTTGTAGAAGAGCGTGCCCCCCTTCACGACGAAGATGGTGTGGTACGTCTCGCGGCCGCGCACCTCCTCGACGCCGCGCACTTCCATCGTCGCGTCGCCGACGTCGATCGCGCCGAACTTCACGTCGTAGACCAGCCGTTCGCCCGTGGCGAAGGGAACCTCGGCGCGCTTCGGCGCCGCGGGAGTCGGCTCGGCGACCGCGGCCGGCTGCTGCACGACAGGCTGCGGAACCTCCGGCTGCGGATTGGTCGCCGGCGTGGCCGGCGGGATCGTGTCGCGGGCGGCGGGTGCGGCCTGCTGGCCGGCCGTGGTCGCGTTAGGCGTCGCGCTCCTGGCGGACGATGAAGACCGCGTCGTCCGCCGCGGCACCGGCGCCGGACGGCCCGACGCCACCGTGCTCGGCGCCGCCGTCAGCGCGGTGTCGGCGAGCGGAGGCTCGGCGACGGCGGTCATAGCCGTGACCGTGCCCACCGCGGTCGTGGCCGAATCGCGCGTCGCCGCGCGTTCGCTGCACGCCGCGATGGCGAACGCGATGAGGAGTCTGAGGCGGGTCTGCATGGTGTGTGATACCCCGGAGCTGGTGGTGTGTCACGCTTCGTGCCAGCCGGTGCCGGCCCCGCGGTCAGCGCTCGCCGGCCACGCTCCAGACGACGGTGTGTGTCCCGCCGTCGTCGACGAGCGCGATCACGCGCTCGGGCGCGTCCTCTCCATCCACGGTGACGCGACTCGCCCGCGCGTTCGGCTGCACGGTGATCTCGTACGTCGTGTTGCCGTGGCGGTACTCGACGTGGAACTCGCTCCAGTCGCGTGGCACTCGTGGGTTGAAAGCGAGCGTGTCGCCGCGCTTCGTCAGGCCGAGGATCGACTCGACGGCGACGCGGTACATCCAGCTCGCCGAGCCGGTGTACCACGTCCACCCGCCGCGGCCGAGATGCCCCGGTGCCGTGTAGACGTCGGCCGCGACGACGTACGGCTCGACCTTGTACGTGCCGACCTCCTCGCGCGTCCCGGCGTGAGTGAGCGGGTTGATCATCTGGAAGAGCTCGAAGGCGCGGTCGCCGTCGCCCTGGAGCGCCGTCGCGAGCACCGCCCAGAGCGCGGCGTGGGTGTACTGCGCGCCGTTCTCGCGGACGCCGGGCAGGTAACCCTTGATGTAGCCGGGGTCGTGTGGCATCCGGTCGAAGGCCGGCGTCAGCAGCATGATCAGCCGCGCGTCCTCGCGCACGAGGTGCTCGTTGAGCGCGCGCATCGCCTGCATCTGCCGCTCCGGCCGTCCCGCCGCGGAGATGACGCTCCAGCTCTGCGCGATCGAGTCGATCCGGCACTCGTCGTTGGCCGCCGAGCCTAACGGCGCGCCGTCGTCGAAGTACGCGCGGCGGTACCAGGCGCCGTCCCACGAGGTCTCCTCCACCGCCTTCACGTATGCGTCGGCCTGGCGCCGGAGCTCCGCGCCGTTCGCGGTGTCCCCGCGGTCCTCGGCGTGGACGGCGAAGGCGCGCAGCGTCGTCGCGAGGAACCAGGCGAGCCAGACGCTCTCGCCCCTGCCCTCGACGCCGACGCGGTTCATGCCGTCGTTCCAGTCGCCGATGCCGATCAGCGGCAGCCCGTGCGCGCCGACGGTGCAGGCGCGGCGCAACGCAAGCAGGCAGTGCTCGTACACCGTCGCCGTCCGGTCCATCACCGTCGGCAGGTCGTAGACCTCGTGCTCGTGCGGCTCGAGCTGGCGCATCGTGATGAAGGGCGCACGCTCGTCGAGCACCGACGCATCGCCGGTCGCGCGGATGTAGCCGTCAACGATGTAGGGGAGCCATGCGAGGTCGTCGCTGAAACGCGTTCGCACGCCGCGGCCGCTGTGCGGGTGCCACCAGTGCTGGACGTCCCCTTCAGGGAACTGGCGCCCCGCGGCCCGCACGATGTGCGCCCGCGCCAGTGGCTGGTCGGCGTAGACGAACGCGAGCGAGTCCTGAAGCTGGTCGCGGAAGCCATAGGCGCCGCTGCTCTGGTAAAGCGCCATCCGGCCGAGCATGCGCGACGACAGCGCCTGGTAGAGCAGCCAGTGATTGACGACGACGTCGAACGATGGTTCCGGCGTGCGCACGACGATCGCGCCGAGCCGACGCTTCCACTCGTTCAGGCTCGCCTCGAGCGAGGCGCGTGCGCGCGCCGGGTCGCGCAGCTCGTCGATGAGCCGCCCCGTGGCTTCGTAGCTCGACGACGCGCCGAGCAGCACCACCACTTCGTGCGTCTCGCCGGGGTCGAGCTCGATCGACCACTGCAGCACCGCGCAGGGGTCGAGGCCGACGCCGACCCTGCCGTCGAGCGGCCGCGATCCGCGCAGCGCGGCCGGATCGTGGGTGCCGCCGTTCCGTCCGAGGAAGCTGCGCCGGTCGCCGCTGTACGACGACGGCGTGGCGCTGGTGGCGAAGAACGACGACCAGCCCGCGAACTCCTGGTTGAAGAAGTTGCGGGCGACGATCGCGCCGCGGGCATCGTCGTACTCGGTCCGTACCTGATGCTGGGTGTGCTCGCGCAGCTGGCCGAGCGTCCACTCGGCGTAGCCGGTGATCGTCAGGCGGCGCGGACGCGATCCGTGGTTGGTGATGCGCAGCAGGGAGAGCTTCACCCCCGCTCCCGCCGCGAGGCCGACGGTGAGCTCGGTGCCGACCGAGCCCCGCTCGCGGAAGAACGAGCTGTAGCCGGCGCCGTGTCGCACGATGAACGGGTCTTCCTCGCCGAGCGGCGCAGGCGTCGCCGACCAGAGGTCGCCGCTCTCCTCGTCACGAACGTAGAGTATCTCGCTCGGGGGATCGGTGACCGGATCGTTGTGCCAGGGCGTGAGCCTGTAGAAAGTGCCGCTCTCGACCCACGTCGAGCCCGTGCCGCGCTCGCTGATGATGAAGCCGCCGTGGTCGTTGGCGATGACGTTGACCCACGGCGCGGGCGGCAGATGCCCGCCGGCGACGCGGATCTCGTACGCGCCGTCGGCGGCGACGCCGCCGTAGCCGTTGTCGAAGCGAAGCTCGCGATGCTGGTGGCGCTCGCCGCTGCGGCGCCGCGCCGTCTTCGGTGCGGGCTTGCTCGCCGCGCCATTTCCTCCGCCGTTGCCGCCGCCGGCGAGGCTCGTGATCCGCCTGACGATCCGCGTGCCGATCGGAGTCGCACGCGCTGCCATGCGCGGGGTCTCCTCGGCGACGTCGCTCGGCGCGGCG
>DATAIS010000302.1:0-2290 GCA_036262535.1 Gemmatimonadaceae bacterium | reverse complement strand
TCGACGTACAAGGGAGTGCGCGAGGTCAGCCACACCGGCGCCACCGCCGGCTACCGTGCCTACCTCGGCCGCTTTCCCGACCAGCAGCTCTCCGTCGCGCTCCTCTGCAACGCCGCGAACGCGAATCCCGACGCGCTCGGCCACGCCGTCGCCGACGTCTTCCTCGCCGGCGCACTGCGCGCCGAGGCGGCGGATACCGTCGGCGTGTCGCTCCCCGCGACGGAGATTGCGTCGCGGGCCGGGACGTATCGGCAGATCCTCACCAACGAAGCGGTGACCGTGAAGGTGGAGAAGGGCAAACTTGTCGTCGGTGGCGCGGAGGCGCTGATCCCCGTGTCGGCGACCGAGTACCGGACGGCGAGCGGACAGACCCACGTCTACTTCGACGCACCGCGCGGCCAGTCGCCGGTGCGGGTCGTGGTCGGCGGCGACACGACGCGCTATCTCCCGGCGCGCGCCGCCGTCGCGACGCCGACGATGTTCGCGCAGTACGTCGGCACCTACGTCAGCGACGAGGCCGAGGTGACGTATACCGTCGCGGTGGACAGCGGGAAGCTCGTCCTGCGCCGGCGGCCGGGGATCACCGTACCGCTGACGCCGGCGTACTACGACACCTTCGAGACCCCGGAGAGCACCGTCTGGTTCGTGCGCGATCGCTCGGGGCGCGTCACTGGGCTGAGCATGGGCCTCGGACGCGTCCGCGAGCTCAGGTTCCGGCGAGTGCGCTGATGCAAGCAACCACTACGTGATTGGTGTACACGTTTCATGCATCGCCGCACCGCAACTCTGCTGACTGTCTGGGGGGCCGCGCTCGCGATCCTCGGGATGCTCGTCTGGTTCTCGCGCCAGGCGCCCGCGTTCGCCGACGTCCTTGCCCCCTTCGAGATCGGGCTCATCGGCGTCGCCATCTATCTCTCGGCGCGCTGGATGCGCACGCGCCAGAAGGGGCTCGACCGACGCCACGCGGATAGACGCCACACCGAACGGCGCGACGGCGAGTAGGGGATGAAGGATGCTCCGCATCGCCCTGAGCCGATCTCATGGGATCGCCTCATCGCGGCCACTCGTTTCCGATCGCGGCGAAGAATCCGCCATACAGCTCGATCCCGTCCCAGAGGTTCTGGAGCCGCAGGTTCTCGTTCGCGGCGTGCTGGTTGTTGTCGTGGTTCACCATCGGCAGGATGACGAAGGGCGTGCCGAGCACGGTCTGGATCCCCGAGAGCGGGACGCTCCCGCCCATGAGGGGCATGCGCACGACCGGCGCGCCGACGGCGAGGTCCGCTGCCCGTGCCACGGCGATGGCCGGCGCGCTCGACATCGGCGTGAAGGCGGCCGGATAACCCGACTCCCAGTCGATGCGCAGGATCTTCGCGTATTTCCCCCGCTCCTCCGGCGAGGGCTCGGCGTGCACGACGTGATAGCCGCGCGCGCGGACGTGTGACTCGAAGAGCCGCTTCAGGCGGTCGGTGCGCTGTCCGGGGACGAGGCGGAAGTCGATCGAGGCCTGCGCCGAGACCGGGATCGCGTTCGCCGCGAGCTCGCCGACGTTGCCGCCGCGGATGCCGCGCAGGTTGAGCGCGGGGAGCATCACCCGCTCGACGAGCACCGCGTTCGATGCCTCGGTGCGCGCGAGCGAGAGCCCGGCCCGGAGCGACGAATCCACCTTCGGCGCCGAGGCGATGGCGCGTCGCTCGGCGGCGCCGATCGGTGCGACACCGTCGTACCAGCCGGCGATGCGGATGCGGCCGTCGTCATCGCGCATGCTCGCGATGAGACTCGCGAGCCTGACGATTGGATTCGGCGCCCAGTTGCCGTAATGACCGCTGTGGAGCGCGCGCGACGGCCCGTAGGTGGTGAGCTCCGCGCCCATGACACCGCGCGCGCCGAAGACGACCTGCGGCCGGCGCGTCTGGTGGACCGGTCCGTCGGCGATCACCCAGAGGTCGGCGCGCAGCAGCTCGTGATTCCCGGCGAGGATCTGGTCGAGATGCCCCGAGCCCATCTCCTCTTCGCCATCGAGGAAGACCTTGAGGTTCACCGACGGCGTGCGTCCCGCCGCTCGCAGCGCATCGATCGCGACGAGCATGGCGACGATCGGCGACTTGTCGTCGCTCGCCGAGCGTGCGAACACGCGTTCCTCGCCATTCACGGTGCGCGGCGTCGGCGTCCACGGCGGCGACGTCCACTGGGTGGTGTCCACCGGCTGGCCGTCGTAGTGCGCGTAGAAGACGATGGTGCGCGTCGCTCCCGGGGCGGCGAGCTCGCCGTAGACCGCCGGCGGCGCGCCCGC
>DATAIS010000301.1:0-2761 GCA_036262535.1 Gemmatimonadaceae bacterium | reverse complement strand
CGCAGTCGCTGCCACCCGTGGTCGCCATTCCCCTGGTACTGGATCCACGCGAGCTCCGGATACATCTCGTACGGCGCTCGGGAGTATGGATGATCCGGGTAGTACAGCCACGCGAACTCGGGAAGCGTCAGGACCGCTCGCGCGAGGTCGGCTGTGTCTGCGCTCGCCAGCGAGCGGACGAAGCGTCGCACGAGCGCGTCGCGCGAGGGCGAGGCTCCGCGCAGTGAGTCGGGGGAGGGTCCCGCCTTTGCCCGGAGGCGCGCGAGCAGCTCCGGCATCGGTAAGGCGCTGTCGACCACGCCGGCGGCCGGCGTTCCCGCCGCCGCGGACGAGGGCTGCTCGCCACGGTTGCACGCGATCAGGATCGTGAGGACGAGCGCGACGAGCGTGCGGGAAGAAGCGATGGAAGTCATCGAATGTTGAAGGCCTGAATGACGCGGCCCCGCACGGCAACGCCGCGCGGGGCCGCGTGCTCAGGAAGCTAGCGCACTACGTACGTGGTCCAACCCTGCCACCACTTGGGGCCGTTCGGATCGGCCGCGCCCACGTAGGCCGTGCCGGTCACCGCGGCGCCCGCGCGGGCCGCGAGCGTGCCCGTGAAGGTCGCCAGGCCCCCGTTCCGCGACGCCGAGGTCGCAGACGGCGTCCAGTCGAACGATGCGGCCGACGTGTTGTTGGTGTCGGCAGGGAGGGCGACGAAGTGGCTTCCGGCAGTGCCACCGTCCTGGACGATGCCGCTGCCCGTGACGACGAACTTGCTCGGCCAGCCGAGCTCCGTGGCGTTGCCCTCGGGGTCGAAGTTCGCCGTATTCTGGGCGAAGAGCACGTTCTTCATCACGAGACTATCGATCTTGCGGAGCGAATCCGTCGCAGCGTCGCGGAGGTTGAAGCCCTTGTTTGGCCAGCGCGCGACGATGCCGTTGACGAAGAAGCCACCGGTGCCGCGGCGGACGCGAATGCCGATCCCGCCGCCCGACGGATAGCCGCTGACCAGTGTGCCGGTCCCGATCGCGGTGAAGTTCGCGAAGACAGGCATCGAGTACGGCTTGCTGAAGTATCCCTCGGCGGCGCACTTCTGCGGCGGGCCGAGCTCGCAGCCGTCGCCCTCGAAACCCTGGGGATCGCTCGAGAGCGTGCCCGGGGGAACCGGCGCAAGGCGGCGCGACTGATAGGCGATGAGGAACTGATTGCGACCGCGGTAGCCCTCCGTCCAGTCGAAGTGGTCGTCGCCGGACTCGTACGAGACGAGGTGCTTCGCGTCGACCGTTCCGCCGAACCACTCGAACGAGTCGTCGAGCCCCGCGACCGACTGGAGGAAGTCGAGCGTCGTGCCACTGCCGACCGCGTAGAAGGTGAAGCTGTTCAGCTCCTCGTTGACGATCTCCGCGTACCCTGCGAACTCGGTACGGACGTACTTGAGCGTGCCGCTGTTGTCGGTGGCATTGGTCCCCTGGCCATAGTTCTCCGGCGCGGGGCCTTCAGTGTTCACCGGCCCGACGCGGTTCGTCGGCGCGTTGCCGATGATGATCAGGCCTCCCCAATCGCCAGGGCGGCGGCTGCCCACGGCCTGGGCAGAGGTGAAGACGATCGGGGCGGCGGCCGTGCCCTGCGCGTCGATCTTCGCGCCGCGGGTGATGAACAGCGCGCTCGGTCCGGTGGTCGGGCCAGTGATCTTCGTGCCCGCCTGGATCGTGAGCGTCGCGCCGTTGGTCACCTTGCGGTACCCCTGGAGCACGTACGTCTTGCTCGAGAGGAGCGTGCAGTTGGCGGTGATGTCGGCGGAGATCACCCCGGTGGCGTTCGCGCAGGTGTCAGCCGCCGGCTGGGGACCAGCCGGGTTGTTGTCGTCGCTGCAGGCGGCCGTGATGCTCGCCGCGAGGGCGAGCGCGATCGTCCGAACGCGGCGCGTGAAGAGGTCGCTCATGCGTATGGTCGAGAGGATGGAGAGGAGAGGAAAGGGCCGTACGCCCTCATGAAAGCCCTGGTGGCGTACGGCCCCGTTGTGATTCGGTCACACTTCTGTCACGACGCTCTACGGCTTCCAGCTCACCCCTGCCGAGAGCACGCGACCCGAGAAATACCGCTCGCGAACGATCGGTCCGGAGCGCGACTCGAAGCGGTCATCGAGGATGTTCTTCGCGTCGAAGCTGCCGAAGAGCGAACCGACGATCGGGAAGCGCAGCGACAGGTCGAGCGCGTTCCGCGGCATCTCGTAGTTGTCGGGAGTACCGTTCACGCCCGCGGCCGTGACGCGCTTGCCGACACGATTGTAGACGGTCGTTGCGGCGAAGCGGCCGGATGCCGTCGCATACGACAGACCGAGGTTGTAGACGTACGGTGCCTGACCGTACATCGGGCGCTCGTGATTGGTGAGTGCGGACCTGGTGCTGTTATCGACCGTGATGCGACTCCGCATCCATGTCGCGTTCAGGGACACGCTGAAGGGATCCAGCACGTCCGCCAGGCGTCCCAGCGACTGCCGGACCTCGACCTCGAGGCCCGCATTCGTCGCGCCGTCCGCGTTGAGGAAGCTCAGCGTCTGGGCGCCGGCGCTCGCGAGGTACACCCGCTCGATGGGGAGATCGAAGCGCTTGGCGAAGGCACCGATGCTGATCAGCTCTCCGCTCGCCGGATACCACTCCCAGCGGACGTCGGCGTTGCGAATCACCGACTGCCTGAGCGCCGGATTGCCGACGATGAGGTCGTCCTCGATGATGTCGTAGTAGCGCATCGGCGCGCGCTCGCGATACTCCGGGCGCGC
>DATAIS010000300.1:0-3830 GCA_036262535.1 Gemmatimonadaceae bacterium | reverse complement strand
CAGCTCGACATCCCCTTCTGCATCAACATGCCGCCGAGCACGCAGGCGGTTGTGCTGCGCGACGTCGTGCAGTCGGTGGAGCGCGCTGGCGCGCGCAAGCTCGTCGTCTTCAACGCGCACGGCGGAAACGACTTCAAGCAGATGCTGCGCGAGCTGCAGCCGGCGACGAAGGTTTTTCTCTGCACGCTCAACTGGTGGCAGGTCGTGCCCCCCGCGCCCTACTTCGACGAGCCCGGCGATCACGCCGGCGAGCTCGAGACGGCGGTGATGCAGGTTCTCACCCCCGACCTGGTACGGCCGCTCTCGGAGGCAGGGTCCGGCAAGGAGCGGAAGTTCCGCATCGCCGCACTGCGCGAGCGCTGGGTCTGGGCACAGCGCGAGTGGACGAAGATCACCGCCGACACCGGCGTCGGCGACCCGAAAGCCGCGACGCGCGAGAAAGGCGAGCGCTACGTCGCCGCCGTGACCGAAAAGGTCGCGGGCTTCCTCGTGGATCTCGCCAAGGCTGATCCCTCGTCGCTCTACGAGTGATCATCGCGCTGGAGCGGACAGCCTGTGGGGAACGACAGAGGGGTAGGGACCAGGTCCCTACCCCTCTGTCTCGGCGTTCGCCTCGACTCAGAAGGCGACGACGCCTTCCACGACGAAGCCCTTGAACTTGCCCCCGCTGCGCGGATCGGCGACGGGGAAGCCATCGTACGTCTGCGTCATGTACTCGGCCTTGAGCAGGACGCCCGGGGTGATGAACCAGCCGGCGCTCGCCTGATAGCGATCGATCGTGAGGTCCGCGAGCGCGGTGCCGGCGCCGCCGACGCGCACGTTAGGCAGCTGCCCCTTCGCGACGTTGTAGCGGGCGCCGACGTAGAGCTGCTCGTCAGCCGCGAAGCGGTACAGGCCCTCGACTGAGTTCTGCGTCCACTTCCGGTCGTTGACTTCCGTCCCGGCGCGACCCTTCGCCGTCTCGATGTTCGCGAACAGCTCGGCGCCGCGGAACTTCACGAACGGGTTGATCACCCGGGCGCTGACCTTGTCGCCGAACCCGGGCTGGATATTCCCGCTCCAGGCCTGTGCCGTCTCGGTCGAGCCGACGGTGTCCATCACGCTGTAGTAGCGCGAGCCCGCGCGGTCGCCCGTGTAGAGCGTGTTGTTCATCGAGTGCTTCTGGGTGAACGCCGAGCCGGTGAGGCGGACGCGCAGGTCGGGGGTGATCTGCCGGTCGAAGCCCGCCTTGCCGAGGAACGCGGGCGACCGCTTCTCCGGGCTCCGGACCGCGCCGCGAACTTCGCCGCCCGTGATCCCGCCCATCAGCATCAGACCACTCGCACGGAGGTAGACCTCACCGCCGATCTCGGTCGTGAAGGCGTCCAGGATCAGGTTGCCGACGAACGGGTTGTAGAGCGAGTGGCCGTTGTCGGTGCGGCGGAAGTGGGCGTCACCGTAGTTGATCTCGAAGTGTCCCGCCTTGACCGTGGTGTAGGCCATGATGAACTGGAGCGGCAGGAGCTTGAGCGGCGACTCGTCGATGAGCAGGTAGCCGTCCTTGACCCACGTCTCCTGGTGATGCCGCGCCGAGAGGTAGCTCGTGAGCGCGACCCGGATGCCCGGGGCGAGCTGCGCGTTCATGTACAGGTTGGCGTTGGCGTTGTTGAAGCCGTGCCCGATGCGGACGAGCGGCTTGGTCGAGCTGTTCTTGTGGTCGAGACCCTGGAACTGCTGCGTGAAGGCGGCGCCCCACGCCAGCTTGAAGCCCTGGTAGGCCACGTTATCGGTCTTCGGCGCCTCGAAGACGTTGACGCCGCGCTGGTCGACCGGACGGAGGCGCTGTATCTCGATCGACTGCACCATCATCGAGCGCGTCGGCTCGGCCGGGGTCGCGGCGGGCTTCGCGGAGCCGGAGTCCGTCGTCGCGGCCGTCGCGACGGTCTCCTGGGCGAACAGCGGCGCGGCGATGACGATCGCGGCGAGGCTGAGATAATGTCTGATCTTGGTCATGGGAATCTCCTCGGGATCGTCCCGGTCAGTCGTTCAGCAGCAGGTCGAAGTTCACCTTCACGAGCTCGTTCACCTTGAGCGTGCCGAGCATCAGCGTCGGCGGCTTCAGGCCGTACTCCTTCATGTTCACGGGGTACGACCCGGTCACGCGGAGCCCGACACCGTCCTTCCTGGCCTTCGCGTCGATCACTACCGGCTTGGTGACGCCGCCGATCGTGAGCGTGCCGTTGAGCTTTCCGGTGATCGTGCCGGCCGCGCTGTTCATGTCATAGCTCGCGACCTTGAGCTCGATCGTCGGGTTCTGCTCGACCTTGAGCGCCTTGTACATGTGGTCGTTCATGGTGCCGTTGCCGCAGTCGATCCTGCCCGCGGCGATCCTGACCTCGGCGCTCTGAACCGCCTTCTCCCCGGCGAGGAGGGCACCGACCGCATCCGCTTCGGCTGGGATCGTCGCCTGGACGTCCTTCGCCGTGCAGGTGAAGCTGCGCACCGTCGAGGTGCCGTCGATCCAGAGCCGGCTCTCGGGCTGAAGGTTGAGTTGTGCGAAGCTCGTGAGCGCCATCAGGGCCACCGGAGCGACGCAGAGCGCGAAGCGTGCAGTCCTGCGTGCGGTTGTCATCGACGTGTCCTCTCTCGATTCGGTCGAGTCGTGCGGTGTTGCGCGACCCGCAAACAACTTGGCCCTTCGGGGCGGAGGGCTCAGTCGGAGGAGCGATGATTTTTCGTGGGGGAGCCCGACCACCGGGCCCGGGGAATCCCCTACAGCGCTTCGGCGACCGGGAGGGTGCGCGGGGCGGCCGCGTCGAGCCTCGCTGCGCACGCGGCGCCGGGCCGGACGTACGACTCGAGCGTCAGCGTCGAAGTCCCAGCCAGCGGGACGCTGCTCCGGATGCGCACGGGCAGGCGGCAGCTATCGTCGCTGAGGTCGAAGCGGATGATGCCCTCGCCCTTGTAACGCGGATCGCGAACCCGCATCTCGACCTCGAGAACGCGGAAGCGGCCGGCGGGGGTGGCGAGGGTGTCGCGCCGCAGGATCGTCACCCGCACCGGGTTGCGCGCGGCGTCGAAGTGCCGGCTCACGACGAGCTGGCCCGCGGTGTCGCGCGGGAGCGTGCGCACGAAGTAGATGAACGAGAGCTCGTCGAGCGGGCGCGACGTCTCGAGCGTCCCATTGCGGCCGTCGCGGTCGCTCCATCGATGCCGGTGGAGGTCGATCGAAACGTCCTCGTCGCGCGTCATCAGCGGGTTGCGCTCGCGCTTGGTGTAGCGCACGGCGGCGAGGCTTTCCGTCCCGGCGCCGGTGATCCACGACGCCGCCTTGTCCTCGACTGTGAAGAAGCCGACGCGCGTTCGGAACTCGAATCTCGCGAGGGCAACCGGCTCTCCCCTCACCGGCTCCGCCGCCGCGACCCACATCGACGCGCGCCCCATCCCGCCGAAGCGCGACGAGCGGGCACGAAACACGAGCGACTCGGGCTGGACGCTCGCGTCCTGCGCCCCGAGTGTGGAGGCCAGGGCAACGAACACGATGAAGCGGATGAGAAGTGGGCGCACGCCGTACGCTCGCGTTTCTCTTCCTCGCGCGGAGTCGGACGCCCTACGGAAGTCGCGCCGGGGAAACGCCTACATGACAGCCAGGCTCCGCGTTCGCGAGGGAGTACGGCGTCAGTCCTCGTCCTCCACCTTCACGTGCCCGATCATGCCTAACAGCGCATGCGGGTCGCACTGGTAGTAGTACCTGCCCTCGGCGAGGTCGACCTTCAGGTCCCACGTCTGGTCGGGCAGCTGGAGCATGTCGCTCGCGGCCGGGAGGCCCTGCTTGCCGGCGTTCGAGTCGG
>DATAIS010000299.1:0-10660 GCA_036262535.1 Gemmatimonadaceae bacterium | reverse complement strand
CCGCCGTCGGAGGAGCTCTCGGTCGCGCCGCGCTTCGGGCAGCCGATGGACTCCGCGACGGAGGCGCGCGTCGCCGCCGAGGGGGTGAAGGCGCGCGAGATCGGCCGCCGCTCGCACGAGACGCCGCGGATGTGGACCGCGCCCTTCCTCGCGCCGCGCCCGTCGGCGATCACGAGCCGCTTCGGCACGGGGCGCACCTTCAACGGCCGCGTCACCAGCCGTCACCTCGGCGTGGACTACAGGGGTGCCACGGGCGCGCCGGTGCGCGCGTCGAACCGCGGAGTCGTCGCACTGGTCGACACCTTCTATCTCGGCGGCCGCATCGTCTATGTCGATCACGGCGAGGGCGTCGTGACCGCGTACATGCACCTCAGCCGTGCGCTGGTGAGCCTCGGCGATACCGTGGAGCGTGGTCAGCGCATCGGGCTCGTCGGCGCGACGGGGCGTGTCACCGGCCCGCACCTGCACTGGGCGGGTCGCTACGGGACGCTGACGGTGAACCCGCTCGGGCTGCTGGAGCCGACCTCGCCGCGTCCTGCAGCGCCGAAAGGAAGCGTGCCTCGTCGGCCCATGCCCCGTCGTAGCGGTAGCCGTTGACGAAGAAGGTCGGCGTGCCGTTCACGCCGCTTCGCACGCCGCTGCGGAAGTCGTCGCGCACGCGCTTCGTCCAGGTGCCTTCCTCGAGGTCGCGGGCGACGATGTCGGGGTCCGCGCCGGCGAGCTTCGCGTAGTGCACGAGGCTCTCGTCGTCGAGCGCGCCCTGGTTCTGGAAGAGCGTGTCGTGCATCTCCCAGAACTTTCCCTGCGCTCCCGCCGACTCCGCGGCTTCGGCGGCGTGACGCGCCTCGGGATGGATCTGGTGGAGCGGGAAGTGGCGGAACACGAAGCGCACGTCGCCGGGCATCCGACGACGGATGCGATCGAGGATCGGATACGCCATCCCGCAGTACGGGCACTGGAAGTCGCCGTACTCGACGAGCGTGATGCGCGCGTCCGCCGGTCCCTCGACGTGATCCGAGCTGCCGACGGGCGGCGACAGCTCGCTTCCGGTCACGCGCGCGCCTCCGCCGCGCCAGCATGCGCGACGTCGGACGTCCGCGCTGACGACGATGGCGCGAGCTGCTCGAGCGCCTTGAGGATCCCGTCCGCTCCCGGGTTCACGCTGATCGGCGAGCAGTAGCTCCAGCGGATGATCCCCTCGCGGTCGATGACGAAGAGCGCGCGCTCGCTCGTGCCGTCGCCCTCGCGGTAGACGCCGTACTGGCGCGCCACCGCGCCCTTGGGCTCGAAGTCGGCGAGGAGCGGGAAGCGGAGCTTGCGGTCCCTGGCGAACGCGCCGTGACACCAGGCACCGTCCACCGAGATGCCGAGCAGCTGTGCCCCGAACTCCTGGAATTCCTCGAGCACCTCGTTGTACAGCGCCATCTGGTCGCCGCAGACGGGACTCCAGTCAGCGGGGTAGAAGGCGAGGACCACGGGACGCCCCCGCAGTTCGCTCAGGCGAAGCGTCCGGTCGGGCGTCGCCTGCAAGGCGAAGTCGGGTGCCGGCGTGCCGGCGGGAAGTGGTATGTTGCCGCTCGAAGCCTGTTCGTTCATTCGTATCCCTCCTCGGACTACACGAGCGCCGGCGCGGCGCCATTGGTTCCCGGCGCCCGTCAGAGCTGACGCAGCCAGATGTTGCGGTACGAGATCGGCTCGCTCGGATCGCCGTGCGACTGGAGCAGGATCGGCGACGCGCCGTGCGCCTTGTACGAGGGCTTGCCGATGTAGAGCGTATTGCCGCGCAGCTCGGCGTGGTTCTGTATCAGGACGCCGTTATGAAAGGCGGTCACGTAGCCCGGTGAGCGGAGCGACCCGTCGGCGTTGAAGCGCGGCGCGGTCCAGAGGATGTCGTATACCTGCCACTGCCCCGGCGGGCGCATCGCGTTCACGAGCGGGGGATGCTGCTTGTAGAGCGCCCCCGCCTGTCCGTTCACGTACGTGCTGTTGTTGTACGAGTCGAGCACCTGCAGCTCGTACCCCTGCCCGTTCTCCGCCGAGGCGAGATAGACGCCGCTGTTGCCGCGGGCCTGGCCGGTGCCGGTGATGTTCTCCGGAATCCGCCACTCGATGTGCAGCTGGTAGTCGGTGAAGGTGCGGCGCGTCCGGATATCGCCGGTGGACTTGTTCACCGTCACGACGCCGTTCGCGACCGTCCATCCCGCGGGCGACCCATCCTTCGCGACCCACTCGTCGAGGTTGCGGCCGTCGAAGAGAACGATCGCGTCCGACGGCGGCTGATCGTCGGTCGCGCCGGGCCGCACCACCGGCGGCACCGGGGACCAGACTTCGGTGTCCTCGGGGCGCCCCTGCGCCGGCGAGGGAGCCTGCGACGCCGACGCCGCCGAGGATCCACAACCGTCGATCATCACCGCGCTGACGAGGGCGAGCCCGAGTCGGGTGCTGGTTCGCATGGACGTAAAGTTTTTGTCGAAGTGATAAAAAAGGTATGGACGACGCGCTGGCCGGGAGGCATTGTCTCGAAGCTACGTGGTACGCGACGAGGTGCCACCTCTGACGCGCCTCTGACGCCGCGCCGACGCCGGCGTTCTGGCCAACCGGCCCGAGCCGCAGCATGATCCGTCCGTTCGACGGACGTGTTGCGGGACAAATGTTTCGGTGTATGTTCGGGTCACGGGTCGCCGGCTCCCCGCCGTCCCCCGCATCGTGACTCGCAGGAGGCGCTGATGCAGTTCGCAGAGCGTTTCATCCGCAGGCCCGTGCTTTCGAGCATGGTGAGCCTCGGCCTCGTCCTCGTCGGCGCGATCGCGTACACGCGCCTCCCCGTCCGCGAGTTCCCGGACGCCGACCCGCCGATCGTCTCGGTCACGGTCATCCTCCCCGGCGCGAGCCCGCAGGTCGTCGAGTCCGCGGTCACCGACGTGCTGGAGGAGGAGCTTTCGAGCGTCGAGGGGCTGCGCTCGATGACGAGCGCGAGCCAGGAGCAGTTCAGCACCATCACGCTCGAGTTCACTCTCGACCGCGACGTCGAAGCGGCCGCGCAGGACGTGCGCGACAAGGTGGCGCGCGCGCGGGGACGCCTCCCCGAGGAGATCGAGGAACCGGTCGTCGCCAAGCAGGAAGCCGACGCCTTCCCGGTGATGTTCCTCGCGCTGACGTCGAAGAGCCACGGCCTGATGGAGCTCTCCGACATCGCCGATCGCCAGATCAAGCCGCGCCTGCAGACGATCGCCGGCGTCTCCGGCGCGCCCATCTACGGGGAACGGCGCTTCTCCATGCGCGTCTGGCTCTCCCCGCGCGAGCTCGCCGCGCGCGGGCTGACGGCGCAGGACGTCGAGAACGCCATCCGCACGCGCAGTGTCGAGATCCCGGCCGGCCGCATCGAGTCGCGCCAGCGCGAGTTCGCCGTCCGCTACCTCGGCGAGATGAAGACGCCCGAGGAGTTCGCGAGCCTCACCGTCGCCAGCGGCAATGGTGGCCTGGTGAAGCTCGGCGACGTCGCGCGCGTCGAGCCGGGCCCGGAGGACGAGCGCTCCGTCGTCCGCTACTCGCAGCAGGACGCGATCTTCATCGGCATCGTCCGCCAGTCCAAGGCGAACGTCATCGAGGTGGCGAACGCCGTGCACGAACAGCTCCCCGCGGTGCAGGCCTCGCTGCCCCCGGGGGTGACGCTCAACATGGCGTTCGACGGCTCGGTCTTCATCCAGCGTTCGATCACCGAGGCGAAGGAGACGCTCGTGATCACGGCGGTGCTCGTGATCCTCATCATCTTCGTCTTCCTCGCCTCGCTGCGGGCGACGATCATTCCCGCCCTGGCGATCCCGGTGTCGATCATCGCGGCATTCGCGATCCTCGGCGCGCTCGGCTACTCGGTCAACACGTTCACGCTGCTGGGACTGATCCTGGCGATCGGCATCGTCGTCGACGACGCGATCATCGTCCTCGAGAACGCCTACCGGCACCAGGAGGAGCTGCGCAAGGACCCGCAGACGGCGGCGATCGACGGCACGCGCGAGATCACCACGGCGGTGATCGCGACGACGATCGCGCTCGTCGCGGTGTTCTCGCCGCTGCTCTTCCTCACCGGCGCGACGGGACGGCTCTTCAACGAGTTCGGCGTTGCCGTGGGCGGCGCGGTGCTCGTCTCCGGGCTCGTCGCGCTGACGCTGACGCCGATGCTGTCGGCGAAGATCCTGCGCGTCTCGGCGCGCGAGTCGCGCTTCCACCACGTCGTCGGTAGCACGCTCGAAGGGATCACCCGGCGATACGGGCGCGTGCTCGAGCGCGCGCTGCGACGCCCGTTCGCGGTCATCGTCGGCGGGGTGGTGATCGCCGCGAGCGCGCTCCTTCTCTTCCGATCGCTCCAGCGCGAGTTCGTTCCCCCCGACGACCGGGGCTTCTTCTTCACCTTCGTCATCGCTCCAGAAGGCGCGACGGTGGACTACACCGACCGCTACCTCCGCGAGCTCGAGGCGATCGTCGAGCGCACCGGTGGCGTGAAGTCGAGCTTCGCGGTCATCGGCTTCGACGGGCCGCCCAGCTCCGGCTTCCTCGGGGTGATCCTCGACGACTGGGACGATCGCGACAAGTCGGCCGAGCAGATCATCGGTGAGGTGCAGCCGCAGTTCTTCGGCGTGCCCGGCGTGTTCGCGTTCGCGATCAACCCGCCCGCCTTCGGCGGCTTCGGCGCGCCGGTGCAGTTCGTCGTCCAGAACCGCGACTTCGAGGCGCTGGTAAAGGGGATGGACACCCTCGTCACGCGCGCAAGCGCGATTCCGGGGCTCCTCAACGTCGACACCGACCTTCGGGTCACGAAGCCCGAGCTCGTCGTGACGCTCGACCGCGATCGCGCCGAAGATCTCGGCGTGCCGGCGCGCGACATCGCGACGACGCTCGGCACGTTGCTGGGCGGCCGCGACGTCAGCCGCTTCACGTCGGACAACAAGCTGTACGACGTCATCCTGCGCCTCGACCCGCAGGAGCGCGCGACGCCGTCAGACATCAGTGGCCTCCACGTGCGGGGCCGCGACGGCGCGCTCGTGCCGCTCGACGCGGTGACGCGAGTCGAGGAGCGCATCGGTCCGCGGCAGCTCAACCACTTCAACCGCGTGCGCTCCTTCACGCTCACGGCGAGCATGGCGCCAGGCTTCACGATCGGCCAGGCCCTCGACTCGCTGCAGCGTGTGGCGGGCGAGGTGCTGCCGGCCGGCAGCACGGTCGATCTCGCAGGGGAGTCGCGCGAGTTCAAGGAGAGCAGCGGCGCACTGTACTTCGCGTTCGTGCTCGCGCTGATCTTCGTGTACATGGTGCTCGCGGCGCAGTTCGAGTCGCTGCTGCACCCCTTCACCGTGCTGCTGGCGGTTCCGCTCGCGGTCACCGGCGCGCTCGCGGCGCTCAAGCTCGCAGGGTCGACACTGAACGTCTACAGCCAGGTCGGGATGATCCTCCTCATAGGACTCGTCTCGAAGAACTCGATCCTGCTCGTGACCTATGCCAACGACCTGCGCTCGCAGGGGATGGACGCGCTGTCTGCGATGCGCGAGGCAGGCCGCATCCGCCTGCGCCCGATCCTGATGACGTCGGTCGCGGCGATCTTCGGCGCGCTCCCCATCGCGTTAGGCCTCGGCGCCGGCGCCGGCAGCCGCCGTCCGCTCGGCTATTCGATCATCGGCGGCCTGGTGCTGTCGACGATGCTGACGCTCTTCCTCGTGCCGGCGGTGTTCGTGGTCTTCGAGCGGCTCAGGCGCGAGAAGCCGCCCGCGAGTGACGATCGCGGCGACCACGACGGCGTCGTCGGCGGCGAGTACCGCGCACCGATTCATACGCCAGTCACCGTGGAGGTCCACCAATGACTCGCCATCGTATTGGCAGAATAGGCGCGTTCGCGCTGCTCGCCGCGGCGCCGATGGTGCTCCGCGCGCAGGATGCTGGGCAGTACCCCGTGATCGGACGCGACGAGGCGAGACGACGTTCGGTCTCGGTTGCACCCGACGCGGTCACCGCGCGCGCCGACGTCGACAAGGCGGTGTGGGAGCGACGCAGCGCGCTCGGGCGCCTGGTCACGCCGGATGTCACAGCGAGGGGGAATTACCAGCGCTTCTCCGAGCCGTTCTTCAACATCGGAACCTTCAGCCTCAGTCCGACGTCGGCGACGGCGGCGCTCGAGGCGAATCTCGTCGTGCTCGGCGCGGGACGCCTCTACGCTTACCGCAGCTCGCGCGCGACGCTCGCGAGCGCCGAGGCCTCGGAGACCGCCGCACGCTTCCACGCAGAGCTGGAGACCGATCGCGCGTACTTCGCGGTGATTGCGGAGCGGGAGCTCGCGCGGGTCGCGTCAGACCGGCTGAAGCGCGCCGAGCAGCAGCTCGCGATCGCGCGAGTGCGGGTACAGGCCGGCGAGTCGATCGCGTCAGACTCGCTGCAGCTTCTGCTGGAAGTGAATCGCGCCCGCCTGGCGCTGCTCAAGAGCGACTCGGCGCTCGCGGGCGCTCGCCTGGGACTCGGGCGACGGGTCGGGCTGCCGCAGCCGGTGGACGCGCTCCCCGCCGACACCATGGTGCCGCCGCCGCTGCCAATGACCGAGATGCAGGCCGTCGCCGAGTATCTCGAGCGCGGACCCGGGCTCACCGCGGCTCGCGCGTCGGAGCGGCGCGCTGATGCGCTGCTCGACGTCGAACGGGAGCGCTACCTCCCTGAGGTATCGATCGGCGCGTCACGAACGGCCTTCGACACCCGCTTCTTCCCCTCGGGGAAGATGGTGTCGGTCGTCGGCGTCAACGTCTCGCTTCCGATCTGGAACGGGGGCGTGCGAGAGCTCGCGGTGGCTCGCGCGCGCGCCGACCACACGGTCGCCCGCGCCACACGCGCCGACCAGGAGCGGGGAGCTGGGGAGACGGTTTCGCGCACCTATCACGGGTACACGACCGCGCGCGCGTCGATCGATCTCGCGCTCGTCGGCGTCGCGGCGGCGAGCGAGAACTTCCGCGTGCAGCAGGCGCGCTACCACGAGGGTGCGACGACGATCCTCGACCTGGTCGAAGCACAGCTCGCGCTGAGCGACGCAGAGTCGGCACTGGTCCGGGCGCGTTATGCGACGCAGCTCGCGCTGGCGCAAATCGAGTCACTTCTCGGACGACGCATCTTCTGAGGCCGATCATATGACAGAGAACATGGAATTCCGTGCACGGCGGTGGTCGCGCCGGCGCAGCATCGTGGCGAGCGCAGTGATCGCGGTCGTCATCGCACTGGCGCTGATCCTCACCCGCGGCCGCGGCGACGGACCCGAGAACGCGGCCGGGGCGCAGGCCGGACCGCCGGGCGGCTCGATGCCGCCGATGCCGGTGGACATGGACACGGCGCGCGCGCGGCCGATCGTCGACGCGGTGCGCGCGACGGGACGCATCGAAGCCGTCCAGGCCGTGGACCTGAGGCCCGACGAGCAGGGTCGCGTCACCGCGCTGCTCTTCCGCGAGGGACAGTTCGTCGCGAAAGGCACCGCGCTGCTGAAGATCGACGACGAGCTGCTTCGCGCGCAGGCGGAGCGCGCCGCCGCTGAACGCGACCTCGCGCGGCAGCAGCTGGAGCGCGTGCGGCGGCTGCGCGAGCAGAACGCCGCCGCGGCATCGGACCTCGACCGCGCGACGGCCGCCGAGCGGAGCTCGAGCGCCGCGCTGGCGCTGCTGCAGCTCCAGATCGAGCGCACGACCGTCCGCGCGCCCTTCGCCGGGGTCATTGGTCAGCGCTTCGTCAGCGAGGGGGACTACGTCACGAGCTCGACGCGGCTGCTGACGCTGCAGACCACCGATCCGCAGCGAGCCGTCATCGAGGTGCCGGAGCGTTATGCGGTCGAGCTGCGGTCCGGGCAGGAGCTCGAGTTCACCGTCGCCGCGAAGCCCGGGCGCACCTACCGTGCGGTGGTGGACTTCATCGACCCGGTCGTCGAGCCGGTGAAGCGCACGATCGTGGTGAAGGCCAACGCCGCCAACCCCGGACGCGTGCTCCGTCCGGGCATGTTCATCGAGGCGCGTCTCGCGACGACGACGCGCGCGAATGCGGTCGTGGTTCCGGAAGCAGCGGTCCAGCCGCTCCGCAGCGCGAACGTCGTCTGGGCAGTGTCAAACGGGAAGGCGAGCCGGCGCGTCGTGCAGCTCGGCGCGCGCTCGCAGGGCGTGGTCGAGGTGCTGAGCGGCGTGCAGGCCGGCGAGCCGGTGGTGGTGGGAGGGCTCGAGCGGATGGCGGAAGGGATGCCCGTCGTCGGCCGCCCAAAACCAGCAGCCAAATCCGGCGGCTAGCCCTCACATGCCCTGCTCACGCGTGCGGAGCCCAGGCCTTCTCGCCGGACTGGTAGGGCACGCAGGGATCGAATCGGCCGGGTGACTCGGCGTAGCGCTGGGCCTGCGTGTAGCCGATCTCGGAGGTGAAGTAGCCCAGCATCGCGAGCTCCTTCACCATCCGGAACCAGTGCGAGCGGTCGCCCTCCTTCTTCGCACCCATGTAGCTCTTCGCCTCGCGGTCGAACGACTCGAGCAGGGCGAGCCGCTGCTCCGGCGTCACGCTCATGAACGGCTTGCCGAAGGCGCTGCTGCTGGCGTTGTCGATGTGCTGGAGCCCGTCGCGAAAGATCTGCTGGTCGCGCTCGTCGTAGCAGTCCGTGACCATCATCGCCATGAACGGCCCGACGTGCGCCGCCTTCGCGCCGGGCGTGCTCGTCGCCGGAAGCATGGTGTCCGCGACCTCGTCGAGGAGCTGCACGTCGCCGCTGGTGAAGCGGCCGATCGGTCCCGACGCCGGTACGCGCTCGGTGCGGCAGGCGGTCCAGAGCGAGCTGCCGCCGACGAGCGCGGTGCCGCCGAGGAGGAGGCTGACGCGGCGGATCGCCTCGCGACGGTCGATCGGTGTCAGTTCCGGGGCTCGTACCGGGTCGCTCATAGCGCCCTCCGGTTCAGCTCGTCCACCGCGTACGACGCGGCCCGCGCCGTCAGCGCCATGTAGCTCAGCGAGGGGTTCTGGCACGCGGTCGACACCATGCAGGCGCCATCGGTGACGAAGACGTTAGGCGCGTCCCAGACCTGGTTGTGCATGTTGAGCACCGAGACCCTGGGGGTCCGTCCCATCCGCGCCGTGCCCATCTCGTGGATGCCCATGCCCGGGAAGTAGTCGTTGTCGTAGGTGCTGACGTCCTTCGCGCCGCAGGCGTCGAGCATCTCCGCCATGTCGTTCGCCATGTCCTTGCGCATCGCGCGCTCGTTCTCGCCGATCGCGCAGTCGATCCTGAGGACGGGGAGCCCCCACTTGTCCTTCTTCACCGGGTCGAGGGTGACCGTGTTGGCGTGATTCGGCAGCATCTCGCCGAACGCGGTCGCACCGATCGTCCAGGCACCGGGCAGCGACATCCTGTCCTTGAACTGTCCGCCGACCCCGAGCTCGGCGACGCCGCGCCACCACCCGTCGCGTCCCGCGCCTCCCTCGTAGCCGAAGCCGCGAAGGTATGGTCGCTTGTCGCCGAAGAGGTTGCGGTAGCGGGGGATGTACGACGGGTTGGGCCGGCGCCCGAAGAAGTACTTGTCGTCCAGTCCCTCGATCCGCCCCGACGCGCCGACGCGGAAGTGGTGGTCCATCAGGTTGTGGCCGAGCTGGCCCGAGCTGCTGCCGAGCCCACCCGGCCAGACATCGGTCGCCGAGCGGAGGAGGAGCCAGGTGGAATTGAGCGTGGACGCGCACAGGAAGACGACGCGCGCCTGATAGTCGGTGACGGCGTTGCTCACTGCGTCCACGACCCGTACCGCGGTGACGCGCTTGCGATCCTTGTCGTAGATCAGCTCCGAGGCGATGGCGAAGGGCTTGAGCGTGAGGCGGCCGGTGGCGACGGCGGCCGGGAGCGTTGCCGACTGGGTGCTGAAGTAGGCGCCGTACGGGCAGCCGAGCCAGCAGGCGTCGCGGTACTGGCAGGCGCCGCGGCCCGGCAGCGGCTGCGAGAGGTTCGCGGTCCGGCTCGAGATGAGGCGGCGCTTCCCGTCGTAGAGCTTCGTCAGCTTGTCCGCCATCCACTGCTCGCCGCAGTTGAGCGGCATCGCCGGCTGGAACTCGCCGTCAGGCAGCTGCGGCATGTGCTCGATCGAGCCGGCGATGCCCGCGAACTTCTCGACGTGCGAGTACCAGGGGGCGATGTCGGCGTAGCGGATCGGCCAGTCGGTGGCGATGCCGTCCTTCGCGTTCGCCTCGAAGTCGAAGTCGCTCCAGCGGAAGCTGCACCGTCCCCACATGAGCGAGCGTCCGCCGACGTGATAGCCGCGGTACCAGTCGAAGCGCTTGACCTCGGTGTACGGCGACTCCTCGTCGGAGGCCCACCAGTCGAGGTTCTTTTCGTTGAGCGGGAAGTCGCGCTTGAGGACGGGGTACCGCTTCTCCATGTCCTGCGTGCGTCCGCCGCGGTGCGGATACTCCCACGGCGCCTTCGTCGCGTTCTTGTAGTCCTTGATGTGCTCGATGTTCTTGCCGCGCTCGAGGAGCAGGACCTTCAGCCCGCGCTCCGTGAGCTCCTTCGCCGCCCAGCCGCCGGAGATCCCCGAGCCCACGACTATCGCATCATACTCATCGGCCATCGTCGCACCCCATCTCGGATGCGCGAACATACGCCGGGTCCGGTTCGTGCGCGAGTCGG
>DATAIS010000298.1:0-10736 GCA_036262535.1 Gemmatimonadaceae bacterium | reverse complement strand
GCCTGATCACCTTCACGAAGGAAGGCGTTGCCACGAGCGAAGATAACGCCGGGGGGGCGGATTGGTCAGGCCGCAGATGTCCCGTAACCACCCGCGGCCGGCGGGCTGACCAGGCTTCCGGGGTGTCGAAACCGGATCCCTGCGTCTCCCTGCGGAACCCGGACTTCCGCTGGTACGCCTGCGTCGGCGTCTTCGGCCTTCGCTGGATCTTCTTCGCCCGTTCCCGCTCCTTCTGGCTCTCGCTCGGACTGCTCGTCGTGAGCGGGATGGTGGACAACGTGAGCGTCGTCGTCCGCTCGACGCTTCTCCAGCTGAGAACGCCCGAGCATCTGCTCGGGCGCGTCTCGGCGGCCAATCAGATCTTCATCGGCTCGTCGAACGAGATCGGTGCGTTCGAGTCGGGTGTCGCGACGCGGCTGCTCGGCGCGGTGAACGCGGTGGTGCTCGGCGGGCTCGTGACGTTGGGCGTCGTCGGCGTCACGGCCTGGAAGTTCCCTGCGCTGCGGGAGCTGGACGAGCTGACGTAGGCCCCTCGGCACGCGCCGGAGTCGCGGTGCCGGCGACCGCGGGCTGGCGGAGCGCCTCGTCGATGAAGCGGCGGATGCCGGCGCGGAGCTTCGCCATCGACTCCTGCTCGACGTACATCATGTGTCCCGACGCGAAGTACTCGGTGACGATGTTGCCGCGGACCTCGGGAGCGATCTGCATGTGCGCGAGGGTGTGCTCGACGGCGAAGTAGGGCGTCGCCATGTCGTAGTATCCCATCGCGACGTACAGTCGCATGTAGGGATTGCGCGTGAACGCGCGCTCGAGCGCCGGGGTCACGTCGGAGTATCCCTGCTGCTGCGGATAGCGCCAGCGTCCGATCCCGCCGCCGAGGATGTAGTAGACGTCGTCGTTGCGATAGCGGAGCTCGCGACGCACGTAGTCGTTCATCACCGGCGTGAAGGAGTTGCGGATCGTCGCCTCGCTCGGATCGAGCGCGCCACGTTCGGCGCCGGGGTCGGTCTCGAAGGTCGTGAAGCGACTGTCGAGGCGCCCGACGAGCCGCCGCTGGCTTACCAGTAGCTCGTGATTGAAGCGCGGGAGGGTGATGCGCAGGTCGTTCGCGGCGACGAAGTCCTCCGACAGCCCCGTATAACGGGCGAGGCGCTGAGCGACGGCGCGGAACTCCTCGGTGGTCAGGCGCGCTCCCTTCGCGAGCGCGACGTTGTAGTCGCCCAGCGCCCACTGCTCCACCTCGTCAACCACCTGCTCGAGCCTGCGCGACTGGAGGTCGGGCGGAAGACGCTTGTGGTACCACGCCGTCGCCGCGTACGAGGGGAGGAAGTTGACGAAGGCGATGTCGTTTCCGCGGTCGAGCGACGAGGCGCCGCGATTGAGCACGGCCGAGATGAGCATCACCCCGTTGAATACGATGCCGCGCTCGGCGAGGTAGCCGGCGAGACCAGCGGCGCGCGTCGTCCCGTAGCTCTCGCCGCTGAGGAAGAGCGGCGAGCTCCAGCGGTTGTAGCGGGTGAGAAAGAGGCGGATGAACTCCCCGACCGACGAGATGTCCTCGTCGAGCCCCCAGAACTTCTGGCCGAGCTCGGGCCGCGCGGCACGGCTGTAGCCCGTGCCGACCGGATCGATGAAGACGATGTCCATCTGGTCGAGGAGCGTGTGTGGATTGTCCTCGAGCGTGTAGGGCGGCGTCGGCGCCGAGCCATCGGGCAGCAGGCGAACCTTGCGCGGACCGTAGGCGCCGAGGTGGAGCCACACCGACGCCGACCCCGGGCCGCCGTTGAAAGCGACGAGGAGCGGCCGGCGCGACGCGTCGCCGACACCGTCGCGCGCGTAGTAGACGAAGAACATCCCGCCCTCGATCGCGCCGGTGGTGTCGTTGCGGATCGGCAGCATCCCCGTGGTCGCGGTGTAGCGGATCTCACCCGTCGACGCGCGCGACGTGTGGCGCGTGACCACGGGCGCCTCCTGCACGCGAGTGAGGAAGTCGCGGATGCCGCTCCGCAGCGAGTCGCGCGCTGCGGCGCTCGTCGTGTCGCGACCGGCGCGGGCGCTGTCCTGGACGCGCGCGGTGTCGGGCCGATCGGGGCGGCGCACCTGCGCGGCAGCGAGCATGGGCAGCGCGCAGCAGAGCGCGACGACGGTCAGGCGGTTGGCGAGTGTCATCGACGTTTGGCAGGTTTCTTCGAAGGTGACGCCGCCTTCGACGCGGCGACGGAATCGCGGGCGACGAGACGCTTCGGCGCCGTCATCGCCCAGGCGTCGCGAAGGAGCTCGCGAAGCTCCTCCCAATCGGTACGCTCGTCGAGCCGGACGCCGATCCAGCCGCTCGGCCCAACGTAAGGAGGCACGAAGAAGCGCTCCGGCGCAGTGCGTATCATCAGCGCCTGGTTGCCCGGCGGCGCCTTGAGCCAGACGGCGTGATCGCCCGCGCCGTGATGATTGTCGGCGCGGGCGTACATCGCGAAGAGCTTGTTCTTCACGCGGAAGGTGGGCTCGCCCCATGCTTCGACTTCGTGCGCCTCGGGAAGCGCGAGGCACAGCTTGCGAAGGCGAGTCAGGGCGCGCGGCGCCACCAGGTCACCGCGGCGACGCCGAGAAGTTGGAGATCTTCCCGTCAGGCGCGAGACCGACGGTCACCTGGAAGCGCTTGCTGGACGGGTACGTCACCTCGTAGACGTAGATACGGTCGTCGCCGAGCTCGCGGCGGTCGAGCAGGGAGAGCTTCTCCGGCGTCCCCGCCGCGGCGAGCATCTCCTGGTAGTACTTCGCGCTCTCGGGAAAGAATCCCGCGCGGACGTAGGCGAAATCGGCCGGCGAGAGGCGGCCCGCCGCGACGCTCGACAGCAGCTCCTGCACGCGCGCCGTCACCGTCGGCTCGGTGTCGGCGATCGGGCGCAGCGGCGCCCTGACGATCTTCGGGTCGAACACGCCCGCGACGCGCTCTGCGATCCGCCCCGGATTCGTCTCCGCCAGGTTCGCGAGCACGATCACCGTCATGTCGTCGCCCAGATACCGGGCGAGGTATGTCTTGAAGCCCTGCCACGAACCGCCATGCTGGTTCACCAGCTGGCCGCCGACGCTGTCCACCGACCAGCCGAAGCCGTACGGATAGCGCCGGCCGCTCGTCAGCGTCGTCTGGGTGAGGATCGTCTTCCAGCTTTCCGGCTCGAGGATCTTCCCCTCGCGAATCGCCCGGTCCCAGGCGATGAGGTCGCGGACGCTGAAGTAGAGGGCGCCGTCGGCGGTGGTGTTCAGCGACGGCGACACCCATTCCTGGTTGCGCAGCTCGCCGTTGACGAGCCGGTATCCGGCGGAGCGATGGGGAACGATCTCGTCCTCGCTGATGACGCGCGTCGTCGTCATCCCGATCGGGACGAAGACGCGCTCGCGAAGGAAGTCGCCGTAGAACTTCCCGCTCGCCTTGCGGACGATCGCGCCGAGGAGGACGTAGCCGGTGTTGCTGTAGTTCCAGCGCGAGCCGGCGGGAAACTCGAGCGGCAGGTCGAAGGCGAGCTTCACGAGCTCGTCTTCCGTGTAGTCCTTGCGGTAGTCCACCGAAGAGCCGCCGGTGTAGTCGGGGATCCCCGAGGTGTGCGTCAGCAGGTGCCGCACCTTGATCGACTGCCAGGTCGCGGGGGCGCCGGACAGGTACGCCGTGATCGAGGTATCGAGCTTGATCTTCCCTTCCTCGACGAGGAGCATCACGGCGGTCGCGGTGAACTGCTTTCCGAGCGAGCCCGATTGGAAGATCGTCTCGGGCGTCACCGGCACGCGGTGCTCGACGTTGGCGTAGCCATAGCCCTTGACCACCACGGGCTGGCCGCGGCGGATGACGGCGATGGCGACTCCCGGGATCTTGCGCGACGCCATCTCGGCCTTGACGACGCTGTCGACGCGGGCGAGCTGGGCGCGCTGGGCGCTGGTGGTGGTGGCGAGCGCCGCGCTGGCGGCGAGAAGAGCGACGGAAAGGGCGCGACGACGCATTTTCGAGGTGCGGGTGTGGTGAAGGGTGGGTCCGCCATACCGTGCATCGTGCGCGGCGCGGACGCCAGACCTCAGTGGTGGTCGGCCTCGACCGGCACTCCGTCGACCAGCGTCACGTGGAGGACGCCCCGCTCCGCGTCGCCGCGGAACTGGAGGCTGACGGCAGGTGTGCCCTCGCGTAGCGCCGCCGCGGCCGACGCGGTATGCGGCTCGACCTCGCGATCGATCCACCCCTTCGACGGGCGCAGGACCGCCACGGCGACGAGGCTGAGTCCCGTCGCCGCGTTCGCGCCGCGCGTCGCGCCGATGAAGGAACGGGCGCGCGCCTCGAGCCCGCCGATCCCCGCGACCGCGGTCGCCGCCGCGGCGCGCAGCCCGTCGTCCGGCCGGGGCCCGCGAGTCAGGATGGAGACCGGAACGGTCCCGTTCGCGGCGCGGGTCCACCAGTCGCCACGGCGGACGAGAAGGCCGAGATCCGGGTCGTCGATGGCGCGGCCGATGAGCCGCGCGACGAGGATGCGAAAGGAAGGGATGGGGCCTCGGGGAGAGATGGCGCGAGCGGGGAAAATAATGCCGTGCCGCGTCAAGGACCTCCGCCCCGGTCGTCTATCCGGCCGCCGGCTCGTCTCCCCACGCCGCGACGGCGAGCAGCATCCCCGGGACGATGAAGATGAGGAAGAAGGGGTTCATGTTGCTGATCACGAACGCCCAGCTGCCGAAGACGATGTAGAGGACGGCGATGAGCTGCGCGGGGCGCAGCGACACCTGACGACGGCGGCGCGCCAGGAAGAGCCAGATCACGATGCAGCCGAACACCAGCATCGCCGCCCCCGCGAAGTGCCAGCCGACGCCGAGCCCCGCGATCAGGTCCGTCGGCGCCCGTGTCGCGACGAGCGCCGCCGACAGCCGCTTCCAGCCGAGCAGCGAGTGCGCGCCGCTGCTGAGGATGAAGACGATCCCGACCGCGATCCCGAGCCAGAACCGGATCCGGTTCATCCTAACGGTCCGACCAGCCGTCGCGCGGCGCGCGCGATGGCCGGTCGAAGAGATCCTGGAACTCCTCGATCCCGTCCACGTCTGCCAGCTCCTCGAGCGTCGCCATCGACGCGAGCGCGTTCGCGCCGACCCACCGCAGGAGGCGGTCGTTCTGCGCGACGAACCAGTCGCGGAGCGGCGCCAGCGCGAGCGGGCGCAGGTGCGAGTACGACAGCGCGCGCGCGATCCCCTCGTAGACGCGCTTGTCGTGCGGAAGCTCGAGGTGCCTCACGAGCGTCGGCACGACCGCGGGCGGCGTCACCACGCCATCCACGAAGTCGTACACGCTCGAGACCTGGAAGCCGAGCGATCCGAGCTCCACGCGCAGCTCGCGCTCGTCCTCGGACAGCTCCTCGGTGCGTCGCGCCCGCGCTTCCTGCATCGCGGCGTGGTACGCGACGTACTCGGGATCGGTGACGATCTCCTTTCTGACTGCGACTACGCTGCCGGCTCTCTTCCCTGACATGAGGGTCGCCTCCGGGTGATGAGCCACGAGATTTGGCGCGGGATGCCCGCGCCAATCTCGTGCACATGTCACCAACTGCGAAAGTGCGCTGCTCCGGTTTACCCTGCGTCGGGTATCGCGTACCGGACGACGGCGACGAAGTGGCAGATGCTCCCCGCGGCGACGAACACGTGCCAGACCGAGTGCGCGTACCTGACGCGCCGGTCCAGCGCGAAGAAGACGACGCCTAACGTGTACAGCGTGCCGCCGGCGACGAGCCAGCCGACGCCCGCGAGTCCGACGCTCGCGAGCAGCGGCCGCGCCGCGACGACGGCGAGCCACCCCATCAGCACGTACACGCCGGTAGAGGCGATCGGGTAACGAATTCCCAGCGTCGCCTTGAACACGATACCGAGCACAGCCATTCCCCAGATGGCGCCCAGAAGCGACCATCCCCACGGCCCGCGCATCGGCCCGAGCATGAACGGAGTGTACGTGCCGGCGATCAGGAGATAGATCGCCGAGTGGTCGAGAACGCGCATCACGCGGCGCGCTCGGGTCCGCGCCAGCGCGTGGTACATCGTCGATGCCCCATAGAGCAGCACGAGCGTCGCGCCGAAGATCGTCGCGCCGACGACGCGCCACGCGTCGTGGCGCGCCGCGAGGATGATCAGCACCGGAAGCGCGGCGATGCTCGCCGCGAGACCGGCGCCGTGGGTGATGCTGTTGGCGATCTCCTCGCCGATCGTCTGCGCGCGCTCGGCGACGCTCACTCGGCCTTCCTGATCTGGTAAAGCCGCTCGCGCGCGAGCCGTCGCCCGGTCGGCGTCGCCGCCAGGCCGCCGCCCGCGGTCTCGCGGTAGCGGACGTCCATCGCGTGGCCGATCTCTCCCATCACGTCGATCACCTCGTCCACGGGAATCGCGAAGGTGATCCCGGCGAGCGCCATCTCGATCCCCGCCAGCGCGATCGCCGAGCCGGTCGCGTTGCGGAAGACGCACGGCAGCTCGACGAGCCCGCCGAGCGGGTCGCAGACGAGGCCTAACGTTCCCTGCATCGTGAGCGCGACGGCGTGGCCGGCCTGGGTCGGCGTCCCGCCGAGCATCTCGACCGCGGCGCCTGCCGCCATCCCCGCGGCGGCGCCCGTCTCCGCCTGGCAGCCGCCCTCGGCGCCCGAAAGCGACGCCCGCTCCGCGACCACCGCGCCGATCAGCCCCGCCGTCGCCAGCGCGTCGACGAGCTTCTCGTCGCCGATGTTCCGCTTCGCCGCGAGGCCGGTCAGCACCGCCGGCAGCACGCCCGCGCCGCCCGCGGTCGGCGCGGCGACGATCACGCCCATCGCGGCGTTGACCTCCTGCACGGCGAGGGCGCGCATGAGGATGTCGCGGAAGACGGTTCCCTCGAGGGGGCCGGCGGGACCGGTGCGCAGCTTCGCCGCATCGCCGCCGACGAGGCCCGATGCCGAGCGCAGGTCGCCCGTGACACCATCGGCGACCGCGCCGCGCATCACCGCGAGTGCGCGACCGAGCGCAGCGCGGATCTCGGCGACGGGACGCCCGGAGTCCTTCGTCTCCGCCTCCAGCGCGACCGCCGACAGAGACATTCGCCGTTCTTCGGCGTCGCGGATGGCGTCAGCGAGGGAGCGATACATGTCGGCCGTGCGTCAGGCGGAAACCTTGTCGAGCCGGAACGCCCACTTCACCCACGGCAGCGCGCGGATCTCGTCGCGCACGCCGGTGCTCGGCACGTCGTCCACCTCGATGACCATGAACGCGTCGCCGCCACGTTCCTTACGCGTCAGCTTCAGCGTCGCGATGTTGATCGAGTGGTCGGCGAGGATCGTCGCGATGCGCGCGACCGATCCCTTGATGTCCTCGGCGACGAGCACGATGGTGTTGTAGTTGCCCGTCACCTCGACCGGATAGCCGTCGATCTCGGTCACGAGGACCCGCCCCGCGCCGAGCGACGAGCCGACCATCTGCGCAGAACGGTCACCATGGTGCAGCGTGATGCGCACCGTGTTCGGATGGACCGCCGGCTCCTCGCCGAGCGTGGTCTTCTCGAAGCGGTAGTCGAGCCCTTCGCGCTCGGCGATCTCGAGCGCGGTACGGATGCGGTCGTCGTCGGGCGCGAAGCCCATCAGGCCGCCGACGATCGCCTTGTCGGTGCCGTGCCCTTCGCCGGTGCGCGCAAAGGAGCCGTGGAGCTCGATCTTCGCCGTTTCCGGCGTGCCGCCGACGAGGCAGCGCGCGAGGAGCCCGAGCCGGCACGCTCCCGCGGTGTGCGATGAGCTCGGACCGACCATCACGGGTCCGATGATGTCCAGGAGTGATACCACCTGGCTGCCTCCGACACTGCGACGAGAGACGAGGAAGCTACAACGAGCGAATCAGCTCGCGGCAGCGAGGGGAATGCGCTTTCCGCTCCGGCGCGCCTTCTCGCGCTCGAGCAAGGGGCGAAGGTAACGGCCGGTGTGCGACGCGTCGATCTTCGCGACCTGCTCCGGCGTTCCCGTCGCCACCACCTGCCCGCCGCGAGCCCCGCCTTCCGGACCCATGTCGATGATCCAGTCCGCCGTCTTCACGACGTCGAGGTTGTGCTCGATCACGAGCACCGTGTTGCCGCGGTCGACGAGTCGGTGCAGCACCGAGAGCAGCAGCCGGACGTCCTCGAAGTGGAGGCCCGTCGTCGGCTCGTCGAGAATGTAGAGCGTGCGCCCGGTGTCGCGCTTCGAGAGCTCGGTCGCGAGCTTGACGCGCTGCGCCTCGCCACCCGAGAGCGTCGTCGCGCTCTGTCCGAGATGGACGTAGCCGAGGCCGACGTCGTTGAGCGTCTCCAGCTTCTGCCTGACGCGCGGCTGGTTCGCGAAGATCTCCAGCGCGTCCTCGACCGTCAGCTCGAGCACGTCGGCGATGCTCAGCCCGCGGAAGCGCACCTCGAGCGTCTCGCGGTTGTAGCGCTTCCCCTTGCACACCTCGCACGGCACGTACACGTCGGGGAGGAAGTGCATCTCGATCTTCACCAGCCCGTCGCCCTGGCACGCCTCGCACCGCCCGCCCTTCACGTTGAAGGAGAAGCGTCCCGGCCCGTAGCCGCGGATCTTCGCCTCGGGGAGCTCGGCGAAAAGGTCGCGGATGGGGGTGAACAGCCCGGTGTACGTCGCGGGATTGGAGCGCGGGGTGCGGCCGATCGGACTCTGGTCGATGTCGATGACCTTGTCGATGTGCTCGAGCCCCGCGATGCGGTCGTGCGCGCCGGGGATGACGCGCGCGCGGTAGAAGTGGCGGGCGAGCGCGCGGTGCAGCACGTCCTCGACGAGCGTCGACTTGCCCGAGCCCGAGACGCCGGTGACGGCGACGAAGGTGCCTAGCGGGATCTCGATGCTGACGTTGCGCAGGTTGTGCTCGCGCACGCCCTGGACGCGGATCGACTTGCCGGCGACCGGCTCGCGGCGTGCCTCGGGGAGCTCGATCGCGAGCTCCCCCTTGAGGTACTTGCCGGTGAGCGACTGCGGGTTCGCCATCACCTCGGCGACGGTGCCGGCGGCGATGACCTCGCCGCCGTGCTTCCCCGCCGCGGGGCCGAGGTCGATGAGGTGGTCGGCGGCCATCATCGTCTCCTCGTCGTGCTCGACGACGATGACGGTGTTGCCGAGGTCGCGCAGCTGCGCCAGCGTCGCGAGGAGTCGCGCGTTGTCGCGCTGGTGCAGGCCGATCGATGGCTCGTCGAGGATGTAGAGCACGCCGACGAGCCGCGAGCCGATCTGCGTCGCGAGCCTGATGCGCTGCGCCTCGCCGCCGGAGAGCGATTCCGCCGAACGATTCAGCGTCAGGTAATCGAGGCCGACGTCCGACAGGAAGCGGAGACGCTCCTTCACTTCCTTGAGGATGGGCCCGGCGATGTCGGCGTCGAGTCCCGGCATCCCGCCGCCGCGCAGCGGGATGCCCTCGAAGAACGCGAGCGCGTCGGTCACCGAGAAGTCCACGATCTCGCCGATCCCCTTCGCGTTGACGGTCACCGCGAGCGCTTCGGGCTTGAGGCGCTGGCCCCGGCATGCGGGACACGCGACCGGCACCATGAACTCGCTCAGCTCGAGGCGAACCGCGTCCGAGTCGGTGTCGTCGTACCGCTCGCGGACGAGCGCGAGCACCCCCGGCCAGGGCTCGCCGTTCTTCGGCGTGAAGCCCCGCAGGATGCACTCGCGCGTCTTCGCCGGCACCGAGCCCCACGGAGCGTTGAGGTCGAACTTCAGCTCTTTCGCGAGCTCGGGAAGCACGACGCGGCGAAGGTGTCCCGCCGGCTCTCCCCAGGGGAGGATCACTCCCTCGAGGATGGAGATGCGCGGGTCGCCGAGGATCAGCTCCTCGCTCACTTCGTTTCGTGTCCCCAGGCCGCTGCATGCGCTGCAGGCGCCGAAGGGGGAGTTGAACGAGAAGTGGCGCGGCTCGAGCTCGGGCATCGAGATGCCGCACTCGGGGCAGCCGTAGCGCTCCGAGAAGAGCGCCGTCGCCGGACCGCCGCTGGCGCCGCTGCCGTCGTGACGCACGACCTCGAGCACTCCGTCGGCGAGCTTGAGCGCAGTCTCCACCGAGTCGGCGAGGCGGCCGCGATCCTCGGCGCGAACGAGGAGTCGGTCCACGACAACCGCCACATTGTGGTTCTGGCGGCGATTGAGCTTCGGGGGGTCCGCCAGCTCGACGAGCTGGCCGTCCACGATCGCTCGCACGAAGCCCTGCTTGCGCACCGCCTCGAAGAGATCGCGGAACTCGCCTTTCCGGCCGCGCACGAGGGGCGCGAGGACTTCGATCCGCGTTCCCTCCGGCCACGTCAGGATCGTCTCCGCGATCTGTGCGGCGCTCTGGCGCTGGACGGGGCGACCGCAGTTGGGGCAGTGCGGCGTCCCGGCGCGGGCCCAGAGAAGACGGAGATAGTCGTAGACCTCCGTCACCGTGCCCACGGTGGAACGCGGGTTGTGCCCGGCCGACTTCTGCTCGATCGAGATCGCCGGCGACAGTCCCTCGATCAGGTCCACGTCGGGCTTCTCCATCAGCCCGAGGAACTGCCGCGCGTAGGCGGAGAGCGACTCGACGTAGCGGCGCTGCCCTTCGGCGTAGATCGTGTCGAAGGCGAGCGACGACTTCCCGGACCCCGACAGCCCGGTGATGACCGTCAACCGATCCCGTGGGATGGTGACGTCGATGTTCTTCAGGTTGTGTTCGCGGGCCCCGCGAACGATCAGCGCTTCGTCCGGCATAAGCAGTGAAAG
>DATAIS010000297.1:0-3879 GCA_036262535.1 Gemmatimonadaceae bacterium | reverse complement strand
CTGCCCGGATGCGCTAAACCGTTGGAGGAAGTGCCTCGGTCGGCTTCTGAGCTGTCGTTGCACCGCAGAGACGCAGAGGTACACAGGGGGCCGCAGAGAACAGCTGATTGGCCGCGGACGACGCGGAGTACGCGGCTTCACAAGCCGTTCAACATTTCGAGAGATTTTGGGGCGAGCGGGGCGAGTGAATCTCGCCGGGACCTCTGCGGCCCTCCGCGTTCTCTGTGGCCCTCTGTGTGAAAGCCGGCGGATAGAACCTCGCGCGAAGCACTTTCGATCAGAGACGTCCTGCGCGCACGGCGAGTGGCCACTCGATGCGCTTCCGTTGCTGCGCGTCGGGCCATGTGCGGGTCAGCGCGCGCTCGAAGTCGATCACGGGGTCCTCGCCGCGCTCGGTGAGGTAGCGGCTCACCGACGACCAGCTCCGCGCGTAGCCCGCGAGCTCGGCGCGCGTCCAGTCCTGCGACAGCGTCATCGTCGGCACGGGGACTTCGTCGAACGGGAAGGGCAGCTGCGCGTAGCCGAGGCCGACTTTCGCGCGGTCGCGTGGCCACCACGGGCCCATCGTGCCGCGGTTGAATTCCTGAAGGAGTGCGTCGGAGTCCGCGTCGCCGACGATGACGGGATCGTCGTAGCTCCAGAGCGCGACCGCGCCGCCCTTCGCTGCAACGCGCCGCGCCTCGGCGTAGAAGCGGTCGAGGTCGAACCAGTGCGCGGCCTGGGCGACGGTGACGAGGTCGACGCTGCCGTCAGGCATCCCCGTCTCCTCCGCGCGACCGATGCGGTATTCGACGCGCGGATGCGGCTTTGCCCTCTCGAGCTGGGCCGCGCTACCATCGATGCCGATCACCTTCTCGAAGTGCTCGGCGAGGCCGACTGCCGCCTGCCCGTTCCCGGTGCCGACGTCGAGCGCGAGCCCGCGCCGCGCCGGGAGCGCCGCGACGAGATCGAAAAGCGCCGGCGAGTACCGCGGACGGAACCGCGCGTACTCGCCGGCGCGAGACGAGAAGTGATCCTGGAAGCTCAGCAGCGCGTCACTTCCGGGCGACGGCCGTTTCGTCAGCCGCCACGTCGGCGGGGCGCGCCGATGGAAGCGAGGTGCCGGGTGGTGTCCCGACCGGCGTGTGTCCGTTGCCGTTGCCACCGACCTTCGCTTCGGGAACCATCGTGCCGAGGTAGCTCGGCAGCTCGACGCCCGCGACGTCGCGAAGCACCTGCATCATCGGCGGCATCGTGCGCGCGAGGTTCTGGATGAAGCCAGCGGTCGCCCCCTCACCGTTCGCGTTCCCGCCCTCCCAGACGACGACCTTGTCGAACTTGATGTTCGAGATCGCCTTGGCTGTCGTCTCGGCGAGCTGCGGGATGTGGTCGAGCAGCAGTAGCTGGAACGCCGCCTTGGGATCTCCACCCGCGGCTTCCACCACCTGTCGCAGACCTTCGGCGCGCTTGGCCATGATCTCGTACTGGCCACGCGCCTCGGCTTCCAGCTTGAGGTAGGTCGCCTTCGCTTCGGCTTCCGCGGCGAGCCTGACACGTTCCGCAGCCGCTTCGGCCTCGACGATGAGGCGCGCCTTCTCCGCCTTCGCCGGCGCCTCGAGGGCGGCACGGCGTTCGGCCTCGACGCGCTCGGCTTCGGCCAGCGCGGTCTTGGCGAGGGCCCGGTTCTGGGCTTCCTGCACCGCGGCCTCAGCCTCGCGCTTCGCCATCTCAGAGCGCCGGAAGGCCTCCGCTTCGCGCATGCGCAGGTCGGCCTGCGTCTGCGCGATCATCGCCTGCGACTCGGCTTCGCCGGCCATCGCCCTGGCGTTGGCGGCGGCGACGGCGATTCGCTTGGTCTGCTCGGCGTCACGGATCATCGCCTCGCGCTGGAAGGCGGCGGTCTGCTCCGCGACCTGCTGCTCCTTGTCCAGGTCGGCGAGCCGCACCGCCTGCTCGCGCTGGGTCTCGCGAAGCGCGATCGCGCGATCCTTGTCGGCGGTGGCGACGCCCGCCGTCTTCTCGCGGGTGGCGATCGCGACGCGGATCTCGCCCTGCTTCTCCTGCTCGGCGACGTCGCCGCGCGCCTGCTGGATGGCGGCGGCCGCAGCCTGCTTGCCTAACGCCTCGAGGTACCCCGCGCTGTCCTTGAGGTCCTGGATGTTCACGTTGATGAGGACGAGCCCGATCTTCCGCAGCTCGGGCTCGAGCTGGTGCTGCACCTTGTGCAGGAACGCGTCGCGATCGCGGTTGATCTCGTCGATCTTCATCGACGCGATGACGGCGCGGAGCTGCCCGACGATGATGTCGTGCGCGACCGCCTCGATCTGGTCCTGATTGAGGCCGAGGAGGCGCATCGCGGCGTTCTGGCGCACCTCGGGGTCGGTGCCGATGGCGACCGTGAAGACCGCCGGCACCGCGATGCGGATGTTCTCGAGCGAGAGCGCGTCGGAGAGCGGGACATTGAGCCGGATCGGCTCGAGCGACATGTACCCGTACTCCTGGATGACGGGCAGCACGAGCGCGCCGCCGCCGAGATAGGTTCGCGCCGATCCGCCGCCGCCGACGCGTCCCGAGACGACGAGGATCGCGTTCGCCGGACAGCGACGATAGCGCGAGACGAAGAACATCACGATCCCGAGAACGAGCACCACCGCGGTCGCGACCGCGATGAGGCCTACGGGGAGCGCCGCCAGCCGATCGACGGTGCCCTGCACGAGGAAGAAACCTGCGCTGGTCATTGAAGTCCTGCCGTGAGAGGGTACGACCTGATCAACCTAGGGCTTCGGCCACCGGCAGCACGTCGACGAGGTCGCCCCCGACCACGCCGACGACTTCCACCGCCGTGCCGGTTGGCAACTGGCGCCCGGCGGCAGTCACCGCCTGGAGCTCCAGCAGCCGTCCTTCCACCGTGATGTGGATCTTGCCGGCGGTGGCGCCGGTGATCGGCACGTAGACCGTGCCGGTGTGCCCGATGGTGTTCTCGAGAGGAAGCGTTCCGTCCTCCTCGAGCGCGCGCATCGAGCGGATGAGGTACGCGACGATGAGGAGGGCAACGACGCCGGCGAGGAGCGCGGCAAGCAGCGCCGCGACGCCCGGGAGCGCCGTCCGCCATACGGCGATCCCCGCGAGGCCGAAGAAGGCGAGGAAAGCCGCGATGCCGCGGAGGCTGAAGAGCTGGAGCCCCTCGTGTGCGTGGCTCGCGCCGTCGACATGCGCGTGCAGATCGTGGGAGCCGTGGTCCGCTCCGACGACGGTCATCGCGAGCTGGACGAGCAGCAGCAAGCCCCCGAGTGCTGCGGCGGATGCGAAGAGGCTGAACATCGAGGGCGAAAATACGGATCGGGAGGCGTGATGTCACTACGCGCCTCCCGATCCCGCTGTTTCGCCCGACGAAGCGCTACCGAAGCCTCACGGTGCCGTCGCCGCGGCCGTGCCGCGAGCTGGTGCGAAGGTTCGGAGAGGAGCCGGTGCGGTGATGCGAAGGTGCGGAGATCGGACACGTCGTGATGAGCGCCGTGTCACCCTCGTTCGAGCTGACCCCGCTCCGCTCTCGCCCGGGCGAGAGTGGTTGTTAGAATCGAGTATCAGGCCGGATGCGAAGAGGGTGCAGGCGTGCTCATCGCACCTCCGCACCCGCGCACCGGTTCCTCTCGCACCCCGCACCAGCGGCCGCAAGGCGGCCGCGCGCAGTGAGTACTCCGCACCAGCGGCCGCACGGCGGCCGCGCTCGAACGATGCCAGCCCTTACTCGTACCTCAGTGCCATGATCGGATCCAGCGCCGCCGCGCGACGCGCCGGCCAGACGCCGAAGAGGATGCCGACGCCGGCGGAGAAGATCATCGCCACGATCACCGACGCCATCGACACCGACGTCGTCCACTGGGCGAGCTTGCTCATCAG
>DATAIS010000296.1:0-35205 GCA_036262535.1 Gemmatimonadaceae bacterium | reverse complement strand
CTAGTCGCGGTTGGTGAGCGCGAACGACAGCGACTCGAGCTCCATCGCCATGTTCACGGTCTTCACCGAGACGTCGGCGGGCGCCTGAAGCTGGACCGGGGCGAAGTTGAGCACCGCCTTGATCCCCGCCTTCACGATACGGTCGAGCGTGGCCTGCGCGGCGTCTGCGGGAACCGTCAGGACGGCGATGTCGATTCGCTCGCGCGCCGCGTCGCGGTCGAGCTCCCTGATGTCGCGGATCGTCTGGCCGTCCCAGGGGCGGCCGATCTTGTCCGCGCTGCGATCATAGACGGCGACGATCTGGAAGCCGCGCTGAGCGAAGCCGTGGTACTGCGCGAGTGCCGCCCCGATCTTCCCCGCGCCCACGATCGCCACCCGCCACTCCCGGCCCAATCCCATTATCTCGCGGATCTGACGCGACAGCTCGGGGACCGAGTAGCCGAGGCCGCGCTTGCCGAAGGAGCCGAAGAAGGAGAGGTCCTTCCGCACCTGCGCCGAGGTGGTGCCTCCGCGGCGAGCCAGCTCGTCGCTCGAGATCGTCTCGAGCCCGCGCTGCTCGAAGTCCTCGAGGAACCGGAGGTAGAGGGAGAGTCGTCGAACCGTCGACTCGGCGATGCGTTTCACGGCCGGGAGCGCTTGTGAATTCGTTCACAAGTTACTCGCGACCGTCGGCCAGAGTCCAGCGCTCACCCTGCACGAACCGAAAGAATCCCGGTATGTTGTGAGCCGATGCCAGTGCACGTCAGCTCCGAAATCGGTCGCCTTCGCACCGTCCTCGTCCATACGCCGGGGCCGGAGCTCCTTGCCGTCACCCCTTCGACGCGCGAAGACTACCTCTACGACGACATCATCGACCAGGAGGCGGCGCGCCGCGAGCATCGCCGCTTCGTCGCGATCGTCGAGCGCTTCGCGAAGGTGCACGAGGTACCGCAGCTCCTCGCCGAGGTCCTCGCCAACCGCGAAGTCCGCGACCTGCTCGTGCGCGAGACGATGGACATCGTTCCCTCGGAGCCGCTCGCGCGCGAGATCGCGGACCTTCCCGCGGAGTCGCTCGTCCGCATGCTCATCGAGGGCAGGGAAGAGGAGGCCGGGCCGCTCGCGAAGGCGCTCAACGAGCGCGGCTACGTGCTGCCGGCGCTGCCCAACCTCTTCTTCACCCGCGACGTCGCGATGGTCTGCAACGACCACGTGATGATCGGGTCGATGCGGTACGGCATCCGGTGGTCCGAGGAGCTGATCATGAAGGCGATCTTCCTCGCGCACCCGACGCTGAAGAACAGGGGAATTCTCTACGACGGGTCGATCGAGCGCCGCCTCAACTACACCCTCGAGGGCGGCGACGTCCACACGCTGCGCCGGGACCTGGTCGTCATCGGCTTCAGCGAGCGGTCGAGCCCGGCCGCGATCGACACGCTAAGCGACCTGCTCTTCCAGCACACCCCGGTGACCGACGTCATCGTCGTCGTGATGCCGAAGGAGAACACGGCGATCCACCTCGACATGATCTTCACGCAGGTCGATCGCGAGCTGTGCGTCGTCTTCCCGCCGCACTTCGTCGGGCCCGAGCGGCTGCGCATCCTGCATCGGCGGAAGGGCGAGCATAACGTCGGCGAGATGCCGAACATCTTCGCCGCCTTCCAGTCGGTCTCGCTGCCGATGGAGCCGATCTTCTGCGGCGGCGACCGACGCATTTACCAGGAGCGCGAGCAGTGGGCGTCGGGGTGCAACTTCGTCGCGATGCGCCCGGGGCTCGTTCTCTCCTACCAGCGTTCCGAGGCGACGCTCGACGAGATGTCGAAGATGGGATTCCGCGTCGTCGACGCGACGCGCTTCCTCACCGGCGACGACCGCATCGGCGAGGACGAGCGGGCGGTCATCACCTTCGAGGGTGCGGAGCTGGTGCGCGGCGGGGGCGGTCCTCGCTGCATGACCTGTCCCGTCCTCCGCGACGACCCCTGGGCCTGACGTGAGCGGCTTCACCTCGTATCCCGGCGACATGCTGCTCGCGGTGCGCGCCGCCGACTTCCTCGCCGCCGGTCCGGCGGCGTCGGCATCGCTCATCGCGGCGGTCTGCCAGCTTCCCGCCGTCCCCGGCGCGATCGCCGAGCACATGGCGGCGGCGCTCTTTGCCGGGCGCCCCGAGTTCGTGCGCGATCAGCAGGGCCTCTGGCGGCTCGTGTCGTCGGCGCGCGGCCAGGCGCCGGTGCGGCTCGCCGAGCCGGCGCCGACGCTCGCGTACGCGGCGCCGCAGCCCGAGGGCGAGTCGCTCGACGACCTCTCGTTCGTCGTCGTGGACGTCGAGACGACGGGATCGAGCCCCGACCGCGGCGACCGCATCACCGAGATTGCCGCGGTGCGCGTCGAGCGCGGCGAGGTTCGCGACGTATTCAGCACGCTCGTGAATCCCGAGCGCTCGATCCCGCCCTTCATCACGGCGCTGACGCGAATCACCTGGAACATGGTGAAGGATGCGCCGCGCTTCGCCGACATCTGTGACGAGGTGCTCGCGCGCCTCGACGGCGCGGTGTTCGTCGCGCACAACGCGACCTTCGACTGGAAGTTCGTCAGCGCCGAGATCGCGCGCGCGACGGGGCGCCGCGTCGACGGCCGCCGCCTCTGCACGGTCAAGCTCGCGCGCGCGGTGCTGCCACAGCTCCGGCGCCGCTCGCTCGACTGGGTCTGCAACCACTACGGCATCGAGATCGCCGACCGCCATCGCGCCGGCGGCGACGCGGTGGCGACGGCCCACTGCCTCATCCGCATGCTCCGCGCGGCGCACGGCGACGGCGTAACGCAGTGGCCCCACCTCGAGGCGCTCGTCGGCACGCGCAAGCAGCGCAGGAAGTCCCGCCGCCGCCCGCCCGCGATGCCGACGTTCGTCTCGAAGGACACTACCGCGTGAGCGACGAACGACGAGAGAGCATCGCCGCGGCCGTGCCGCGAGCTGATTCGAAAATTCGGAGAGGACCCGGTGCGTTGACGCGTGGATGCGCCGAGCGGACGCGTCGTCGTCATCCCGCACGAGCGAAGCTTCCCGTGTCATCCCGCACGCGCGTAGCGCGTGCTGGGACCTGCTCTCCGCTCTCGCGTGGCCAAGCCCGGTGCAGGGCCAGTGGGTCCCAGCAGGCGCTGACGCGCCTGCGGGATGACGGCAGGCGAGAGCGGACAGCAGAACTCCATGGACGGCTGGACGCGAAGACAGATGCGGCGATGCTCGACGCATCCTGCGCATCCCCGCAACGGTTCCTTTTCGAATCTCCGCATCAGCAGGCCGCACGGCGGCCGCGAACCTCCCTCGTTTCTCGTCAGCCAACGGCTAACAGCTAATGGCCCCCCCAACGCCGCTCGTCCAGACGCGGAAGCTCGGCGGTCTCACCGTCCATGCCATCCAGGCCGGCGGCCAGCGGCTCGACGGCGGCGCGATGTTCGGCGTCGTGCCGAAGCCGCTCTGGGAAAGGCGTATCCCCGCCGACGAGCGGAACCGCATCCCGTTAGGCATGCGCTGTCTGCTCGTCGAGCATCCTTCGGGACTGGTGCTCGTCGACACCGGCTCCGGGAACAAGGAGACGGCGAAGTTCCACGACATCTACGGCATCGAGAACGCGGGCGCCAACGGGCGCACCGCGCTCGAGGACGGCCTGGCGCAGGTCGGCGCGCGCCCCGAGGACGTCGCGCTCGTCGTCAACACGCACCTCCACTTCGACCACGCCGGCGGCGACACCTTCCGCGACGCCGACGGCGCGGTGAAGCCGAGCTTCCCGCGCGCCCGCTACGTCGTCCAGCGCGGCGAGTACGAGTACTCGATGCACACCAACGAGCGAACCGCGGCGAGCTACTTCCCGGCGAACTGGGAGGCGGTTCGCTCCGCGAACCGCCTCGACCTGATCGACGGTGACCGCGAGGTGGTGCAGGGGATCCGGACACTGCGCACCCCAGGGCACACGCCCCATCACCAGTCGGTCGTCATCGAGTCCGACGGTGAGATCGCCTGCTTCCTCGGCGACGTCGTGCCGACGTCGGCGCACCTCCCCCTGCCATGGATCATGGGCTACGACGTCGAGCCGCTCGTGACGCTCGAGAGCAAGCGGACGTTGCTCAGGCGGGCGATGGACGAGCGGTGGCTGCTCGTCTTCGAGCACGACGCCACGGTCGCCTGGGGACACGTGACGTCGGACGGGAAAGCGTACGCCCTTGACCGTCCCCCCGGGACGGCCTAAGTTTCCCTCTGACAACGAGCTAAGCAGGTCCGACAGACGTTGGGCCTCACCCTCTGGCCCTCGCCCACCAGGCGGGGCGTGCTGCAGGAGTCGACGTTCTACACGGCCTTCCCACCGGCGGGGAGGCGTGTGCCGTTCGCGGACTCCAGAGGGGTCCGCATTTTTTTTCCTCCGCGAGGGTAACGGCTATTCAGGACACCACGAAGCGCGTTCGCGTCAACCGGCAGATCCGCATCTCCCCAGTACGCGTGATCGGCGCGGACGGCAGTCAGCTCGGCATCATGGAAGTCGATGTCGCGCTTCGCCAGGCGGAGGAGCAGGGGCTGGATCTGGTGGAAGTGGCTGCGACCGCTCGGCCGCCCGTCGTCCGCATCATGGACTACGGGAAGTACAAGTTCGAGATGGCGAAGCAGGCGCGGATCGCGAAGAAGAAGCAGCACGTGATCGAGCTCAAGGAAGTGAAATACCGTCCCGGGATCGACGACCACGACTACGAGACGAAGACCCGCCACGCACGGCGCTTCCTCGAGGAGCGCAACAAGGTGAAGGTCACGATGATGTTCCGCGGCCGGCAGGTCGCGCACCCGGAGCTTGGTCAGGCGGTGCTCGAACGGGTGGCCACCGATCTCGCAGACGTCGGCAAGATCGAGAGCGCGGGGCGGCTGGAAGGGAAGTCCATGACGATGATTCTCACGCCGAAATGAGGCGGGCTTTATGAAGATGAAGACACACAAGGGAGCGGCGAAGCGCTTCAAGGTCACCGGCTCCGGCAAGGTGCGCCGCTTCAAGGCGTACAAGAGCCACATCCTCACCAAGAAGACGTCGAAGCGGAAGCGCCGCCTCCGTCAGGACGCCGAGTTCGGGTCCAACGGTGAGGTCAAGCACGTCAAGCGCCTTCTCCTCCTGAAGTAAGGAGCACCACTATGCCTCGCGTCCGTTCCAACGTCGCGCGCCTCAAGCGCAAGAAGCAGATCATGAAGGCCGCCCGTGGCGCGTTCGGCGCCCGGAGCAAGCTGTGGAAGCCGGCCAAGGAGACCGTCGAGCGCGCGTGGCGCTACGCCTACCGCGATCGCAAGAACAAGAAGCGGGATTTCCGCCGTCTCTGGATCGTCCGCATCAACGCCGCGGCGCACCAGAACGACATGACCTACTCGACGCTCATCAACGGCCTCCACAAGGCCGGGATCGAGATCGACCGCAAGATCCTCGCGGACATGGCCGTCCGCGATCCGCAGGGCTTCACCGCGCTCGCCGAAAAGGCGCGCTCGGCGCTGTCCGCGGCGTAGTGTTCCGCGAGCGGCCGCGCGCCGCTCGTGACGATCCACGGGCGGCGGCGGCGCGACTCCGGTCGTGACCGCCGCCGCCCGCTTCGCTGCCTGACGCTTCAGTCTCCGCTCTCCACTCCCCACTCCGCACTCGTTTCTTGACCCTCGACGAGCTCCTCGCCATCGCCCGTCAGCTCGAGCAGGACGGCCTCGCCGACATCGAGCGCGCGACCGACGCGGACGGCCTCGAGGCCGCCCGCGCCGCCTTGCTTGGACGGAAGAGCGGCCGCCTCAACGACGTGATGAAGGCGTTGCCCGCGCTCGCGCCCGACGATCGCCGCGCCGCGGGCGCCGAGGTCAATCGGGTGAAGGGCGCGCTCGAGAGCGCGCTCGAGACGCGCAAGGGTGCGCTCGCCCCGCGTGCGGCCGGTCCGCGCATCGACCCGACGATGCCCGCGCGCCGCCAGTGGCGTGGCAGCCGGCATCCCGTCACGCTCGTCATCGACGAGATCGTCGAGATCTTCCGCGAGCTCGGCTTCACGATCGCGGTCGGGCCGGAGGCGGAGCACGAGTGGTACAACTTCGGCGCGCTCAACTTCCCGCCGAACCATCCGGCGATGGACGCGCACGACACGCTCTACCTCGGCGAAGGGTCGCTGCTCCGCACCCACACCTCGCCGGTGCAGGTGCGTGCGCTGCAGCGCCATCCGCCGCCGGTGCGCATCCTCGTGCCGGGGAACGTCTACCGCCGCGACTTCTTCGATCCCTCGCACGCGCCGATGTTCGCGCAGCTCGAGGGGCTCGCGGTGGACGACAACATCACCTTCGCCGACCTCAAGGCGACGTTGACGCGCTTCGCGACGCGCTTCTTCGGCGCGGCGAAGACGCGCTTCCGTCCCAGCTACTTCCCGTTCACCGAGCCCTCGGCGGAGCTCGACATCTCCTGCCAGGTCTGCGGCGGCAGCGGCTGCGGCGTCTGCAAGCAGACCGGCTGGGTCGAGATCCTCGGCTGCGGCATGGTGCACCCGCGCGTCCTCGAGAACGCCGGCGTCGATCCCGAGCGCTACAGCGGATGGGCATTCGGCATGGGGCCCGGGCGCGTCGCCGTCAACCGCTATCGCCTGCCGAACATCAAGCTGCTCTACGATTCGGACGTGCGCTTCCTCGAGCAGTTCGACCGATGAACGTCTCGCACGACTGGCTCCGCGCGCTCGTCGCGCACGACCTCTCGCCGGCGCGGCTGCGCGACCTCCTCACCTCGCGCGTCGTGACGGTCGACGAGCTCGTGCCGCTGCGCGCCGACCTCGCGCCGATCGTCGTCGCGCGCGTCGTCGAGGCCGCGCGCCATCCCGACTCCGACCACCTCTGGATCACGCGCGTCGACGCCGGCGGTGGCGAGCTGCTCGACGTCGTCTGCGGCGCGCCTAACGTCCAGGCCGGGAAGCTCTATCCCTTCGCCCCCGTCGGCACGGTCATGCCCGAGGGGCTGAAGATCGAGCGCCGGAAGATCCGCGGTCAGGTCTCCAACGGGATGCTCTGCTCGGTGCGCGAGCTCAAGCTCGGCGAGAGCCACGAGGGCATCATGGAGCTCGACCTCGAGGCGGCTCCGGGCACGCCCTTCCTCGACGCGGTCCCCGTGGGGGACGTCCGCCTCGTGCTCGATGTCGGCGCCAACCGCCCCGACCTGCTCTCGCATCTCGGCGTCGCGCGCGAGCTCGCGGCCGCGCTGGGCAAGCCGCTCGTGCTGCCCCCGATCCCGGGCGCACCCGCGTCCATTCCGCACATCGAGCGCAGGACGTCGGGCGGCCACGCCGGCCCCGCCGAGGTCACCGTGGAGAGTGAGGCGCGGACGACGCGCTACATGGGGGCCGTCATTCGCGGCGTGAAGGTCGGGCCGAGCCCCGAGTGGCTCGTGCAGCGACTCACCGCCGTCGGTTCGCGGTCGATCAACAACGTCGTGGACGCGACCAACTACGTGCTCCACGAGCTCGGCCAGCCGGTCCACGCCTTCGACTTCGCGAAGCTCGCCGGCTCGCGCGTCGTCGTGCGCAACGCGCGCAGGGGCGAGGCGCTCGTCACGCTCGACGGCGTCTCGCGCACCCTCGACGAGCGCATCGTCGTCATCGCCGACGCCGAGCGCGCGCAGGCGGTGGCCGGCGTGATGGGCGGCCGCGACAGTGAGGTCGGCGACGCGACGAACGACCTCTTCATCGAGGTCGCGACCTTCGAGCCTGCCCGCACCCGCGCCGCGCGCAGGGCGTTAGGCCTCACGACCGATGCCAGCTACCGCTTCGAGCGCGGCGTGGACCCCGAGCTGCCGCCGGTCGCGCTGACGCGCGTCATCCAGCTCGTCCAGTCGCTCGCCGGCGGCCAGGTCGACGGCCTTCCCCTCGACCTCTACGCCGCGCCACGCGCGCACGCCACGGTCGGCGTGCGCGCGGACCGCGTCCGCCGCATCCTCGGCGAGCGCATCGGCGCGGATGCCATCGCGCGCCTGCTGCGCGGCGTCGGCTTCCGCATCCAGACGTCCCCCGGCACCGAGATGCTGTCCGGCCAGGAAGAGCTGGGTGTGGTCGTACCGAGCTGGCGTGGCGACGTGACGTCGGAGATCGACCTCGTGGAGGAAGTTGCGAGGCTCCACGGCTACGACGCGATTCCCACCGAGATCGCGCCCTTCCGGCCCTCGACGGTCCCCGACGCGCCCGAGTGGCGGCAGGCCGACCGTCTCCGCGACGAGCTCGTCGCGCTCGGTCTGCACGAGACTCGCGCCCTGCCGTTCGTCAGCGGCGCCGAGACAGGCTACGTCCGCGTCCAGAACCCGCTCGCGGAGACCGAGTCGTACCTGCGCCGGGAGATCCTCGAGACGCTCGCGCGCCGTGCCGAGCACAACCTCGCGCACATGCAGGGCGACGTGCGCATCTTCGAGATCGGCGCCGTCTTCGCGCCGGGCGAACGCTCGCTGCCGAAGGAGAAGCTCCGCGTCGGCGCGCTCGTGATGGGCGCGCGGCGTCCGCCGCACTTCAGCGAGCCCCGTCCGCCGCTCTACGACGAGTGGGACGCGAAGGCGCTCGGCGAGCGCATCGCCGCCGTCGCCGAACCGGGCGGCGAGGTCGATCTCGTCCCCTCCTCGGCGAAGGAGTCGCTCTGGACGATCATGGTGGACGCGAAGCCTCGCGGGACGGTGAAGCGCCTCGTCATCGACGCCCCCGTCTGGGCGGGCCCCGCGTTCGGCGTAGAGTTCACCCTCGGCAGCGTCGCGTCCGAGCACGTGGCGCAGCCGGGCGCCCACGACTGGAGCCCGGTCGAGCTGCCGAAGGCGCGTCACTCCGAGTATCGCGATCTGCCGACGCAGCCGGCGGCGATCTTCGATCTCGCGCTGCTCGTGCCGGAGGATCTCGCGGCGGAGCGCGTCGAGAGTGCCCTGCGCCGTGCCGCCGGCGAGCTGCTCGAAAGCGTGTCGCTCTTCGACGAGTATCGGGGGAAGGGGGTCGAGCCTGGCTTCCGCTCGCTCGCCTGGCGATTGACGCTCCGCCACCCGGAGCGCACTCTACGCGACAAGGAAGTCGAGGGACGCCGCGACAAGATCCTCAGGACACTTGCGAATGAGCTTGGAATCCGAACGCGTACCGCCTGAGGTGCTCGCCTTCCGCGAGCTGGTGCAGGTGGTCCGCCACCTCGAGGAGGAGCTCTCCGGCTTCCGCCGCCGCGCCCTCCATGCCGAGGCGCGCGTGAAGGAGCTCGAGAGCTACGCCGAATCCTCGAGCGACGGCCGGGACGGGCCGGCACTCGCGAAGGAAAATGCCGAGCTCCGGAAGCGGCTCGACGAAGCGATGACCCGAACGAGCGCCCTCCTCGAGCGGGTGCGATTCGTTCGCCAGCAGCAGGCGAGAGGTGCCGAGCGATGAGTGTGGCGAAGCGTTCCGTCCGCGTCTCGATCGTGGGCGAGGAGTATCCGATCCGCACCGAGCGGTCGGCGGAGTTCACCCGTGCGGTCGCCGACTACGTGGACCGGACGATCCGGTCGGTACTCGGCAGCGGAACGGTGATCGAGACGCAGAAGGCCGCGATCCTCGCCGCCATGAAGATCACCGACGAGCTCTTCCGCGAGCGTGAGGAGCGAGAGGAGCTCGCCGCCGAGATCCGCGCCCTGAGCATGGAGCTGAAGCGACTCCTCCCTCCGCAGAAGCGGGTCAGCGGCGATATCGAGGTCACCCCACGCGCGGCCGGGTGACCGGCGGCAGCTGGCAGGTGGCAGGTGGCAGCTGCTCCAGACTGGCAGCGGGCAGCTGCCAGCTGTAGTTTGCCGGGGTGGGCCGTAGCATCATGCGGCCACGCAGGTTAGCGGTCACCAGCATGACTCCGCAGGGGCGCGCGAGAGCGCTGACCCGGCGGCACTGACGCGCGCCAGCCGGGGCGCTGGAGATAGATACATGAGCGAACCGCTGCTGATCGCCGCGCTGGGCGTACTCGTGATAGTCGCCGCCGCGGCGTCTCTCGTTATAGGGCGCAGGACAGGAGCAAAGGCGGAGACCGCGCGTCAGGCCGCCGCCAAGGCGACCGCCGAGGAGACGTCGAAGCGCATCCTCGCCGACGCCGAGCGTGACGCGGAATCGACGCGGAAGTCCGCCATCCTCGCCGGAAAGGAGGAGGCGATCCGCCTCCGCGAAAGCTTCGAGCAGGAGGCGCGCGGACGCCGCTCCGAGCTCGAGGCCGAAGAGCGCCGCCTCCAGGAGCGCGAAGTCGCGCTCGACCGCAAGATGGACCTCGTCGAGCAGCGCGACCGCGAGATCCAGCGTCGCGCGAGCGATCTCGGGCGCAAGGAGCAGGCGATCCAGGCGCGGGAGAGTGAGCTCGAGAAGCTCATCGGCGAGCAGCGGCACCGCCTCGAGCAGCTGGCGGGGATGTCCGCCCAGGACGCCAAGGCCGAGCTGGTGAAGCGGATGGAGGAGGAGGCCCACGCCGACGCCGCGAACCGCATCCGCGAGATCCGCGAGACCGCGCGCCGCAACGCCGACCGCGAAGGGCGGAAGATCGTCGCCCTCGCCATCCAGCGGATCGCCGCCGAGCACACGGCGGAGTCCACAGTCTCGGCCGTGTCTCTTCCGAACGACGAGATGAAGGGGCGGATCATCGGGCGCGAAGGACGGAACATCCGCGCCTTCGAGCTCGCGACGGGCGTGGACGTCATCATCGACGACACTCCCGACACCGTCGTCGTCAGCTCCTTCGACCCGATCCGACGCGAGATCGCGCGCCTCGCGCTCGAGAAGCTCGTCAGCGACGGCCGCATCCATCCCGGCCGGATCGAGGAAGTGGTGAAGAAGGCGCAGCAGGAGATCGCGACGCAGATCGTCGAGCTCGGCGAGCGCAGCGCATACGAGGTCGGCGTGCATGGGCTGCATCCGGAGCTGATCAAGCTCGTCGGGCGCATGCATTGGCGGACGAGCTACGGCCAGAACATCCTCCAGCATTCCAAGGAGGTCGCCTGGCTCGCGGGGATCATGGCCGCCGAGCTCGGGCTCGACGTGCCGATGGCGAAGCGCGGCGCGCTCCTTCACGACGTCGGCAAGGTGCTCACCCACGAGCACGAAGGGACGCACGTCCAGCTCGGCGTCGAGCAGGCGACGAAGTACGGCGAGCATCCCCTCGTCATCAACGCGATCGCCGCCCACCACGACGACGTCCCGCACGAGAGCGAGATCTCGGTGCTCGTCCAGGCGGCGGACGCGATCTCCGGGTCGCGTCCCGGCGCGCGACGCGAGGCGTTCGAGACCTACGTGAAGCGCCTCGAGGGACTCGAGCGCATCGCGTCGAGCTATCGCGGCGTCGAGAAGGTGTACGCGATCCAGGCCGGGCGCGAGGTGCGCGTCGTCGTCACCCCCGACGACGTGGACGACGCGCGCTCCGCGGCGCTCTCCGAGGAGATCGCCCGCCGCATCGAGGGCGAGCTCCAGTATCCCGGGCAGATCAAGGTCGTGGTGATCCGCGAGACGCGGGCGGTGGACTTTGCCCGCTGAGGCGGCGACGGAGCTGGGACGGATCATCGACGGGCAGGCGATCGCGCGGAGCATCCGCGACGATCTCGCCGTCGAGGTCGCGGCGCTGGCGAAGCGCGGCGTCGTTCCCGGCCTGACGGTCGTCCTCGTCGGCGACGATCCCGCGAGCGCGGTCTACGTCGCGTCCAAGGAGCGCGCCTGCGTCGAGGCGGGGATGAAGGGCGAGACCATCCGCCTTCCCGCGTCGACGCCGCAAGCCGAGTTGCTCGCGATCGTCCACCGGCTCAACGCCGATCGGTCGGTGCACGGCATCCTCGTCCAGATGCCGCTGCCGAAGCAGATCGACGCCGACGCGGTCGTGCGCGCGATCGACCCGCGCAAGGACGTGGACGGCTTCCATCCCGTGAACGTCGGCAAGCTCCTCATCGGCGAGCGCGACGGCTTCGCGCCCTGCACCCCCGCCGGCGTGCAGGAGCTGCTCCGCCGGAGCGGCGTCCAGACCGACGGCAAGGAGTGCGTCATCGTCGGTCGCAGCAACATCGTCGGCAAGCCGATGATGTCGCTGCTCGTGCAGAACGCGCCCGTCGGCAACGCGACGGTGACGATGTGCCACAGCCGGACTCGCGATCTTGTCGCGCATACCCGGCGCGCCGACATCCTCATTGCCGCCACCGGGCGCCCGCACCTCGTCACCGCGAGCATGGTGAAGCCGGGAGTCGTCGTCATCGATGTCGGGATCAATCGCGTCGATGACGCCGCTTCGCCCAAGGGCTACCGCATCGTCGGCGACGTCGACTTCGAGAGCGTCAGGCCGGTGGCCTCGCTCATCACTCCCGTCCCGAAGGGCGTCGGCCCGATGACGATCGCGATGCTGCTCCGGAACACGGTCCGCGCGGCGACGATGGCCGCCGCGCGCGTGGCGTGAGCGCGCGTCGTCAGGCGGATCTCTTCGCCGCGCCGGGGGAGAGTGCGGCGACGGCGATCCCCGTCTCGATCCTGACCGCGACGGCGAAGGACGTCATCGAGGGGGCCTTCCCGCTCGTGTGGGTGCGCGGCGAGGTCACCAGCTTCAAGCAGCATCGCAACGGCCACTGGTACTTCTGCCTCGCCGACGGAATGTCGCAGGTGAAGTGCGTCGTCTGGTCGCGCGACCAGCGCCGCATCCCCGCGCCCCCGGACGACGGCATGCAGGTGGTAGCACGCGGGCAGCTCACGGTCTATCCCGCGCGCGGCGAGATGCAGATGGTCGTCAACGCGATGGAGGCGGAGGGCGAAGGCCTGCATCGCAAGGCGGTCGAGCGGACCCTGCGCCTCCTCGAGCGCGACGGCCTCCTCGCGGCGCAGCGCGGCGCCCGGCCGCTCCCTCGCTTCCCGCAGTGCGTCGCGGTGGTGACGAGCCCCGACGGCGCGGCCATCCGCGACATCGTCGCCGTGGCGCGGCGCCGCGCGCCTAACGTCAGGATCGTCCTCGTCCCCGCGACCGTGCAGGGGGACGCCGCCGCCCACTCCATCTGCGACGCTCTCGCACGCCTCGCCGCCTGGGGCGAGGCCGACGTCGCGATCGTGGGGCGCGGCGGTGGAGGGAAGGAGGACCTGCGCGCCTTCAACGACGAGCGCGTCGCGCGCGCTCTCGCCATGCTGCCGATGCCCGTCGTCTCCGCCGTCGGCCATGAGATCGACACCACGGTCTGCGACCTCGTCGCCGACCTTCGCGCGCCGACTCCATCGGCCGCGGCGGAGGCCGCCGTTCCAGTGCTGGAGGACCTGCGCGACGAAGTGGATGCGCTGCGCCGCTCGCTCGTGAGCGCCGTCGGCCGGCGCTTCGCCGACGCGCGTGCCCGGGTGGAGGACATCGCCACCGCCGCCCGGATCGCCTCGCAGCGCCTCGTCGAGCGCAGGCGCGCGACGGCCACCGCGCTCGGCGGCCGCCTCCATGCGCTCTCCCCGCTCGCGACCCTCGCCCGGGGCTACGCGGTGGCGCGCGACGGCAATGGCGAAACACTCCCGGGCGCTTCATCGTTCGTCGTCGGCCAGCTCTTCGACCTCCTTCTGCGCGACGGCAGCGTCGCCGCCCGCGTGGAAGACGTCCGCACCGACCCCCGATGACCGACTCCCCCGACGCCGCCGCGAACTTCGAGTCCGAGATCGCCCGCCTCGAGGAGATCGTCGATCTCCTCGCCGCCGACGGCGTCTCGCTCGACGAGGCGCTCCGCCTCTTCGAGGAGGGAGTGTCGCGCCTGCGCGCGGTGAGCGGGCGCCTCGCGGCCGCGGAGGCGCGTATCGCGCTCCTCACCGAGCGCGAGGACGGAGGCTTCGAGCTCGACGAGCTCGATGGCTGAGGTCGGGGGGGGGACGTCGATCACCGCGGCGCGTGGCGCGATCGACGACGCGCTCGAGGAGTTCTGCGCGCTCTTCCTCGATGAGCTCTGCGGCGGCGTCGGTGAGGCGGTGCGCTACTCGCTGCTTGGCGAAGGAAAGCGCCTCCGGCCCATCCTCGTCCTCGCTGCCTACGAGGCTGCCGGCGGCACCGCCGACGCATCGCGCCTCGCCGCGGCCGTCGAGGTCGTGCATGCCTACTCGCTCGTCCACGACGACCTGCCCTGCATGGACGACGACGACATGCGTCGCGGACGACCGACCGTCCACCGGGTCTTCGGCGTCCGGACCGCCACCGCCGCCGGCGTGGCGATGGTACCGCTCGCCGTACGCTGCGCCATCCACGGGGCTCGAGGGCTCGGCCTCGGCGCGGACGCAACGAACGCGATCGTCGCCTCCCTGATGCGCGCGTCGGGCGCTGGGGGAATGATCGGCGGCCAGCTCCTCGACCTCGAGGGCGAGGGCCGCGCGCTCACCCTCGAAGAGCTGCAGCGCGTTCACGCGGCCAAGACCGGCGCACTGATCTCGGCGGCGGTACGCATCGGCGGGATCGCCGCCGGTGGCGACCGCGGGAAGCTCGCCGCCCTCGAGCGCTACGGCGACTCCATCGGCCTCGCCTTCCAGATCGCCGACGATGTGCTCGACGTCACCGCCACCACCGACGTCCTCGGGAAGACCGCCGGACGCGACCTCGTGCTCCGGAAGAGCACCTACCCGGCCCTTCTCGGGGTAGAGGGAGCAACCACCAGGGCCGCGGCGTTGGTCGAGGAAGGATGCGCCGCCCTCGAGGGGGCGGGACTGCTCACTCCGATGCTCGAACACCTCGCGCGGTACGTGGTCAACCGGCGAAATTAGTAGGGGCGCCGGCCGGCCGGCGCCCGTGTCACCGTTCAAGCCGCCTTGCGGCGGTCAAGCCAATGTCGATCCTCGAGCGCGTCAATTCACCTGCGGACCTGAAGGCCCTCTCACGCGACGAGCTGCGCCAGCTCGCCGGCGAGATGCGCGAAAGTCTCATCGACGTCTGCTCGCGGACCGGGGGACACATCGGCGCGGGGCTCGGCGTCGTCGAGCTGACCATCGCCCTGCACTACGTCTTCGATACCCCGCGCGACCAGGTCGTGTGGGACGTCGGGCATCAGGGCTACCCGCACAAGATGCTCACCGGCCGCCGCGACCGGTTCGAGACGCTGCGCACGGAGGCGGGACTCTCCGGCTTCCTCAAGCGCACCGAGAGCCCCTACGACGCCTTTGGCGCCGGCCACGCCGGGACGGCGATCTCCGCCGGTCTCGGCATCGCGACGGCGCGTGATCTCCGCGGCGATGAGTTCAAGGTCGTCGCCATCCTCGGCGACGGCGCGCTCACCTGCGGCCTTTCCTACGAGGGTCTCAACAACGCCGGACACTCCGACCGCGATTTCATCGTCGTCCTCAACGACAACGAGATGTCGATCGCGCCCAACGTCGGCGCGATGTCGAAGTACCTTGGCTCGATCCAGCGCAACTCGCTCTACAACCGGATCCGCGACCGCATCGGCGAGATGCTCGAGAACGCGCCGTCGGCGATCCAGACCGTCGGGCACCTGGTGAAGAAGTGGGAGGAGAGCGTCAAGACGTTCCTCACGCCCGGCGTGCTCTTCGAGGAGCTCGGTCTGCGCTACTTCGGGCCAGTGGACGGCCACGACCTCGACATGCTGATCGACACCTTCAGCGCGGTGCGCGAGATGAAGACGCCGCGCATCATCCACGTCATCACGCAGAAGGGGAAAGGGTTCCCCGCGGGCGAGCATGTCGAGAAGTGGCACGCGCTGCCGCCGGGTCACGATCCGTCGACGGGGAAGCAGCGTAAGGCGTCGTCGGCCAACCCGAACTACACCGCCGTCTTCGGCAAGGGTCTCGCCGAGCTGATGGAGGAGGACGACCGCCTCGTCACGATCACCGGCGCGATGCCGAGCGGCACCGGAACCGCCGCGGTCGCGAAGGCGCATCCGTCGCGCTTCTTCGACGTCGGCATCGCCGAGGGGCACGCCGTCACCTTCGCCGCCGGCATGGCGACGCACGGCATCGTGCCCGTCTGCGCGATCTACTCGACCTTCCTCCAGCGCGCATACGACAACGTCATCCACGACGTGGCGCTGCAGAAGCTCCACGTGATCTTCTGCATGGACCGCGCAGGGCTCGTCGGCGAGGACGGCGAGACCCACATGGGGCTCTACGACATCCCCTACATGCTCGCCGTGCCCGGGATGACGGTCACCGCGCCGCGGAACGGCGCCGAGATGCTCGGCCTCCTCCGCGCCGGCGCGAAGCACGACGGGCCCTTCGCGATCCGTTATCCGCGCGACACCGCGCCCGATGCGGTGCCGCACATCGCCGAGGTCGCGCCGGTGCCGTACGGTTCATGGGACGTCGTCCGCAAGGGCAGCGACGTCGCGATCCTCGCCGTCGGCACGATGGTCGAGCTTTCGCTCGAGGCGGCGCAGACGCTGGCTCGCGAAGGGCTCGACGTCACCGTCGTCAACTGCCGCTTCCTCAAGCCGCACGACGAGCTGACGCTCGCCGCGATCATCGGCGATCACAAGCTCCTCGTCACGGTCGAGGAGGGCAGCGTCGTCAACGGCTTCGGCGCCTGCATCGCGTCGATCGTCGCGCGTCAGGAGCCGTCGGTGCGCGTCGTCGCGCACGGCGTGCCCGACCGCATCGTGTACGCGGCGTCGCGGGCGCGGCAGCTCGCTCAGTGCGGGCTCGACGCGGCGGGGATCGCGGCACGGGTGCGGGCGCTGCACGAGAGCGAGGCGGTCGCCGGTTGATGCGCGTCGGCGTCGTCGGCCACCGCGGGTACGACGGGCTGGCCGACGTCCTCGCCCGCCTCACGTCGCTCGCGAAGCGACTCGACCTCAGGCTCGCGTTCGAGAGCGAGCTTCACGAGCTCGCCGACGGAAGCGAGCGCCTCGGCGACCCGAGCGAAGTCGAGGCACTGCTCACGCTCGGCGGCGACGGCACGCTCCTGCGCGGGGCCCGCTTCCTCGCGGGGCGCCAGGTGCCGATCCTCGGCATCAACCTCGGCCGGCTCGGCTTCCTGACCTCGTGCGGTGTGGAGGACCTCGAGCCGGCGCTGACGCGGCTCGCGAGCGGCGACTTCCGCGCCGAAGCCCGCATGGTCCTCGACGCCCGCGCGTTAGGCGCCGACGGCGCGGAGCGGAAGCGCTGGTTTCCGCTCAACGACGTCGTGCTCCACACGAGCGGCTACGCACGCATGGTCTCGCTGCACGTCTCCGCCAACGGCGAGACGATCGCCTCGTACTCCGCCGACGGCATCGTCATCGCGACGCCGACCGGGTCGACGGCCTACAACCTCTCCTGCGGCGGGCCGCTCGTCGCGCCGACCGTGGAGTCGATCCTCCTCACCGCGATCGCGCCGCACACGCTCTCGATCAGGCCCGTCGTCCTGCCCCCCAGTGCCGAGGTCCTGGTGCGTGCCGAGGATGGGCCCGAGGAGCTTCTGGTGACGGTCGATGGCCAGGTGGGCACTACCTTCCACGTCGGCGAGGCACTCGCCGTCCGCCGCAGCGAGCGCCCTGTACACATCGTGCGCTTCCCCGGCACGACCTTCTTCTCGCGCCTGCGCCGCAAGCTCGGCTGGGGTGGGCTCATCGAGCGCGACGAGCGCAGGGACGACTGATGCTGACCGAGCTCCGCGTTCGCAACTTCGCGATCATCGAGCAGCTCACCCTCCCCCTCGCCCGGGGCTTCAACGTGCTCACCGGCGAGACCGGGGCGGGCAAGTCGATCATCGTCGGCGCGCTCGGGCTCCTGCTCGGCGAGCGGGCGAGCACCGACGTCGTGCGCACCGGCGCCGAGCGCGCCGTCGTCGAGGGCACCTTCGACGTCGCCGACCGGCCCGAGCTCCTGACACTGCTCGACGAGCGCGGCATCGACGTCGAGGAGCAGCAGGTCGTGCTCAAGCGCGAGATCGCCGCGGCGGGCCGCGCCCGCGCGTGGGTCAACGGCACTCCCGTCACCGCCGCGGTGCTGGCGGAGATCGGACGTCTCCTCGTCAACGTCCACGGGCAGCACGAAGCGCAGACGCTGCTCGACCCCGACGAGCAGCGCGACATCCTCGATGCCTTCGCTGGCGCGACGCAGCAGGCGGCCGCCGTGCGCGCGGCACACCAGACCCTCGCGAGCGTTCGCCACGACATCACCGAGCTGCGCCGCCGCAAGTCCGACGCGGAGAAGCGCGCCGACTACCTGCGTCACGTCGTGCGCGAGATCGAGGACGCGCGCCTCGTCGAGGGCGAGGACGTGCGCCTCGAGGAGGAAGCGAACCGGCTCGAGAACGCCGACGAGCTCCGCTCCCTCGCCAGCGGGTCCGCGACCGCGCTCGACGGCGACGAGGACGCGATCCTGACCAGGCTCGGCGCCGCGCAGCGTGCGCTCGCCCAGATCGTCAAGATCGACCCGTCGCGTGCGCCGCTCCAGGAGCTCTTCGACAACGGCTACTACGCCCTCGAGGAGCTCGCGCGCGAGCTCGATGATTATGCCGGCTCTGTGGACCTGGATCCGGCGCGCCTCGAGGAAGTGCGCGCGCGGCGCGAGCTCGTCTTCCGGCTCATGAAGAAGTACGGCGGATCGCTCGCCGACGTGATCGCCACGGGCGCCAGCGCGCGCGGCGAGCTCGATCTCGTGGATTCGGCCGACCTCGACCTTCGCACCCTCGAGGCGCGGGAGCGCGAGGCTGGAGAGCGACTGAAGTCCGCTGCCGGCGAGCTCACCTCGCTTCGTTCCGCGGCCGCGGCGCGGCTCGCGCGCGCGGTGGACGAGGTCCTCCCCGCGCTCGGCATGAGCGACGGGCGCTTCGCCGCCGCCCTCGTGCCCGGCGGCGAGATCGGTCCGCACGGCGCCGAGGGCGTGGAGTTCCGCGTCGCGCTCAACGTCGGCCACGACGCGCGTCCGCTCTCACGCGTCGCGAGTGGTGGCGAGCTGTCGCGGGTCATGCTCTCGCTGAAGACGATACTCGCCCGCCTCGACCAGGTCCCGACGCTGATCTTCGACGAGGTGGACGCCGGCATCGGCGGCAAGGTCGGGCTTCAGGTCGGCGACACGATGCGCCGCGTCGCCGCGCATCATCAGGTCTTCGCGATCACGCACCTGCCGCAGATCGCCGCGCGCGCGCACCACCACATCCTCGTCGCCAAGGGCGCGCGCGGAGGGGTGACGACCGCCGACGTCGCGGTCCTCGATGGCGAGCACCGCGTCACCGAGCTCGCACGCATGCTCGGCGGCGATCCGGAGAGCGAGATCTCCCGCGCGCACGCCGTCGAGCTGCTCGCCGCGGCGACCGTGGTCGAGGCGCCGGAGCGAGCGCAGGGTGCCGCGAAGCGCCCGCGCCGCGGCGCGGGCCCGCGGTCAGAAGCGGGCGTGCAGCCGTCCGCCGACGACGGCCGTTCGCACCACCGGTAGCGCCCCACCGCTCCTCGCCACGGGGAGCTCGTAACGGAACGTCAGCTCGGCGGGCCACGAGCCGATGGCACCGTGGCGACTCGCCAGCGACGAGAAGTCGAACCCGACGGCGACGCGCGTCTCCGTGAACGACTCGCGCGGCAGCGCGATCAATCCCCACGCCGGGTCGGGCGTTCCGCCATCGTAGCTGTCCGCGCCCTTGCGAACGATGCGCACGCCGGCGACGAAGTCGAGAAAGCGCGACAGCGTGTAGCGAGGGGTGACGGCGAGTGCCGTGATGTCGCCGAGGTCGCGGCTCACCCCCGCGATGACGCGTGCCGCCGGGAAGACGCTGTCGCTCGCGATTATCGAAGTGACGGCGCGTTGCTGCAGCGTGTGCGTCGCCACCGCGCTCAGCGCGAGGCGGCGTCCGAAGCCGAGCGTCGCGCCAGCCGCGATCTCGATGTCCGACTGCCCGTCGCCAGAGCCCGGATCGAAGTAGTTGTTGAGCGGACGCTCCTGTCCCGTCGCGAAGCGGCCGGTGACCGCCACGGCCGCATGGCCGCGCGCGCCGGTTGGCGCGGCGTCGCGGCGCCAGAGCCCGATGGTGACGGTGGCCTCGACGTCACCGAGGTTGGTGTGGGTGAGCGTTCCCGCGCTCGCCGCCTGGAGGTCGATCGGCCGCGTCGCCGTGTCGCCCGCCTGGCGTGCGAGCGTGTCCACCGCGACGCTCACCTGGCGCCGCACCAGCGGTACCGTCACGCCCACGGAGAGCCACGAGAGCACTCCGTACTCGAGCGTGATGGGGAGGCGCGTCATCGACACCGATGCGGCCGCGCGCACGCGTCGCCCGCCGAAGTCGAAGCGCGACGATAGAGGCGCGACACCGGTGTCGCCGCGCACCTCGTCGGCCGCGTAGAACTCGCCGTGCAGACCGATGCGAAGCGCGCCGCGCGCGGGGAGGGTGATGTCGTCCCGGACGGGAACGATCGTCTGCGCGGCGAGCGTGGTGGCGAAAAAAAACCCCGCGAGCGCGAGGGCGATTCGGGCGGCCGCACGGACCGCACCGCCGTGACGATGCATGGAGCGTAGGTTATCATTCGTCACTCGCGCATGTCAACACGATCGACGCCCTTCCCCTCGCTGCCGCTCCCGGCCGTCCCGTGGCAGATCACGGGGAACCACTGGCTCGCGATCCCGTGCATCCATCCGGCCGACGGCGCGATCCACGCGATCGGCGTCGTCCATCGCGGCGCACGTGCCGCCGTGGAGCTGGCCGGCGATGCGGGATTCGTCGGCGGGCTGGGGCCGGCGCTCGCGCGCCCCACCATCGTCGCCGACGGGCAGCGCATCGAGCTCGCGCAGCACGGCATCGCGTGGGAGCGCGCGCTCAACTGGCTGCCGACGTTCACCTGCTCGGCGAAGAGCCTCGTCATCCGCGGGACGATCTTCGCGCCGTACGGCCGCGACGCCGACATGGCCGGCGCCGTCTACGCGATCGCGCTCGAGAATCGCGCCTCGCAGTCGGTCGCCGTCACGCTCTCGCTCGAGGGAACGCTGGCGCATCGGCAGCTGCGCGTACGCACGACGCGCCCCTCCGACGACGCGCACCGTGTCTCGCGCACCCCCGACGGCATCGTGCTGCTCGAGGGGGCCGCGCTTCCGGGGCTGGTTGCAGTCGCGCTGGCCGCCGACACCGACGTCCCGGTCGAGATCGACGAGGCGTCGGGAACGTACGCCCTGCGCCGGGAGGTTCGCGTTCCGGCAGGCGGGCGCTCGCAGGTCGCCTTCTATCTCGCCGCCGGTCCGGAGCGCGATTCCGCGCATGCGACGGTCGGCGCCATGCGACGCCGCGGCTGGCGCGATCTCCTCACGGCGACGCGCGACGCGCTCCAGGCGCTGGAGCAGGCGACCGGAAACGAGGAGCTCGACCGCTTCATCAATCGGAACCTGCTCTTCGCATACTTCTACGCCGTCGGCCGCGCGCTCGACGACGCGCACTACTACATGGTCCGCACTCGCGTACCATGGAACGGGCGCGGGATGACGGCGCGCGACTGGGACGTGCTGGCGTGGATCCTCCCCGCGGTGCAGCTCGCCGACCACGGCCTCGCGCGCGAGATCCTCATTCGTGCCTGCGAGCTGCACGGCTACGCGCCGGGGCAGGGAGTGCACTATCTCGACGGCACGCTCTTCGAGCCGGGCTTTTCGCTCGAGGGCGCGGCCGCGTACGCGCTCGCGGTGGACCGCTACATTCGCGATACCGAGGACGATCAGATCGTCGAGGAGCCGGTCGTCGCCGATACGCTGTACCTCGCCTCCGAGGACCTCGCGGCGCGCCGCGACCGCAACGTGCCGCTCTACTCGACCGAGGTGACGCCCTCGGGCGGGCCGACGGCGCATCCGTATACGCTGCACGGCAACGCCGTCGCCGCGCTGGCGCTCGACGTCTTCCGCCGCACGCTCGACGAGGACACGGCACGCGACGTCGAGGACCCCGACGCGGTGCGCGCGGCGATCCGCCGCCACTTCGTGCTCGGCCGCGCCGAGAAGACGACGTTCGCCGCCGCCGTCGATCTCGCCGGCAGCTCCTCGGCCGACGACGACGCCACCGGCTCCGCCCTCTGGCTCCCGCTCTACGAGGCGGTCGAGCGGAGCGACTCCACCTACCGCCGCACCGTGAAGGGCGAGTCGGCAACGCCGCGGCTGCTCGCGCAATACTGCGCCCGCCTCATCGGCCCCGACGCCGCCGCGACCCTCCAGTGGCTCCGCCGCGCCCCCCTCGACAACGGCCTCGCCGCCGAGGAGGTCGACGAGAACGGCCGCGCGTTAGGCAACGGCGGCGACGCGGCGCTGAGCGGGCTGCTGGCGTGGGCGGCGTGGTACTCCGTGCACGGGCTCGGGACGACCCCCTAGCCCTGTGCGCCGCGGCCGTGCCGCGGCTGATGCGGGGATTCGGAGAGGATCCGGTGCGGCGATGCGTCGACGCGGCGAGCGGGTGCGTCGCTGTCATCCCTCGCGCGCGCAGCGAGCGATGGGATCTACTCTCCGTTCTCGCGTGGCTGGCCCCGGCGCAGGGCCGGTAGGTCCCAGCAGACGCTGGCGCGCCTGCGGGATGACGCGGGCCGGGCGATAGCGGCTGGCCGATCCGTGTACGGAGGCCGAATGCGAAGAGAGATGCGGCGATGCTCGACGCATCACCGCATCTCCGCAACGGCTCCTCCTCGAATCTCCGAATCAGCGGCCGCACGGCGGCCGCGAGCGGTTCTCGTCGCTCGTTGCAGTGCCCGGAACAGGACTCGAACCTGTACCCCCTTGCAGGGAGGGGATTTTAAGTCCCCCGCGTCTACCATTTCGCCACCCGGGCCCACCTAACGACGACGGAGCCGACCGCGCGATGCGCGTCCGGCTCCGTTATCGCCTGAGAGCGGGAAACGGGACTCGAACCCGCGACCCCAACCTTGGCAAGGTTGTGCTCTACCAACTGAGCTATTCCCGCGACGTGGGTGAATTCTATCGTGAGTCCGTTATCGCGACAAGTTCAGCTGCCAGCTATCGACTACCAGCTACCAAGCACGTACGACGAGGGAAGAGCCGGAGCTCCTCCCTCGTCGTAGTTACTGGCAGCTGGCAGCCGGTAGCCGGGAGCTGCCGTTAGAACGGAATCTCGTCCGTCACCGTGACCGTCGCCTTCGCCGGCGTGGCTGCGATCCCTTCCGTTGCCGAGGGGACGCCGCGCGCGGGCCAGATCACGCCGTCGCAGGAGCGGTCGCGGCACTTGTAGTCCGGTGCCTTGGGGTTCCGCTTCGAGAGACGGTTGTCCCACATCTTTCCGCCGCAGCTCGGGCAGGCCGGGATGTCGGGAAGGATCGCCGCGAGCTCTGGGTTGGCCGCCGCGACGGGACGTTCCACCGCCGCCCGCTCCACGGGGACTTCCACGTCGGAGCGCACAGTCGACTCACCCTTCGCCGCACGCGCGAGCTTCCGCGCGTAGGCGACCGCCGGATCCTCGAGCGGACGCGCGAACTTGCCGTCGCCATCCATCTCGACCCAGTTCTGCTCGTAGGCGTACAGCTCGTGCCCGATGCCGAAGCGCACGGCGGCGCGCTTGAACGCGTCGGTGCTCGCCTGCTTGTAGTCCTTGCCCGTCCCCACGTCTTCGCGGATCACGCCCAGGACCTGGAGTCGCGCCTTGAAGCTGACCTGGTTGTTGTCGTCGACGCTCGCTCCCGGCACCTGCGGAAGCAGCTCGAGCGTCAGGTCCCACTCGCCCGGCACCACCGTGTCGAGGCGCTCGCGAACCGTGTTCGCCTCGATGTAGCAGACCCAGCGCGCGAGGAAGCGGCCATCGCGCTGGATCGCGCGGCCGTCCTGCCGCCAGGCGATGGTGTCCGGATCCACCGGCGACGCGAGTCGCGTCCAGATGTCGGTTCTGTCCATCGGCTGTGCGTCGTGTCGTGCGATCATCGTCGTGTACTCCTCTCGTCCGTCCGTTGTCATTCGCATACCGTCCTATCGAATACCTGCGTGCCGCATCACCGCACTCACGGCGTGACAGCTACGACCGTGCTCGCAGTACCACCCGTGCCGGTCGTTGAACACGAGGTGGACTTGCCGCGAACTCGCGGCCTTTCCGGTGGGTACGATGGTCTCGTCCACCCGGAAGAGATGGGTGACGCTCGTCCGGTCGCCACAGATGCGAACCGGGTCGAGCTCCCGGATGGTCAGCGCCGGCGTCACCGGGGCTGCGATGGCGATGGCCGTCCGTCCCTTTGCCTGCTTCGCCCCCTTCGGGGCGACGCGCTTCTTCGCCGCCTTCGCCTTCTTGGCCGCTCCGCGGGGGCTCGCGGACCTTGCCGAGGTCGGCCGTTTGACTTTCTTCATCGAGGCCCCTAGTGTTACCATTGTAACGCGTCTTCGGTGTTAATTCGGTACGCCGAATTCTATAGTATCGTGTAACGTATGTCAATCTTCCCGAAAGTCCTTCCAGACACCGAGCAGGCGAGCACCGCCGTGGCGGACGCGCAGCCCGGCGTCAGACTGTCTCCGCTCGGCATGCAGCTCGAGCTCCTCCGCCTCGCTCGCGGTCTTTCCAAGCAGCAGCTCGCTCGCTCCGCGGGCACCTCCCGCCAGCAGCTCTGGCGCGTGATGACCGGCAAGTCGGAGCTGACCTCGACCCTCTGCGTCCGCCTCGCGTCCGTGCTCGACGTGGACTCGCGCACTCTCTCGACGTCGTCGCTCGCCCGCGGTTCCGGCGTCGCCTCGGTTGGAGCGCAGCGTCCCCTCGCCGGCGCCGGCACCGTCCGCCTCGGCGATTACCTCGCGTCCGATGAAGGGGTGGTGCGAACGCTCACGACGTTGCCGAGCGGTCCCGACGCGATCCCGCTCAAGCGCGCCGTTCTCGAAGCCGTCGCGCAGCTCGCACGACGCGCGACCGGCACGTCGCCGGACTGGATTCAGCAGATCGACGCGAGAATCACGAACGGTCAGCTCTGATCGCTTCGCTCGCGTTCGCCTCCCCGTCCGTTCCACGGCAGCTGGCCCGGGCCGTGCAACGAGCGACTGTCCAACCACGGAGGCGTACATGGATCGCGGAATCGACTTCCTGAAGAGCCAGGTCAACAACGCCGTGATGCAGCACGGTACCTTCCTCAAGAATCTCGTCGATCACGAATCGCAGGCGGAGGATCCGCGCTTTCGTGATCTGTGCAGTCGTTTCATTCCGCACATGCAGCAGCATCAGCGGATGCTCGAGGACTACCAGCAGGAGCTCGGCGCCGAGACAGGCAAGGCGAAGGAGCTGCTCGGCAAGGCGCTGGGCGCGGCGCGCAGCATCGCCGACGCCGCACGCGAGAGCGACTTCCTGCGCCTGGTGGGAGACATCGTCGAAGCGCGTCAGGGCGAGGACACCTTCAAGACCTTCCGCGAAGCCGGCAAGGAGCTCGGCAACGAACGGCTTCGCGAGATCGGCGACATCGGCGAGCGTCACCACGACGAGTACGTGAAGGAAGCGAACCGACTCGCGCAGGCGATGTTCGTCGAGCACGTGCGTGGCGTCACCGCCGCGGACGCGACGCGTGCGTCGGCGCAGACCCGCGCGGACATTCGCTGATGCGCGGCGGCTCCTCCGATCTCATCGGCGGCATGCTCCGCGCCGCACCTCGCGATGCGGGCGAGCCGCGTGCACCGCTCCAGGCACCGGGAGCCGCCGGCCGCGTCGGAGGAGAACCTGCCGCCCGCGGCGCAGCCGCCCCACGCAAGTCGGCGCGCAACATCGACTGCAGTCGGGGCCACTCGGGCGCGGGCGCACCCGGCGATGGGACGAGTTCCGATCGTCCGGACACGCCTCCCGGCGGCCGGCGAGGACCGCGGCGGGTCGCCTAGCGGGCGATGCACCAACGGGTCGGGCTGATGCCCGGCCCGTTGTGCTTCGGCTGAATTGCTTCGCCCGGCGGACGACCGCTAACTTGCGCGCATGACCGACGTCGTCGCGCTCGCGGCGGAGCTTCTCGCGATCCCATCCAGCACCGGCGAAGAACGCGCGATCGTCGATCACGTGACACGCTGGCTCGTCGGACGGGGCTGGAACGTTCACCTTCAGGAAGTGACGAAGGGACGCTCCAACATCTGGGCGTCTCGCGCGGGCGGCGGCGTCACCCTCTCGACGCACCTCGACACCGTGCCACCGCATGTCGCGCCGCGGCTGGATGGCGACCTGCTCTACGGCCGGGGCGCCTGTGACGCGAAGGGGATCGCCGCCGCCATGATGGCCGCCGCGGACAGGCTCGTCGCGAGCGGCGAGCAGCGCGTCGATCTCCTCCTCGTGGTCGGCGAGGAAAAGGGCTCGGATGGCGCGCGGGCGGCAAACCGGCTCCAGCCGACGAGCCGTTTCCTCGTCAACGGCGAGCCGACGGAGAGCAAGCTCGCGAGCGGAGCGAAGGGCTCGCAGCGGGTGATGGTGCGAACGCGCGGCAAGGCGGCACACTCCGCGTACCCCCACCTCGGCCGCTCCGCGATCGAGCCGCTCCTCGAGCTGCTCCCCACCGTCAGGCAGCTGCCGATGCCGACCGATCCCGTGCTCGGCGAGACGACGGTCAACATCGGCGTCGTACGCGGCGGGACGGAGGCGAACATCATTCCCGATCACGCCGAAGCGGAGCTGATGTTCCGTCTCGTCAGCGATGTCGCTCCGCTCCGCCAGGCGGTCACGCGCTGGGCCAAGGGGAAGGCGGAGCTCGAATGGGGATCGCACATCCCGGCGCAGCGATTCCACACGATCCCGGGATTCGACACCGCGCCTGTCGCCTACACCTCGGACATTCCGCTCCTCGACCGCTGGGGGACACCCCTCCTCTTCGGTCCGGGCTCGATCCACGTCGCGCACACGCCACACGAGCACATTCGCGTGGGCGAGCTCCGCGACGCGGTGGACGCCTACGAGCGGATCGTGCGCACCCTTCTGGCCTCGTGAAGAAGCGGCGCGTCGCCGTCCTTGGCGCAACCGGCGCCGTGGGGCAGGCCTTCGTCCGCCTGCTCGCCGACCACCCCTGGTTCGAGCTCGCCGAGGTCGCCGCCTCCGAACGCTCGGCGGGAAAGCGCTACGCCGACGCCGCGCGCTGGCTCGGCGGGGAGATCCCCGCGGCAGCGCGGGACCTGCCCGTGGTCGCCTGCGATCCCGATGCGGTCGGGGCGGAGATCGTGTTTTCGGCGCTCGACTCGAGCGTCGCCGGTGAGGCCGAGCAGCGGTTCGCGAGGGCAGGGCGGGTCGTCGTCAGCAACGCGAAGAACCATCGCATGGACCCTGACGTTCCCCTCGTCATCGCCGAGGTGAACCCCCTTCATCTCGCGCTGATAGGCACGCAACGGCGTGTGCGGGGGTGGAAGGGCGCGATCGTCACCAACGGCAACTGCTCGACGATCGCGCTCGTGTCGGCGATCGCCCCGCTGCACCGCGAGTTCGGCCTTCGTCGCGCGGTGGTGACGACGCTGCAGGCGGTCTCCGGCGCCGGCTACCCCGGCGTCCCGTCCCTCGACGCGTTAGGCAACGTCATCCCCTTCATCCGCGACGAGGAGGAGAAGATCGAGGAGGAGACGCGCAAGTTCCTCGGCACCCTCCGCGACGACGCCGTGACGCCGGCGCCGATCACCGTCGGCGCGCAGTGCAACCGCGTCCCGGTCGAGCACGGCCACACCGTCTGCGCCACGCTCGACTTCGAGCGGCAGCCGTCGCCGGAGGAGGCGACGCGCGTCCTTCGCGAGTGGCGCGGCGACGACGTGGCGCGGGGTCTTCCGACATCGCCCGAGCGCCCCGTCATCGTGCGCGACGAGGAGGACCGCCCTCAGCCGCGCCGCGACGTCGACACGGGCCGCGGCATGTCCACCGTCGTCGGACGCATCCGCCCCGATCCTGTCTTCGGCGGGCTGCGGCTCGTCGCAGTCTCCCACAATGTCGTCCGTGGTGCGGCCGGCGCCGCAATACAGAACGCCGAGCTGATGGTCGCGGGACTGCTGCGCGACCCGTGATCGTCGTCAAGTTCGGCGGCACCTCGGTGGGAGACGCCGCGGCGATCCGCCGCGCGACGGAGATCGTACGCGGCCGGCTCGAGCGCGACCCGATCGTCGTCGTCTCCGCGCTCGCCGGGACGACCAACCAGCTCATCGCGCTCGCCCAGCAGGCGGCGAAGGGCCAGCTCATCGGCGCGCTGCGCGCCGTCGAGACGCTCCGCGAACGGCACCTCGAGCAGGCGACGATCCTGCTCGGCGAGGACGACACGGCGCGCGAGCTGTGCGCGGAGCTGAGCGCGACGTTCGACGAGCTCGCACACCTCGCCGAGGCGCTCTCCGTGCTCGGCGACCTCACGCCGCGGAGCCAGGATGCGATCGCGGCGATGGGCGAGATGCTCTCGTCGCAGCTCGTCGTCGCCGCGATGCGACGCGAGGGCGTTCCCGCGGTCCACGTGGACGCGCGGGAGGTCGTCGTCACCGACGACAATTTCGGCTCCGCCGAGCCTCAGCTCGACGCCATCGCCAGCGCCGCGCGCGATTGCGTGCTCCCCGTGGTGCGTCGCCGCGAGGTCCCGGTGCTCGGCGGCTACATCGGCGCGACGCCGGAGGGCATCACGACGACCCTCGGCCGCGGCGGCTCCGATTACAGCGCGGCGCTCGTCGGCGCGGTGCTCGGCGCGGAGTCGATCGAGATCTGGACCGACGTGGACGGGATGCTCACCGCCGACCCCCGCGTCGTGGACGGCGCGCGACTGATCGAGCGCATCCGCTTCGACGAGGCGTCGGAGCTGGCGTCGTTCGGCGCGAAGGTGCTCCACCCGAGCACCATCGCTCCCGCCGTCGAGCGGGGCATCCCGGTCTGGATCTTCAACTCGCGGAACCCCGGCGGCTGCGGCACGCTCATCACTCACGAGGCACCGCGGCGCGCCGTGAGCGCGATCGCGTCGCGCACCGGGATCGTTCTCCTCCAGATCCGCACGCCGCGCATGCTGCTCACGCACGGCTTCATGCGCCGCGTCTTCGACGTCTTCGAGCGCCACCGCATCTCGGTGGACGTCGTCGCCACGTCCGAGGTGTCCGTCGCGGTGACCTTCGACGACGCGGCCGACCTCGACGAGCTGCTGGTGGACCTGCGGGAGCTCGGCGACGTATCGCTCGCGCGAGGGAAGGGGGTGCTCGCCGTCGTCGGCGCCGCGATCGGTGACGATCCGGTGGCGATGGGACGCGCGCTCGCGGGGCTCGAGGGGATGCGCGTTCATCTCGTCTCGCTGAGCGCCGCGGGCATCAACCTCAGCATCGTCGTCGACGCCGAGAACACCGCGCCGGCGATGAAGCGTCTGCACGAGGCGTTCTTCGGAGGCAGGCAATGACGACGTCCGCAGGGCCGCCGCGCCTCGCGATCGTAGGAGCGGGGAAGATGGGCCGCACGATCGTACACCTCGCTCCCGAGCGCGGCTTCCGCGTCGTGGCGATGATCGACGCTGCGCACAACCCGGAGGGGCGGGGCATCACGAAGGCCTCGCTCAACGGCGCCGACGTCGCCGTCGAGTTCACGCGACCCGAAGCGGCGCCGCACAACGTCGAGGCGCTGCTGCGCCAGGGCGTCGCCACCGTGTGCGGGACGACCGGCTGGTACGACCAGCTCGAGCGGCTGCGCGCCGTCGCCGCCGATACCGGCGGCGCGCTCTTCACGGCGCCCAACTTCTCGCTCGGCGTCGCGATGTTCGCGCGCGTCGCGGCGATGGCCGCGCGCGCGGTCGCGCGTGTGCCCGGCTTCGACGCACACCTCGTCGAGACGCACCACGCGGCCAAGAAGGACGCGCCGTCAGGCACGGCGGCGATGCTTCGCGACGCGCTCCGCGAGCCGCTCGGGCGCGAGGTGCCGGTCACCAGCATCCGCACCGGTTCCGTTCCGGGTACGCACGAGCTGATCTTCGATGCGCCTTTCGAGCAGCTCCGTCTGACCCACGAAGCGCGCGACCGCCGCGTCTTCGCCGACGGCGCTCTCGTCGCCGCGCGCTGGCTGATCGGACGTCGCGGCACCTTCACCATGGACGACCTCGTTCGCGACCTCACCGGAGGCGACTCATGATGCCGAAGGGCTGGCTCGGCCTCGGCACCGCGCTCGTCACGCCCTTCAAGCGGGACGGCGGCGTGGATGCGAAGGCGCTGCGTGCGCTCGTCGACTGGCAGATCGAGGAGGGCGTGCACTTCCTCGTGCCCTGCGGGTCCACGGGCGAGGCGGTGACGATGAGCCCCGCCGAGCATCGTCGCGTGGTGCAGATCGTCGTCGAGCAGACGGCGAAACGCGTCCCCGTCTGCGCGGGGGCGGGATCGAACGACACGAAGAAAGCGGTCGACCTGTCGAGGCAGATGCAGGAGGCCGGAGCGGACATGCTGCTCCACGTGTCGCCGATGTACAACAAGCCGCCGCAGCGAGGGCTGCTCGCGCACTTCCGCGCCATCGCCGACGCGACCGAGCTGCCGATTATCGTCTACAACGTTCCCGGGCGCACCGCCTCGAACATCGAGGCGAAGACGACGCTCGCCCTCGCCGAGCACGAGCGCATCGTCGCCGTGAAGGAGGCGAGTGGCAACCTGGCGCAGATCATGGAGATCATCCGCGACGCGCCCGGCGGCTTCCAGGTGCTCTCGGGGGACGACGCGCTGACGCTGCCGGTGATGACCGCCGGGGGAACCGGTGTCGTGTCGGTGGTCTCGAACATGGCGCCCGGACCGATGGCCAGGCTCGTCGAGGCCTGCGCGGCGAAGAAGCTCGACGAGGCACGCAAGCATCATGAGCGGCTGCTGCCGCTCATGAATGCAGCCTTTGTGGAGTCGAACCCGATCCCGGCGAAAGCGGCGATGGCGATGCTGGGACGGATGGAGAACGTGCTCCGGCTTCCTCTCGTGCCGATGGATGCGAAGCACGAGCCGACGCTGCGCGCCGCGCTCGAGCAGGCGGGGGCCGCGTGAAGCACGACGAGCTCGCGAGCACCATCGACGAGATCGCAGCGACTCCCGGTGGGCAGCCTCTCCCCGGGCGCACCGAGGCCGTCGTCCAGACGTTGCTCAACCTCCTCGAGCGCGGAGAGGTGCGTGCCGCGGAGCGGGACGATCAGGGCCGCTGGCGCGCCGTGGCCTGGGTGAAGCGGGGCATCCTGCTCGGCTTCCGCTTCGGCCGGCTCATTTCGATGGATTCGCCGCGTCCATTCGCGTTCGTGGACAAGCACCTCTACACGACGCGCTCATTCGGGGTCGACGACGGCGTCCGGGTGGTGCCCGGGGGCTCGACCGTGAGGCGAGGCGCGTATCTCGCGCGCACCGTGGTCTGCATGCCACCGATGTACGTCAACGTCGGCGCGTGGGTGGGGCAGGGGACGATGATCGACTCGCATGCCCTCGTCGGCTCGTGCGCGCAGGTCGGCGACCGCGTCCATCTCTCCGCCGCGGCGCAGATCGGTGGCGTCCTCGAGCCGGTGAACGCCGCGCCGGTGATCATCGAGGACGACGTGATGGTCGGCGGGAACTCCGGCGTCTACGAGGGGACGGTGGTGCGGCAGGGCGCCGTCCTCGCGGCGGGCGTCATCCTCACGCGCGGCACTCCCGTCTACGATCTCGTGCGCGAGACCGTCTATCGCGGCAGCGCCGACGCGCCGCTCGAGATCCCGCCTAACGCGGTGGTCGTTCCCGGTGCGCGTGCGGTGCGCTCGGACTGGGGCGCGGAGCAGGGGCTCTCCCTCCAGACGCCGGTGATCGTGAAGTACCGCGACGACCGCACCGACACCGCGACGACCCTCGAGCGGTGGCTTCGTTGACGCGTCCGTTCGTCGTCCGCGTTCCCGGCGACAAGTCGATCTCCCACCGCGCACTGATGTTCGCCGCCCTCGCCGAAGGCGAGTCGCGAGTCCAGGGGATCCTCGAGAGCGCCGACGTCCAGTCCACCGCCGGCGTCCTGCGGCGACTTGGCGTCGACGTCCCCGAGCTCGGCCCCGACATCCGCGTCACCGGCCGCGGCCTCCGGTCGCTCCACGCGCCACGCGAGGTGCTCGACTGTGGCAACAGCGGCACGACGACGCGACTCATGGGGGGAATCGTCGCCGGCTTTCCCTTCGAGGCGCGCTTCGTCGGAGACGAGAGCCTCTCGCGTCGGCCGATGCGGCGCATCGCGGCACCGCTGCGCGCGATGGGCGCGTCGGTCGAGCTCAGGGATGGCGACAGCCTGCCCATGCTCGTCCGCGGGGGCGCGTTGCGAAGCGTGAGCTGGGAGAGCGACCGCGCGAGCGCCCAGGTGAAGAGCGCGGTGCTGCTGGCCGGCCTCGTCGGCGGCGTCGAGGTTTCGGTGGCGGAGCCCGAGCGGTCGCGCGACCACACCGAGCGCATGCTCGCGGCGCAGGGGGCGGGGATCGTGATCGACGAGCTGAAAGTCTCGCTCATCCCGCCTGCGGCGCTCGCCCCGCTCCAGCTCCGCGTTCCCGCCGACCCGTCGTCCGCGGCGTTCTTCGGCGCGCTCGCGGCGATGATGCCTGGGCGCACCGTCGTGCTGCGGTATGTCTGCCTCAACCCGACGAGGACCGGCTTCTTCGACATGCTCAGCGCGATGGGCGCGGACGTCGGCGTGGAGCACGCACGCGAGGAGGGCGGTGAGATCGTCGGCGACTACGTCGTGACCGGTGCGCCGCTGGCTGGCGTCACCGTCGGCGGCGCCGCGGTGCCGGCGATGATCGACGAGCTGCCGCTTCTCGCCTGCGTCGCATCGCGCGCGGGCGGGGAGACGAGGATCACCGGCGCCTCGGAGCTCCGGGTCAAGGAGAGCGACCGCATCGCCGCGGTCGTCTCGAACCTCCGCACGTTAGGCGTGGACGCCGAGGAGCTGCCGGATGGCATGATCGTGCGTGGATCGACGCAGCCGCTTCGCGGGCGGATCGTCACCCACGGCGACCATCGCCTCGCGATGGCGTTCGGTGTTCTCGGCGCGCTCCCCGGCAACGAGATCGAGGTCGACGATCCGCGCTGCGCGGTCGTGTCCTTTCCCGGTTTCTGGGAGCGCCTCGGCGAGGCCACCCGGGCCTTCGGCGACTAGCTTTAACGGATGCCGCGCGACTCTCAGCCGATCGAGCTGCTGCCCCGCGACTCCGGAAAGCCGATGGTCGTCGCGATCGATGGCCCAGCGGCATCGGGCAAGTCCTCGACCGCCCAGTGGGTCGCCGAGAAGCTCGGATTTCGCCACGTGGACTCGGGGTCCCTCTATCGCGCCGCGACCGCGGCACGGCTCCGCGCCGGCGACGACCCCGAGCGCTGGACCGAAGCGTCGGTGCTCGCCGCCGCGCGTGGAGTCGCGCTCGAGCCGACGGAGCGCGGCTTTCTGCCGACCATCGATGGCAAGCCCGCCGACCACGACATCCGCGGCAGCGAGGTCACCCGCGAGGTCTCGCGAGTCGCCCGCATGCAGGCTGTCCGCGCCTGGGTCAACGACGAGGTGCGACGGGTCGCCGCGGGCCATGACGTCGTCGTGGATGGCCGCGACATCGGCACCGTCGTCTTTCCCGAGGCCGACCTGAAGATCTTCCTCGTCGCCGACCCCTGGGAGCGGGCGCAGCGCCGCCTCGTCCAGCGCCTCCAGCGCAAGCCGACCGACGCCGAGATCGCCGAGGAGACCGAGCGCCTGGTGCTCCGCGACGCCAAGGATGCCACCCAGACCGTCCAGGCGCGCGACGCGGTCCTGATCGACACGACCTACCTCACCCAGGCGGACCAGGTCGAGCGCATCGTGGCGCTCGCGAGGGGCGTAAGGCTGCGCGGCCGGTAAGGCTGCTGGTTCGCGCTCGGGACCGGGGAGCGGGGAGCTGAAGAGAACTGCAATCGGGAGCTGGACAGGGAGGCTCCGATTGGGATCGGAATCGGGAGGTGGGACGCCCTCCTCACCGAGCGATCCTCCCGCCTCCCAATCCCAGTCCCGATCGGCCCCTTCCCATCCCGCATCCCCGTTGCGGTTCAATTCAGCTCCCAGCTCCAGCGTCGTTCCGGATGCGTGTAAGAGAAAGCCTCTGCGCAACTTGCCCGTCGTCCAGAAGTCGGTTACTTTCAACGGTTCCCGCCGCTCGCTCCTGCGCGCGGCTCACATCCATTTCTGACTCGGCGCGGCGAGGTCAAATCCGCGTATCAGGAGAGCTTGCAGGGTATGCCCCAAGTCGACACCCCCTCAACCGCCACGTTGACTCGCGACAAGAAGGACCTCCAGCGCGAAAAGCGTGACGCCCAGCGGGCGCAGCTGCGTCCGCTCATCAACCGTCGCCCCGAGCTGTACGACGAGGACGATTATTCGTCCGCGGAGTACGACCGGATGATGGAGCTGTACAACGGCACGCTCGCGTCGATCGACGAGGGCGAGATCGTGAAGTCTCGCGTGCTCGACATCCGCGAGAACATGGTCGTGCTCGACATCGGCTTCAAATCCGAAGGGACGATTCCTCTCGAGGAGTTCAAGGACCACCCCGACCTCAAGCCCGGCGACGAGGTCGAGGTCCTGCTCGAACACCTCGAGGACCAGGAAGGCTCCGTCGTCCTCAGCAAGAAGAAGGCGGACTTCATGCGCGTGTGGGAGCGCATCCGGGTCGCCTACGAGACCGACCAGCCGGTCGAGGGTGTGCTCCAGAAGAAGATCAAGGGCGGTGTCGTCGTCGACCTCATGGGCGTCGACGCGTTCCTCCCCGGCTCGCAGATCGCGCTTCGCCGCGTGCCGAACATCGACGAGCTGCTCGGCCAGAAGTACGAGTTCAAGATCATCAAGCTCAACAAGCGCCGCCGCAACATCGTCGTATCGCGCCGCGTGATCCTCGAGCAGGAGCGCGCCGGCAAGCGTGAGAAGCTGATGAAGGACCTGTCCAAGGATCAGGTCCGCAAGGGCATCGTCAAGAACATCACCGACTTCGGTGCATTCATCGATCTCGGTGGCGTGGACGGCCTCCTGCACATCACCGACATGTCGTGGGGCCGCATCTCGCACCCCTCGGAGCTGGTCCAGATCGGCGCCGAGCTCGAGGTCAAGGTTCTCGACATCGATTGGGAGCGCGAGCGCATCTCGCTCGGCCTCAAGCAGCTCCAGAGCTATCCGTGGAAGGACGTCGCCGAGAAGTATCCGGTCGGCACGCGCGTCCACGGGAAGGTCGTCAGCATCACGAACTACGGTGCCTTCATCGAGCTCGAGCCGGGCATCGAGGGTCTCGTCCACATCAGCGAGATGAGCTGGACGCGCAACGTCCGGCATCCTTCGAAGCTGGTGTCGATCGGCGAGGCGATCGAGGCGGTGGTGCTCAAGGTCGATCCGAACGAGGAGAAGATCTCGCTCGGCATGAAGCAGACGGAGCAGGATCCGTGGATGGCGCTGCCGCTCAAGTATCCGGTCGG
>DATAIS010000295.1:0-2178 GCA_036262535.1 Gemmatimonadaceae bacterium | reverse complement strand
GTCACGACCTCGCTCGACGTCGCGAGCCGGATCGTGCGCGCCTTGAACTTCCCGTCCTTCACCTCGCGAGCGACGGTGAGGAAGGCGTGCGGCAGGTCGATCACGACGCTGCCGATGACGACGTCGGGCGCGACGCCATTCTGGTTGGAGTTCGAGCCGAAGACGTAGACGCCCTTGCGCTCGCGCGCGGCCTGGAAGACGCCGAGGCCGGCGGCGTCGGCGTTCTGGAAGAGGAAATCGGCGCCCTGCGCGATCTGCGCCAGTGCCTGTTCCTTGCCGGCAGCGGCGTCCTCCCAGTTGCCGACGAACGACCAGACCGCGCGCGCGTCCGGTCGCGCCGCCTTCACGCCCGCCTCGAACGCGCGGAAGCTGCTCCGCACGGGGGGCAGCTCCGTCCCGCCGATCACGCCGACGACGCCGCTCTTCGTCATCCCGCCGGCGACGAGGCCGGCGAGATATGACGGATCCTCGAAGCCGAAGATCATTCCCGCGACGTTGTTCCCCGTCGCGCCTCCACCCGAGGTCACGATGTAGACGGTCTTCGGATACTCGGGGCCGACGCGGGCAGCAGCTTCCTGAAACTCGAATCCGTGGCCGAAGACGAGGTCGTAGCCCTGCGCGCCGTACTGGCGGAAGTTCTCCTCGAACTCGCCCGGCGTCTTCGTCTGGATGTGGCTGATCTGCGCGCCGAGGCTGTCGCGGATGCGGAGCAGTCCCTGGTAGGCGCCGCCGTTCCAGGACTGGTCGGAGATCGGGCCCGGGGTGAGCAGCGCGACGCGGAAGGCATCGTCCGCTGCCGAGTCCTTCTTGTTGCAGGCAGCGAGCGCGGCGGTGGAGAGGAGCGCGCCGAGGAGGACGCGGCCGGCACGCCGCACGTTAGGCAGTGTGTGCATGGCTGTGGACAACCACGCGCGCACGAGGGTCTTCATGGGACGATCGCGTTGGCTGGCAGCGACTTACGGGCGAGCTGCGACGGTTGTGGAAACATGGGAAGGCGGCCCTCTCGGGCCGCCTCTCAGTTTCCGCGCGAGCTGAATCTACTTCGCGCCGGCCGTCTCTGCCTGGGCGCCGATCGGGGACTTGATCCCCGGGCGCTGCTCCTCCATCCGCACGCTGCCGTTGATCTTCCCGCCTTCGGCGATCACGATCGTGCGCGTCACGACGTCGCCGCTCACCTGCGCCGTCGCCTGGATCTCGACGCGCTCGCCGCCGGTGATCGTTCCCTCGACCGTGCCGCCGATGATCGCCTCACGGGTGTCGATGTTGCCGCGGACGGAGCCCTGACGTCCGACGAGCACCTGACGCGCGCTGCGGATCGAGCCTTCGACGCGACCCTCCACCTTCACGACGCCGCTGCTGTCGATGTCGCCGTTGACGGTCATCCCGGCCGCGATGATCGAGAGCGCACCGTCGGGGGTGCCGGGGCCGCCGCCATTGCTCCCCGCCTTCTCTTCCTTGAAGATCGCCATTCTCTACTGCCTCGGTGATTGCTTGATGAGCGTCATCGGATCGACGGCGGCGCCGTCCTTCCGCAGCTCGAAGTGAAGATGTGGTGCCGTCGAGCGACCCGTGTTGCCGGACAGCCCGAGCGTCGCACCGACCGCGACTCGCTCGCCCTGCTTGACGCGGATCTCGCTGAGATGCCCGTACAGCGTCTCGTATCCCGCGGGGTGAGCGATGCGGACCATCTTTCCGTATTCCGCCGTCTCGCTCACTTCGACGACGGAGCCACCCCCGGCGGCACGAACCTCGGTCCCGCTCGCCACGGCGACGTCGAGCCCGGGGTGCGCCGCTCCGTACTCCGCGCCGTCGCCGACGCCGCGCGTGACGAAGTAGCGAACGTCGATCGGGAAGCGCGAAGGAATGGTTGCGACGGGCTGCGGCGGCGCCTGGTTTCGCGCGGCCTGAGCGAGGCTGCTCGGGCCACCCCGAATCGCGTCGATCGGCACCGACTGCTGTGTTGCTGTCGCGACTACCGGCTTGGGTGGCGCGGTGATGGCCGGCTCTGGCGCCGCCACGGGGGCCCGCTGCGCGCTGGGCGAGGCGCCGAGCATCGTCTGCACCTGCTCGTAGCGCTTGGTGAGCTGGGCGAGCGTCTGCTCGAGGGTGTCGAGCCTGACGGCGTCGCGCTCGAAATGCGAGAGGCGCTGGGTGAGGATCGGGACCCGCGCCGCCTGG
>DATAIS010000294.1:0-3254 GCA_036262535.1 Gemmatimonadaceae bacterium | reverse complement strand
TACACGCCGGAGCGATGCGTGGCGGTGATCGATTCGCGCCATGCCGGGAAGACGGCGCAGGACGTTCTTGGCTTCGGCGGCGCCGTCCCGGTCGTCGCCACGCTCGCCGAGGGGCTGGCGCGGAAGCCTAACGCGCTGCTGATCGGCATCGCGCCGCAGGGAGGACAGCTTCCCGAGCCCTGGCGCGAGATCATCCGCGGCGCGATCGCGGCGAAGCTCGAGGTCTGGAGCGGCCTGCACTTCTTCATCAGCGACGACGACGAGTTCTCGGCGGCGGCGAAGAAGCATGGGGTGCGGATTCACGACCTGCGCAAGCCGCCCGCGGACCTCCCGGTCGCGCAGGGGCGCGTCCGCACGCTCGACAACACCATCGTCCTCACCGTCGGCACCGACTGCAACATCGGCAAGATGACGGCGTCGCTGCAGCTCCGTGACGGGCTGCGGCGCCGCGGCCACAGCGTTGCCTTCGCCGGCACGGGACAGACCGGGATCCTCATCGAGGGGTGGGGGATCGCCGTCGACGCGGTCGTCGCCGACTTCATCGCCGGCGCCGCCGAGCGGCTCACGCTCGACGCCGCGAAGCACGGCGACATCGTGCTCGTGGAAGGTCAGGGGTCGCTCGTCCACCCCGGCTATTCCGGCGTCACCTGCGGCCTGATGCACGGCTCGCTGCCGCACGCCCTGGTGATGTGCACGCAGCCCTCGCGCACGGCGATCAACAACAACCCATGGGTGGCGATCCCGCCGCTGCCGGAGTTCATCGCCATGCACGAGCGGATGCTCGCCCCGCTCCGGCCGGCGAAGACGATCGCGATCGCGCTCAACACCTTCGACCTGAGCGAAGCGAAGGCGAAGGACGCGATCCGCCGCGCCGAGGACGAGACGGGACTCCCCGCGACCGACCCCGTGCGCTTCGATCCCGCGCCCGTGGTGGACGCGATCGTCCGCTTCCACACGGGCCGCAAGCGCGCCGCCGCCTAGCACCGTTCCGCTCCTCGTCGCGGCACCGCGGTGACGCCGACGGGACGCCTCGCCGCGATCGTGCGGCGTGGCCATCGCGCTCTCCATCCGCGCGCTGACGAAGCGCTTCCGTTGCGGGCTCCCGCCGTGGGCGACGACGATCGACGTCCTGCGCGGCGTCGACCTCGAAGTCGCCGAGGGTGAGCTCGTTGCGGTCGTCGCGCCGGCAGGCGCGGGAAAGTCGACGCTGCTCCTCTGCGCGGCCGGGCTTCTCGTCCCCGACAGTGGCAGCGTCACCTGGTTCGGAAATGCGCGATGGCCGGTGGGGCGCCCGGCCGGTATTGCCTACGTTCCCGGACGCTGCCCCTGGCATCGCTTCCTCACCGTGCGCGAGGCGCTGGAGCTCTACGCGACGCTCGGCGAGGTCGCCGGTCGCGATCGGGGGCGCCGCGTATGGGAGGCGCTCGAGCGCGTCGGGCTCGATGCCCATGGCGACGACACCATCGCGCGCCTCACCGTGGCGATGCGCCGCCGTCTCGCCGTCGCGCAGGCGCTGATCGGCCGGCCGCGACTCGTCCTCCTCGACGAGACCTTCGACGGCCTCGATGACCTCACCGCCGGAGAGCTACGCCACGTCCTCGTGGCGCTGCGCGCTCAGGGCGTCGCCATGCTCCTCGCCACCAGCGAGCGGGGCACGGCTACGGACGCCGCACGCGTGGTCGCTCTCGCCGCGGGGCGCATCGGGCCCCTGCCGCCCGCGCAGGAGCCGCGCGTCCTCGATCTTTTCACTCGCCGCAGCCGCGTCGCCGAGGCGGAAGCCTGACGCGCGCGCCGACTGCTTCGCGTTGACGCATTCGCGCCGTTCCGCTTAGCTTCCGCGCCACGCCGCTCCCGCGGCGATGATCCGAGGACGCGATGGCGGACGACTTCCGGCTCTACAACACGCTCACGCGGCAGGTCGAGCCGTTCGCGCCGATGGATGGGCGCACCGTCCGCATCTACAGCTGCGGGCCGACCGTCTACAATCCCGCCCACCTCGGGAACTTCCGCACCTTCCTCTTCGTCGACCTCCTGCGCCGCACGCTGCGCCTGCGCGGCTGGCAGGTGAATCAGGTCATGAACCTGACCGACGTCGACGACAAGATCATCAAGCGCGCGAACGAGAAGGGGCTCACGATCCGCGAGGTGACGGAGCCGGTCGCGGAGATCTTCCACAAGGACCGCGAGTACCTGCGCATCGAGCCCGCGGAGTCATACCCGCGCGCCACGGAGTTCATCCCGCACATGATCGCGCTCGTCGAGCGACTCATCGAGCGGGGTGTCGGCTACCTCGCCGAGGACGGCAGCGTCTACTTCGCGATCGGACGCTTCCCGGGCTACGGGAAGCTGTCGCGGCTCGACACCCGCGAGGTGAAGGCGGGGGCGCGCGTCGCACAGGACGACTACTCGAAGGAGAACGCGCAGGACTTCGCGCTCTGGAAGGCGGCGAAGGACGAGGACGAACGCACCGGCGCAGCGTGGGATTCGCCCTGGGGTCGCGGCCGTCCCGGCTGGCACCTCGAGTGCTCAGCGATGGCGATGTCGCTCCTCGGCGAGACGATCGACATCCACTCCGGCGGCGTGGACCTGATCTTCCCGCACCACGAAGACGAGATCGCGCAATCGGAGGGCGCGACGGGAAAGACCTTCTCCCGCTTCTGGTGCCACGGTGCCTTCCTCCTCACCGAGGGGGCGAAGATGGCGAAGCGGGTCGGCAACGTGCAGAACGTGGCCGACCTCCGCGAGCAGCGGATCTCGGCGGCCGCGGTGCGCTACTTCGTGTACGGAACGCACTACCGGAAGGAGCTGAACCTTTCCGGCGATTCGATCGAGGGAGCGATGGCGGCGACCGATCGCATCGGCGTGTTCGCGCGCCGCCTCGCGGAAGCGAAGGGTGGGACGGCGGCGCTGGCGGAGGCCGCCGAGCGCGGCGAGCGCGACTTCCGCGCGGCGCTTTTCGACGACCTGAACGCTCCCGAGGCGCTGGCCGCGCTGAGGACGTTCATGACGGCCGCGAACGCCGAGCTCGACCGGGGCGGGAGCGACCGCGCCGCCCTGGACCGTGCCCGGTCGGCCTTGGCGACGATGAACGGGGTCCTCGACGTGGTGCCCGAGCAGGAGGCCGACGCCGAGCTCGCCGGGTGGGTGGAGGGGAAGCTCGAGGAGCGGCGTAACGCCCGGAAAGCGCGTGACTTCGCCCGCGCCGACGCGATCCGGAAGGAGCTCGAGGAGCGGGGCGTCGCGATCGAGGACGG
>DATAIS010000293.1:0-2151 GCA_036262535.1 Gemmatimonadaceae bacterium | reverse complement strand
GCCCGCGGTCGGTCCTGTTGACTGGCGCGTCAGCTCCTCGCTGCGGAGCGCGACCACGACAGTGGGCCTGAGGCCGCCGATTCCGGCACGAATCGCACGACCGTAGGATAGAGCGATGCGCGTCTTCTGCGCCGACCTGACGGAGTCCGGCTCACCCCACACCGGCGCGGAAGGCGCGGGAAAGGAGATCGCCAGCAGCGACTGCGCGAGCGAACGATCGGTCGGCGTGCGATCCTGAGAAGCGAGCCGGTTCGAGAGCGCCAGGCTCAGGACGAAGGCGATCGCCGCGGCAGGTCGGTGCATGACGAGAGTCTACGACTGCGAAACCGGTCCGCCAGTATACCCGTTACGCCCTTCATGCGCCTCGCGATCGCCTCCGGCATCATCGCCTGCCTTACGGCGTGCACGACACGCCCCGCCCCCGGGACCCCCGTTGGCGTGTCCAACCGACATGCTGACTCACTCCGGGCCGAGTTCCTCGAGCTGTCGCGACGCTGAAGCGCGTCCCGGTCGCGGGCGGAGCAGCGTGCAGCGCTCCACCGTCATCCCGCGGGCGCGGAGCGCCGGCTGGGATCTGCTCTCCTCGAACTGACGCTCGGGCGGGCCGGTACGACGAAGGTTCACCCGGATTCCGCGGATGAAACGGATCCTGCGGATGACTGCCTTGGGGCAAGCGTGGTGAGATTGTCTCGCCCCGCTTGGCCCAAGTCGTTCTGGGCCAGCGTGATGAAGACCGAGTGCAAGAGAACGGATCCGCAGGATCCGGATCCATCCGCCTCATCCGGGTGAACCATCGTCGTAATGGCCGCCACGAGCGGCGGTTCCCGGCCACAAGACCGGGACAGCAGGTCCCATGACGGGGGGAGGGCTGCGCTCCTGAAGCCGAGGGTGGTGTATCATTACCGGAGCCTTACGGAAACCGAGTCGTGTCACGATCCAGGAAGTCGAGCTCGAAGAGCTCCGCCAAAACCACTAGCCCGCGGCCAGCGAAGAAGGCGTCTCCGCGCCAGGCGGCCGCGAGCGGCGCCAGCGGCGCGCACCGCGCCAACGGGGCGAACGGGGCCAGCCGCCCCGCGACGTCGCGCCGCAAGCGCTCGCGCCGGGGCGGATCGGGCGGGGCGCGCGAGCCCGAGCTCACGTCACACCCGACCGGGCGCCGCGCATACAGCGACACCCGGGAGTGGCTGCTCAAGACCCACGGCCCGATCTGCGCGTACTGCGCCCGCAAGTGGCCGGCGCGCGTGATGACGCTCGATCACGTCGCGCCGCGGCGCGGGCAGACGGCGTACGACCGCCGCGACAACCTCGTCCTCGCCTGTCCCGGCTGCAACGCGGCGAAGCGCGACCTCGCGCCGCTCGCGTTCCTGCTTGGCAGCCGCGCGCGCGCCGCGAATCTCGTCCGCTACGGCTCGCACCTCAGCCAGGGACTGATCGACCTCGCCCGCTCGCTCGTGCCGAAGGAGGAGCTCGATGCGCTGAGCGAGGAAGACTTCTGGCGTGGCTGGGGTGAGCTCGAGGACGGGGAGTCGCCGTACAGCGACTGACGGGCCGGCCGGCGCGCGCCGGCATATAATGAAGGGCATGCCGTCGCGTCCGCCTTCGACCCGCCCTCGCAGCATCCTCCTCTCCGACTGCGACGTCTTCTACGTCCAGCTCGCGCGCATGGCGGATCCCGAGGGCGCCGGACGCGAGCCACTGCTCATCGTCGGCGGCTCCGCCGAGAGTCGCGGCGTCGTCTGCTCGGCGACGTACGAAGTGCGGAAGTACGGCGTGCGCTCGGGCATGCCGATCTCGCGCGCGGTGAAGCTCTGCCCGCAGGCGATGTGCGTCCCGGTCCCGCGCGCGCTCACCTCGCAGAAGAGCGAGGAGATCTTCCACGTGCTGCAGCGCTTCGCCCCCGACGTGGAGAGCGCGTCGCCCGACGAGGCATACATGGACCTCACGACCGCGATGGACAGCGTCTATCGCGGCCGCACGCTCGAGGAGATCGCGCACATGGTGCGCGCCGCGGTCGAGCGCGAGACGGGGATTCGCGTGTCGATGGGAGGCGGCACCAGCAAGCTGATCGCGAAGCTCGCCGTCGAGCCGGCGAAGCCGCGCGATGGTCGCGGCGGCAATGGTGTCTACGTCGTCGCGCCGGGCGAGGAAGCG
>DATAIS010000292.1:0-13649 GCA_036262535.1 Gemmatimonadaceae bacterium | reverse complement strand
CATCAGTAGCGCCGCTCAATGGTGGGCGGGGCGCCCCGGCTCGGGGCACCGACGATGGTCCAATCGAGCTGTCAGTCGAGTGTCTGAGGAGGACACACGATGTCTCGCATCTTACGTTTCCCGTGCGCCGTCCTGGCGCTGGCTGCCCTCGCGGGGTGCTTCCCCGAGGGTCAGCCGACCGCCCAGAAGGTCGACGGCGCTTCGTCGTCGATCGCCGCCTCGGCGTCCCCGACCTCCCCGAGCGTCGTTGCGCTCCAGGCGAGCCCGCGACCCGCGGTCGTCGTCAAGGACAAGAATGGGAAGCCGATGGCCAACCAGACGGTCACCTTCGCGATCGCGGCCGGTAACGGCTCCGTGACGGGGGCCTCGGTGGTGACCGGCAGGGACGGCATCGCGACCGTCGGCAGCTGGACCCTCGGCACCACCGCGGGCGACCAGAAGCTCAGCGCAACCACGGGATCACTCCCGGCGGTGATCTTCACCGTTTCGGCGAAGGCCGCCGCCGCGGCCCAGCTCAGCGCCGTCAATGACGGGCAGCAGAGCAACGCCGGGAGTGCGCTGGCCAACCCGGTCGGCGTGCTCGTGAAGGACAGCTATGGCAATCTCGTCTCGGGCGCCAACGTCAGCTTCGCGCCGAACGCCGGGTCGGGTTCGGTAAACCCGGCGTCGGCCGCATCGGATGTGGATGGCAAGGCGCTCACGCAGTGGACGCTCGGCACCGCGGCCGGCCCGATGAAGCTCGTCGCGACGCTCGGCAGCCTGCCCGCGGTGAATCTCACCGCGACGGCCACCTCGGGCGTGGCGGCGTCGGTCGCCAGGCAGGACCTCAGCGACAATCAGACTGGCACCGTCGGCGTCGCGCTTTCGCGGCCGGTCGGTGTCATCGTGAAGGACCAGTACGGGAATCCGGTTCAGGGCGTCTCCGTCTCCTTCGCGCCGGCCAATGGGTCGAGCGTGCAGCCGGCGAGCGCCTCGACCGATGCGTCGGGCATGGCTTCGACCAGCTGGACGATGGGTACCGTTGCCGGCCAGATGAACATGAACGTGACCGCGGGCTCGCTCGCGCCGGTGGCGTTCGTCGCCACGGCGAAGGCCGGTCCGCCGGCGCAGGTCTCGAAGGCGGGTGACGGGCAGTTCGGCACCGCCGGGAAGCCGCTCGCGCAGCCGGTCAGCGTGACGGTGAGCGACCAGTACGGCAACCTCGTCGAAGGTGCCGCGGTGAGCTTCGCCGCGGGCCAGGGGTCGAGCGCGTCGCCGACTTCGGCGAACACGAACGCGAGCGGCGTGGCGAGCAGCAGCTGGACGATGCCGACCACGGTCGGCGTGGTGAACATGAGCGTGAGCGTGGCCTCGCTGCCCGCGGTGGGCTTCGTGGCGACGTCGCAGGCTGACGTGCCGGTCTCGATGCAGAAGATCACCAGCGGCGACAACCAGGTCGGCGAGACGGGGAGCACGCTGCCCCAGCCGGTCTCGGTGGTCCTGCGCGACCAGTACGGCAATGCGGTCCCCGGCTACTCGGTAGACTTCACCGCCGGCAACGGCGGCTCGGCCTCCCCGGCGAGCATGCCGACGAATGCCGACGGCCAGGCGACGGCGACGTGGACGTTAGGCCCCGTCCCGGGCGCGCATACCCTCACCGCGTCGTACGCAAGCCTCTCTCAGACCTTCAACGCCACGGCGAACGCGCCGTCGGGCGGCTGTCAGGTGCGCGGCACCCTCGGTACGAACAGCACCGTGGGCGGCGACGTCCTCAACAGCAGCTGCATGTACAACATGGATCGCGCCCGCGTCGACCTCTGGAGCTTCTCGCTCAGCGCGTCGACCCCGGTCGAGATCTCGCTCAACGCGACCGACGAAGCGTCGATGGACACGTACCTGAACCTCTACCGGAACGCGTACACCGACCTCGATCACATCATCGCCTTCAACGACGACGACTACACGGCGCCGAGCTACACCACGAACTCGAAGGTCAAGCTGCTCGGCGGCGCGGGCACGTTCCTCGTCGGCGCCACGTATCTCCCGGGCAGCCCGGGCCAGACGGGCAGCTACTCGCTGCTGACCCGCCCCTGGACCGGCAGGGTCACCGCCTGCGAGGAGGTCTACGTCCTCCCCGGCAGCAGCACCAATCAGCACCTCGACGGCGGCGACTGCGTTCGCAACGACGGTCGCTGGTCGGACAACGTGATCATCTACCTGCACGCTGGTGAGCAGATCCGCGTCGACATGGCGGCGAGCACCTTCGACGCCAAGCTCGAGATCGACGACCGGATGGGCACGATCGCGAGTGACGACAACAGCGGCGGCGGCACCAACCCGCAGCTGAACTTTACCGCGCCGTCCGATGGCTACTACATCATCGCGGCGACCGCGGCGGCACCGAACAAGGGCGGCGACTACACGTTCGCCGTCACCGCGGTCACCTCGTCGGGGCTCAGGACCTCCTCGCTCCGTACTATGTCGACCAGCAGCAGGGGTGGTATCGTGGTCGATCACTCGGTGAAGCAGACCAAGCCGCTGAACAAGCGGTAAGCACCGGGCAGGACCAGTAGCCCAGCCCCCGGGGTGCCATGCACCCCGGGGGCTGTGGTTTTGCCCTTCGCCGCGGCTAGCTTTCACGGATGCTTTCTGCCGGCTCGACCACCGATTCCACCCAGCGCGCGTGAAGCTCGGGCTGATCACGCTCGGCTGCGACAAGAACTCCGTCGACAGCGAGCGCTACGCGGCGGCGCTCGCCGGGCGCGGGGTCGAGCTCACCAGCGACCTCGCCGAGGCGGGGATCATCGTCGTCAACACCTGCGGCTTCATTGACGCGGCGAAGAAGGAGTCGCTCGACGCGATCGTCGAGGCGGGGCGCTACAAGGACGAAGGGAGCTGCCGCGCGGTGGTCGCGGTGGGCTGCATGGTGCAGCGCCACAAGGCCGAGCTCGAGGACGCACTCCCCGAGGTCGATCTCTTCCTTGGCGCGTCGGACGTGGACCGCCTGCTTCCGGAGCTCGATGCGCGCGGCCTGCTCGAGGCGCCGGTCGAGCTGCATCCCGGCGAGCGGATCTACGTCGGCGATGCGCCGCACATCCGCTACCTGAAGGTGAGCGAGGGGTGCGACCACGGCTGCGCGTTCTGCGCGATCCCCCTCATGCGCGGCCGCCATCGCTCGTTCGCGCTCGCCGACGTCGTGCGCGAGGCGCAGCTGCTCGAGCTCCAGGGGGCGCGCGAGATCAACCTCGTGGCGCAGGACCTCGCCCACTACGGGCGCGACCTGCGCGACGGGAGCTCGCTCGCGACGCTGCTGCGCGCGCTCGCGCGCGAGACGTCGGTGCCGTGGATCCGGATGCTGTACCTCTACTCCACGGGCATCACGCCGGCGCTGCTCGACGTCGTCGCGTCGGAAGATCGCATCGTCCCCTACCTCGACATGCCGATGCAGCACGCATCGGACGAGGTGCTGAAGCGGATGCGACGCCCGGAGCGCCGCAGCGTCATCCGCGAAAGGGTGGCGCGGCTCCGCTCCTCCATCCCTGACGTCGCGATCCGGACGACCTGCATCGTCGGCTTTCCCGGCGAGACCGAAGCGGACTTCGCCACGCTGCTCGAGTTTCTCGAGGAGGTGCAGTTCGATCGCGTCGGCGCGTTCGCCTACTCGCCGCAGGAGGGGACGCGCGCCTTCGGTTATCAGGACGACGTGCCCGACGAGGTGAAGCGCGAGCGCCTCGAGCGCCTCACGGAGTTGCAGCGGATGATCACCGCCGACCGCTACGAGCGCCACGTCGGCCGCTCGGTGCCCGCGATGGTGGATCGGGTCGCGGCGGACGGTGAGCCGGCGCAGGCGCGGCTCGTCTGGCAGGCCGACGACATCGACGGCATCACGCGCATCGCCACCGACGCCCGCCCGGGAACGATTCTCGAGGTGCGCGTAGACGCCGTGGACGACTACGACTTCGACGCCACCCTGCAGCGAGTCCTCGACGAGCCGCCCGCGGCCGCCCCGCGGCGTCCGATGCGCGCGCTGCCCGTGATGGCCACGTCGGTCGGCAGCTTCGGGCGGTGACGGGAACCGCCATCCGCTCGGCCGCGGTCATGCGCCGGGCCCGCGAGCTCTTTCCCGGTGGCGTCAACTCCCCGGTGCGGGCGTTCCGCGGCGTGGAAGGGGAACCGTTCGTGGTCGCGCGCGGCGAGGGTGCGCGGATCTGGGATCTCGATGGCCGCGAGTACATCGACTACGTGCTCTCGTGGGGCCCACTCGTCCTCGGCCACGCGCCCCCGGTAGTGCTCGAGGCGTTAGGCCGCACGATGCAGGCGGGGACGAGCTTCGGCATCCCGACGGAGCTCGAGGTCTCGCTCGCGGAAGCGGTTCGCGACCGCATGCCGCACGTCGAGATGATGCGCTTCGTCTCGAGCGGCACCGAGGCGACGATGAGCGCGGTGCGGCTCGCGCGCGCCGCGACCCGCCGCGACGCGATCCTCAAGTTCGACGGCTGCTACCACGGCCATGCCGACTCCTTCCTCGTACGCGCGGGGTCGGGGGTCGCGACGCTCGGCCTGCCGAACTCCCCTGGCGTGCCGGATGCGCTCGCGGCGCTGACCCTCACCGCGCCCTTCAACGACATCCCCGCCGTGCGCTCGATCGTGAGCCAGCGCGGCGACGAGCTGGCCGCGATCATCCTCGAGCCGGTCGTCGGTAACGCGGGGCTCATCCTTCCCGACCCGGGCTTCCTCGTCGCCCTGCGTACGCTCGCCGACCAGTGCGGCGCGCTCCTCATCTTCGACGAGGTGATGACGGGCTTCCGCATCGCATTTGGCGGAGCGGTGGAGGCGTTCGGCGTGACGCCGGACCTGACGACGCTCGGGAAGGTGATCGGCGGCGGGCTGCCCGTCGCCGCGTACGGCGGGCGGCGCGACCTCATGTCGCTCGTCGCGCCGGAGGGACCTGTCTACCAGGCGGGGACGCTCTCCGGCAATCCGCTCGCGATGGCGGCCGGGCTGGCGACCCTCGGCGCACTGACGGTCGAGGTGCACGAGACGATGGTGCGCCGCACCGTGAGGCTCGTCCAGGGGCTGCGCGAGATCGCCGCCCGGCGTTCCGTGCCGCTCACCGCGTCGCACGCCGGCACGATGTGGGGATTCTTCTTCCGCGCCGAGCCCGTGCGCTCCTTCGCCGACGCGAAGGCAGCGGACACGGCGCGCTTCCGCCGCTTCTTCCACGCGGCGCTGGAGCGCGGAGTCTACCTCGCACCATCGGCGTTCGAGGCTGCCTTCATGTCGAGCGCCCACGGCGACTCGGAGATCGATCTCACGCTCGAGCGCCTCGATGCGGCTTTCGCCGCGGCATAGCGCGGCGGCGCTGCTCGCGCTCGCCGCGGTGGGCGCGTGTCGTGGAGTCTTCACGCGGGGGCCCGCGGGCGGGCCGGAGCGAGTGCGTGTCGTGATGGACACCGTCCGCAGCGACACGGCCGCCGCCGACACGGCGTTCCCGATGATGCCGGCGCCGACGCGTCGCGCGGCCGACCGCGGGCCGCTGGTGCGTGTGCTGCTCGCCGCGCCGGCTCCCTCGGCGACCCTGACGGCGACGACCCGCTGGACGATCGTGTCGCGCGACGGCACCAACCTCACCGCGGGCGACGCGTCGGAGCGCTGGTCGGCGTCTATTCGCCAGGGGCAGATCCGGCTCGAGCGTGCGAGCGACGGGTTCTCGTTCGTGACGCCGGCGCCGGTCGCGCTGCGCACGCTCGACGCCGCCGGCTTCGTCGGCTTCGGCGGGCGCCGCTACCGGGGAGAGATCATCGTGAGCGCCGACGGCGCGAATCTCGTCGTCGTGAACCGCCTGGCCGTCGAGGACTATCTCCTCGGAGTGGTTCCGCTGGAGATCGGGAATCGCGCTCCGCAAGAGCTCGCGGCGGTGGAGGCACAGGCGATCGCCGCGCGCAGCTACGCCCACACGCATCGCGCACGGAACGCCTCCTGGGACGTCCGCGCGACCATCGACGACCAGGTGTATGGCGGGGTGGACGTCGAGCGCACGCTCACCAGCCGGGCGGTGGAGGAAACGGCGGGGCAGGTGCTCTACTTCGGGGGACGGATCGCCGACGCGCCGTATCACTCGACCTGCGGTGGAACCACCGCCGAGCCGGGCGAGGTCTGGAACGGCGAGGGCGGGGCGGTCTACCTGCGGCGCGTCAGCGACCGGATCCCGGGGACGAACCGTTTCTACTGCGACCAGGCACCGCGATTCGAGTGGTTGCGCGAGATCGGGGGCGACTCGGTCGGGGTGCTCGTCGAGCGCTACCTGCGCAGCCGCGGCCGGGCGGCCTCCATCGGCCGCGTGCGCGACGTACGCGTCGCGTCGCGCACGGCGTCGGGGCGGGTCGGTGTGCTGGCGATCGACGGGGCGCGCGGCGACGCGACGCTCCGCGGCAACGAGATCCGCTATGCGCTGCGCGGCCCGGGTGGCGAGCTGTTGAACAGCACGTATTTTTCCGTCGATGTCGACGGGAGTGGCCAGGGTGGAGTCCGGCGGCTCGTCATGCGCGGACACGGCTATGGGCATGGCATCGGGATGTGTCAGTGGGGCGCGATCGGGCGCGCGCGTGCGGGGCAGGACGCCCTGACGATCCTGCGGACCTATTATCCGGGAACGAGTGTCGCGATCGTGCAGTAGCTCCGGTGGGTGGGTGGCGCGGCTCTCGCTCGTCGCCGCGCTCGTCGCGCCGGCGACGGTTGCCGCGCAGGACGATCCCGGACTCTTCGAGCGCCTCAACCTCGACAAGCTGCGGCTGACGGCGTTCGGCGCGTCGGGGGGCCCGGTGATCCCGACCGGCACCGAGGCGACGACGCTCTACTCGCTGCAGGCCGACTACGGGGAGGTCTCGCCGCGCTGGCGCGTCGTCTTCACGGCGACCTACTGGCAGTCGCGATACACGCCGGAGCTGGTGGAGCGGCTCGAGCAGCGGCTCCGCGAGTCGCTCGTCGACAGCACGCAGCGCGCGCGCTTCTCGCTCGGCACGATCAGGGTGTCCGACATCGCGGTCGGCGGCGACCTGCGGTGGACACCGCGGACAGGGGGTTTCCGCCCCTATCTCGGCGGGGGCGTGCTCGCGCACGTCGTGAACGCCGAGGGGAAGGCCATCCAGGGGACGATCATCGAGAACTCGCTCGACAACATCGCGTTAGGCTTCGCGGCCGTGATGGGGGGGGACGTGACACTGGCTCGACACATCGGAGTGGGGCTTCAGGCCCGGTACGACCTGACGAGCGGCGTGCGCTATGGCTCGCTGCGGGCCGTGCTCACCTATCACTTCGACACGGCCCCCGGCCGCGGCGGCCGATGACGGTCCGCATCGGAGTCGTCGGGGCAGGGGCGATCGCGCAGACGGCGCACCTGCCGTCGATCGCGAAGCTGCGCGGCGCTCAGCTCGTCGCGCTCTGCGACAACGACCGCGCAAAGGCCCGGGCCCTGGCCGACCGCTTCGACGTGCCCGACGTCTTCACCGACATCGAGGAGCTGCTCGAGTACGACGAGCTCGATGCGGTGGTGATCGCGACGCCGAACCACCTCCACGAGCCCCACGTCATCCGCGCGCTGGCGTCGAAGGTCCACGTGCTCTGCGAGCGCCCTCTCGCGCTCTCGGCGCGCGGCGTCGAGCGCATCATCGCCGCCGCCGAGCGCGCCGACCGGAAGGTCGTCGTCGCCAACAACCACCGTTTCCGCACCGACGTCCAGGCGCTGGACCGCTTCCTCCGCGGCGGCGAGCTCGGACGGCTGCTCGCCTTCCGCGCCGGGTCGTACCATCTCCGCCAGCAGCACGAGACGTGGAGACTGCGCCGCGCCGAGGCGGGCGGGGGAGTCTTCGTCGAGCACGGCGTGCCGCTGCTCGACCTCGCGCTCTGGCTGGCCGACAATCCGACGCCGGTGCGCGTGACGGCACACATGGATCGGGGACGCGGTACCTCCGCGGTCGAGGATGCGATGTTCGTCCACCTCGAGTGCGAGGCCGGACTCTCGATCGCGCTCGACCTCAACTGGAATTATGTCGGCGAGGAAGACCGCTGGTGGTTCGAGACGGTCTCGACTCGCGGCAGCACGAGGCTCGCGCCGCTGCGCGTGGTGAAGGAGCTCAACGGGCGGCCGGTGGACGTCTCGCCGACGGGCGCCGCGGCGCGCGAGAGCGCGTTCAGCCAGTCGTACCGCGCCGAGCTCGCGCACTTCGTCGCGCTCGTCGCGGGTGAGGCGAAGTACGAAGCGCCGACCGACCAGGTCGTGCTCCACCGCGTCATCGAGGCCATCTACCGCTCGGCGGACGAGGGCAAAGAGATCAGGCTGTGAGACGGTTCCTCCCGCCGCGCGACGTCGCGATCGCGGCGCTCGTCTCGGCGGCGCTCTTCGCGCTCTCGTTCCCGCCCTTTCCCTTCGCGCTCGCGCCCTTCGCGCTCGTCCCGATCGCCCTCATCGCGACGCGCGCCGCGGACGTGCCGAACCGTCCGCCGCGCGAGGTATGGCGCGAGGGCGCACGCGCGGGGTGGTGGTTCGGGGTCTTCGGCTACGGCATCGCGCTCTACTGGATCGCGATCGCGCTCTCGATCTACACGAAGCTCGCCGTCCTCGGGTACGTCGGAGCGGTGGTCGTGATGGCGGCGCTCACCTCTGGAGCGTTAGGCACCTACGCGCTCGCGCGCCGCGTCACGCACCTGCCGGCGGCCTTCGTCTTTCCCGTGGCCTGGGTGGCGTGGGAGAAGATCACCGAGGTCTTCCCGCAGCTTGCCTTTCCCTGGCTGCCGCTCGGGCTCTCGGTGGCGACGAACACCCGTCTCGCGCAGATGGCGGACCTCAGCGGCGTGCACGGCGGGTCCTTCTGGATCGCCGCCATCAGCGGGCTCGCCATCGATGGAGTGGTGGCGTGGCGCCGGGCGGAGGTTCCGTCCGTCGGTGGGCTCGTCGCGCGCATCGGCGCGGCCGCGGCGATCGTCGCCGCGGTGCTCGGCTACGGGCGGGCGCGCGTGGGGACGGTGCCGTTGATCCATGCGGCACCGGTGGCGGTGGTGCAGCCCAACGTGCCACAGGAAGACAAGTGGCAGGCGGAGAACCAGGACCGCATCGCGGGGATGCTCGCGGCCGGAACGCGCGCGGCTGCCGACAGCGGACGTCCACGGCTCGTCGTCTGGCCCGAGGTCGCGCTGCCCGGCTACATCGACCAGCGCCCGGAGTGGCGCGACACGATCGTCCGGCTCGTCCGCGAGACGCGAACGCCGATCCTGTTCGGGATCATCGACGTCGAGTGGCACTCCAGACCCGGCGAGCCGCCGGACTACGACTACTACAACGCGGCGATGCTCGCCGACTCGACCGGCGACTTCAGGTCCAGTCCTCCCACCCGGAAGCAGTACCTGGTCCCGGTCGTGGAACGGGTCCCGTTCCTGAATCCCAAATGGTTCGGAGGGATGCGCTACTTCGGCGGCTATGGGCGCGGTCAGGGGGCGGTCGTCTACCGGCAGCCCTGGGGCGCGTTCGGAGTCCTGATCTGCTACGAGTCGATCTTCCCTTCGCAGTCCCGTACGCTGCGGCGATCCGGCGCCGACCTGCTGCTCAACATCACCAACGACGCCTGGTTCGGACGCAGCACCGCCCCCTGGCAGCACGAGGCGCACATGCGCCTGCGCGCGATCGAGAACCGCGTCGGCGTCGTCCGCTCTGCGAACACGGGAATCTCCGAGGCGATCGATCCGCTCGGGCGCGTTCGCGACGCGACGGAGCTCTTTGCCCCGGCGAGCCGGACCTACGCCACGTGGACGACGCACGTGACGACTCCGTACGTCCGTTTCGGCGACATCGTCGGCTGGGGCTCGATCCTGCTCGCGGCGGTCCTCATCGCGGGCCCGCTCGGGGCGCGGCGACTCCGGCGCTGACGTGCGCGTCGTCTCCGTGGGCATCGACGTAGGGGGAACGTTCACCGATCTCCTCGCGATCGACGCCGACGGCCGGGCGCACGCGAGGAAGGTCCCGAGCACGCCACGTGACCAGAGCGAGGGAATTCTCGACGTGCTGCGCGCGCTGGGTGTCGAGCCGTCGCGCATCGAGCGCATCGTGCACGGGAGCACGGTGGCGACGAACATGCTCCTCGAGCGGACCGGCGCCCGCGTCGCGCTCTGCGCCACCGAAGGCGCGACCGATCTCCTCGAGCTGCGGCGCCAGGACCGCGCCTCGCTCTATGACCTGACCCGTCACCACCCCGCGCCGCTGGCGGCTCACCAGGATGTGGTCGCCGTCGCCGAGCGCATCGGCCCCGATGGGGTCGAGCGGGCGCTCGATGCGGACGCGATCGACCACGCGGTGAGCGCGGCGAGTGCGATCGGCGCCGAGTCGGTCGCCGTCGCGCTGCTCCACTCGTACGCCGATGCGCGGCACGAGCAGGCACTCGCCGCGGCGCTGCGTGAGCGAGCGGGGAACGACGCGGCCGTAGTGGCGTCGCACGAGGTGCTGCCCGAGATCCGCGAGTACGAGCGGACCGCGACGACGGTCGCCGAGGCATACCTGCGACCGGGGGTCGGGCGCTACCTCGAGCGCCTCGCTTCACGGCTCGGTGACGCGAGCTATCCCCCGCCGGCCGTGATGACGTCCGCCGGTGGAATGCGGCCGGCGAAGGACGCGGCCCGCGCCGCGGCGGCGCTCGCCCTGTCCGGCCCCGCCGGCGGAATGGTCGCCGCGGCCGCGCTGGCGCGGCGCGCCGGCATCCCGGACGCGCTCACGATCGACGTCGGAGGCACGAGCGCCGATGCGGGGCTGATCGTGGATGGAGAGGCGCTCGTCGAGCCGGGTGGCGAGATCGCGGGCGTGCCGATCGCATTGCCGCGCGTGATGGTCGAGACGGTGTCGGCGGGGGGAGGAAGTGTCGCATGGGTGGACGACGGTGGTGCACTGCGCGTCGGCCCGCGCAGCGCCGGAGCCGAGCCGGGGCCCGCGGCCTATGGGCGCGGCGGAACGCGGGCGACGGTCACCGATGCGCACGTCGTGCTTGGCCACATCGGGGGGCGCGAGATCAGCGGCGGCGTCACGCTCGATGCAGCGCTCGCGCGCGAGGCGGTGGCGCGGGTCGCGGGTCAGCTCGGCGTGGATGTCGAGCGGACGGCACGCGCGATCGTCGCGGCCGCGGACGCGGAGATCGCGCGCGCGCTGCGCCGCGTGAGCGTCGAGCGGGGAATCGACCCGCGCCGCTGCACGCTGATCGCGTTCGGCGGCGCGGGGCCGCTCCACGGATGCACGCTCGCCGAGCGGCTGGGAATGACCGACGTCTACGTGCCCCCCTTCGCGGGGGTGCTCAGCGCCATGGGGCTAGCCATCGCGTCGCAGCGGAGCGAAGCGATGGCGAGCGTGATGCGCACGGCCGATGCGCTCCCCGCCAGCGTGCTGGCCGCCGTCATGACGGACGTCGCGAAGAGGGCGGGAGAGGTCGAGCGCGGGAGCGTCCGCTGGTGGGCGCGCGTGCGTTACGCCGGGCAGGGACACGAGCTCGACGTGCCCGTCGAAAAGGGTGACGACGGCGCCGCCGTCGCAGCGCGATTCGCCGAGCTGCATCGGGCGCGCGCGCGGTTCGTGCTCGATCGGCCGGTGGAGATCGTGAGCGTTCGGGGGGCAGTCTCGGCGCCGGCGCTTGCGGCGCCTGGCGCACCGACCGGCACGGCGGAGGTTCGCGGCCCCGCGACGGTGGCACTCGCCGATGCGACGCTGCTCGTCCCTCGGGGCTGGACCGCGAAGCCCGCGCCGCACGGCGGCTCGCTCCTCCGCCGCGGAGCTGCCTGATGATGGGCGCCACGGGTGCCTTCGACGCGCTCGAGCTCGCGGTCGTTGCCCATGGGCTGGCGATGATCGCCGAGGAGATGGGCACGGTGCTCGTACGCGCGGCGCTTTCGCCGAACATCCGCGAGCGGCGGGACGCGTCTTCCGCGCTCTTCGACGCCGAGGGACGGATGGTCGCGCAGGCCGCCCACATTCCCGTCCACCTCGGTGCGATGCCGGATGCGGTGCGAGCGGTGCGGGAGCGGAATCCCGCAGCGGGCGACGTCTTCATCCTCAACGATCCCGCGCACGGTGGCTCGCACCTCCCCGACCTCACGCTCGTCGAAGCGATCGACCATCGCGGGAGGATCGCCGGCTATGCGGCGGTGCGCGCGCATCATGCCGACGTCGGAGGCATGACGCCGGGGAGCATGCCGTTCGGCGCGACGGAGCTGGTGCAGGAAGGGATCATCCTTCCACCCGTGCGGCTGATGCGAGGCGACGTCCGCGACGAGGACATCTGGCGGCTCGTGCTCGCGAACGTGCGCACCCCGGCCGAGCGCGCCGGAGATCTCGCCGCGCAGCTCGCTGCATGTGCCGCCGGCGCGGCGGGATGGCGCGCGTTCCTGGACGTGCATGGTGAGGACTACGCGCGCTCGGCGTGCGACGCGCTGCTCGGCTACACGGAGCGCCGTGCGCGTGCCGCGCTGGCGCCCCTCGAGGGACGTTCCGGCGAGGCCGTGGACGCGCTCGAGGGCGACGGCATCACCGACGCGCCCGTCGAGATCCGCGCGCGCCTGACGATCACGGGCGGGACGCTCGACGTCGACTTCGCCGGCAGCGCGCCCGCGGTTCGCGGCAACGTGAACTGTCCCCTCGCCGTGGCGCGCGCTGCCGCGGTGTTCGTGCTGCGCACGCTCCTCGACGACGACGTACCGACCAACGACGGCATCGCCGCCGCGGTACGCGTGCGCGCTCCCGAAGGGTGCGCCGTGAACGCCGCGTGGCCGGCCGCCGTCGCCGCGGGCAACGTCGAGATGTCGCAGCGGATCACCGACGTGCTCTTCGCCGCGCTCGAGGCGCTCGGCGTCGACGTGCCGGCGCAGGGACAGGGAACGATGAACAACGTGACCTTCGGCGGGGCGGGCTGGACGTTCTACGAGACGTTAGGCGGCGGACAGGGGGCGAGCGCGAAGGGGGCAGGACCCTCGGCGGTGCACGTGGGGATGAGCAATACCCGCAACACGCCGATCGAGTCGCTGGAGCGCGCGTACCCGCTCCGGATCGAGCGGTATGCGGTGCGCCGTGGGAGCGGAGGGACCGGCGCGCATCGCGGTGGCGACGGGGTGGTGCGCGTCTATCACGCGCTCGAGCGCTGCACCGTCACCTTGCTCACCGAGCGCCGCGCGCGCGGGCCGCGTGGGGCGCGCGGCGGCGGTCCCGGCCAACGCGGGCGCAATCTCCTCAACGGTCGCGAACTTCCCGCGAAGTGCCGCGTGGAGCTCGAGCCCGGCGACGTCCTCACCATCGAGACGCCGGGCGGGGGCGGCTACGGCTTCGGGGCGGGGTGACCCGCGTCGAGCTCCACCTTCCAGTCACCGTCGGCCTGACGGCGCCAGCGCGTCAGGTAGCGCCCCGTCTGCACGACCGTCGTGGTGCCGTCGTCAGGCGGCGTGCGCGGCTTCGAAGACGCGTGCCTCGACGAAGGTGGCGAGCAGATGCTGGTCGAGCAATCCCTCCGTCGCTTCGGCGCGGAGGATGTCGATCGCGGTCTCGACCCGCACCGCCGGCTTGTAGGGACGGTCGGTCGCGGTGAGGGCGTCGTAGATGTCGGCGATCGTCATCATGCGCGTCTGCACGGGGATCTCCGCGGCGCCGATCTGCC
>DATAIS010000291.1:0-3875 GCA_036262535.1 Gemmatimonadaceae bacterium | reverse complement strand
GAGCGCGACGTGCGCCTCCTCGAGCACGCCGCGCAGCGGCAGCATCGCGAGAGTCACCGCGGCGAGCACCGCGAGCCACAGCAGCCAGCCGCGCCTGACGAAGGGCTTCACGGTGTGACGTCGAAGCGATAGCCGACGCCGGGCTCGGTGACGACGAGCCGCGGACGCACGGGGTCCGACTCGATCTTCCGGCGCAGGCTGCGGATGTGCACGCGCAGGTTCTGCTGCGGATCGCCGAACGCCTTCCCCCACACCGCATCGAAGAGCTGGCGATGCGTCAGCGTGCGCCCCGCGTGCCGCACGAGCACGCGCAGCAGCTCCCATTCGGTGCGCGTGAGGTGCACGACCTCCGCGCCGCGATGCAGCGACGGCTTCGCGAGGTCGATCGTCAGGCCGCCGACTTCGATCGGCTTGTCGTCATCGCCGGCGGTCGTCGTGCGCCGCAGGAGCGCCCGCACCCGCGCCTGGAGCTCGACGGTGCTGAAGGGCTTCGTGACGTAGTCGTCGGCACCGGCATCGAGCAGCCGCACCTTCTCCTGATCCGACCCGCGCGCCGAGAGCACGAGCACGGGCGCCGACGACCATTTGCGAATCTCGCGCAGCACCTCGGCGCCCTCACCGTCAGGCAGGCCAAGGTCGAGCACGATCAACCCGGGCCTCTCGGCGGCGGCGAGGTCGATGCCCTTCGTCGCGGTGCCGGCTTCGCTGACCTGGACGCCGTCGTCGGCGAGCGCGTTCCGCACCACCCGCCGTATCTGCGGCTCGTCGTCGATCACGAGGATCGTCGTGGCCATGCTCGAAACCTAGCTCCGATCGCCGGCCCGGTCGACGCGGAGGCGCGGAGGGCGCGGAGAACTGCCGCGGAGGACTCGGCGAGGCCAACTCACCCCGCTTGCCCCAAAACCGCTCGGAGATCTGAATGCTCTGGGAACGGCACACGCCGACAGTTCGATGATGGGTGTGCAGTCCTCCGCGCCCTCCGCGGACCTCCGCGCCTCCGCGTTAATCCGGGCCGGCGGTAGAAGCCGACGGGCCGGCGATTAGGAGCCCACGGACCGGCGCGCCGGAGCCTGCGGCGGCAGGCCCATCTCGCTCAGGAACCGGTGCCCGCCGGTCGGACGCCCGTCGCGGACTTCAGCGCGGGTCATCACCAGCCGGTCCTTCGCCCGCGTCATCCCGACGTAGAGCAGCCGCCGCGCTTCCTCGACCTCCTCCTTGGTCGCGTCCCTCCGTTCCTTGTCGCCCGGGAGCTGGACGTCCTCGACGCCGAGGATGTAGACGCGCGAGAATTCGAGCCCCTTCGTCGAATGCAGCGTGAGGAGGTTCACCCGCTCGCTCGCCGTCTCGACGCCGTCGGCCTTCGAGAGCGCGACGCGCTCGAGGAAGGCGGTGATCTGCTCGCCTAACGTCCCGGAGCCGCAGCTCGCGATCAGTCGCCTGAGCCTCGCCATCGCCGCCGGGTAGCGCTCGTCCGCCGATTTCTCGGCGCGGATCTTCTGCATCCGCTCCTCGCCGCCCAGCCACTCGATCACCTGCTCCACCGTCGCGACGCTGTCGTCGGCGACGAGCTCGCGCTCTCTCTCATAGAAACCAAGGCAGTCGCTGTAGCGCCCCAGCGACCAGGGCACGCAGAGATTGCGCAGCAGCTCGGCCTCGGGATCGCGCTCACCTGCATCGAGCGCGAGAGCGACTCCGAGGTGGTCGAGGAGCGTCACGAGCGCCGTCTTCCGTGCGCGGACGACGTTCGTCTCGTGGAGCGCGAGGCAGACGCGGGCGAGGGTACGGGTGTCGTCGAGCGCGCGGTGCGAGTTGCCCGGGTCGAACCCATACAGGCGCGCGAGGTCGGACAGCTTGCCGCTCGTCGGGTGCAGGTCGCGCGCGAGGGGGAGGGTGTCGTAGCTGCTCCCGAACGGCTCGCCCGCGAGGCGCCTCAGGATCGGGAAGTCGAAGTGGTAGCCGTTGTGCGCGACCACCTTGTCGCCGGCGCAGAAGTCGTAGATGCGCTCCCAGATCTGCTCGAACCAGGGCGCGTCGGCGAGGTCGGCCTCGGAGAGACCGTGGGTCTTGAGCGCACCCGGCGCGATCCGCCCGCGCGGCTTCACCAGGCTCGAGATCTCGTCCACGACGACCCCGCCGCGCACCCGCACCGCCGCGATCTCCACCACCTCGGCGGTCTCGACGTCGTTGTCGGTGGTCTCGATGTCCACCGCCGTGAAGTCGCGGAAGGCGCTCGCGAGCTCGCCGCAGTGCAGGTACTGGAGCGCCTTGAAGAGCGCGAGCGGCAGCCCGAACGCCGGCGCATCCGAGCGTACAATGCGCTCCGCACCGTCAGGCGCCTCCGCGTCGAGCGTGACGCGCGGCATCCCGCCCGCGAGCAGCATCCCCTTGAGCGCGATGCCGATGCCGTTCCCGCACTCGAGCGAGATCGTGCGCCGCTCGGCGCGCGCCGACGCCAGCCGCTGTGCGAGCGCGACCACCTCCGCATGCTCCGCCGGATCGCTGATCTCGTCGTGCCGCTCCTCGAGCGCCGAGCGTACGACGCCGACCCGGCGCGAGAGCAGGTCCTCGACGAGGCCGTCGAGCGTCTGGTGACACGAACGCAGCGCGCCGAGGTTGCCGAGTACGACGAAGGCGCGCCTGATCTTGCGGGCGTCGGCGTCCTCCTTGGGACGCTCGCGCGCGGTCCGCTCGAGCTGCTTGCGGAAGGAGACGCCCGCTTCGTCGGCACGCGCACGCTCGGCGTGCACCAGCGTCTGCGGGAGCATCGTCTCGAGGAACGCGTCCTCGTGGACGTCGTCGTCGCACGACATCACGCGTAAGGCGGCGATGACGTGTGCCGCCACCGGATCCTCGCCTAACGCGCGGCCGACCGCGAGCCGGCAGGGGATCCCCGCGTTGAGGAACGCCGCCTCGGCGGCCTCGCCGATGCGGTGCGCGCGGTAGAGGAGCGCCATCTCGCCCCAACGCACGCCCGCGTCATGTTCCCGACGGAGATCGCCGAGCACCCACTTCAGCTCCGCTTCAGCGTCGGGGAAGGAGAGCGAGGTCACGCAGCCGGCGACGTCGCGGTCAGCCTCGAGGATCTTCCGCTCGTCGAATAGCTGCGGGTTGACCTCGACGAGCTTGCGCGCGTAGCTCAGGATGTCCCGCGGGCAGCGGCGGTTCTCCCGCAGGCTGACGCGCTCGGTGAGCGCGAAGTCGTTGAGAAACTCGCGGAAGACGCGCGGGTCGGCGCCCGCCCAGCTATAGATGGACTGCTCCTCGTCGCCGACGGCGAAGATGTGGCCGTGGTCGCGGCCGATCTCGCGGATGACCTGGTACTGGTACGGGTTCAGGTCCTGGAACTCGTCGACGAGGATGCAGTCCCACCGCGCACGCACGCGCTGCACGACGCTGGGGTCCGACAGCAGCTCGGCGGTTCGGATGACGAGCATGTCGAAGTCGAGGACGCGCCGCTGGGCGAGGAAGTCCTCGTACTTGCGGAAGGTGTCGGCGTCCTTGGGGTGCCGGAACTCCTCCTTCCGGAAGCGATACGCGCTGAAGCGCTGGAGGAGGCTTCCCGCGAACTCCGGCTTGTAGCGCAGCCGCCGCAGGACGCTGCGCTGGTAGTTATCGTCGGCGATCCCGAAGCCGCGCTCGACGCCGATGCGCGTCCCGAACTCGCGCAGCAGGTCGGCGCAGAAGGAGTGGATCGTCCCCGTCCGCACCAGCGCCGCCGGCTCGCCTAACGTCCGGGAGAGTCGCTCCTCTATTTCCCCAGCTGCCTTGTTGGTGAAGGTGAAGGCGCAGATCCGCGCCGGGTCGAGCGCGAGCTTCTCGAGCAGGAAGCGGATGCGCTCGATGAGGCAGTACGTCTTCCCCGCCCCGGGCCCCGC
>DATAIS010000290.1:0-10364 GCA_036262535.1 Gemmatimonadaceae bacterium | reverse complement strand
GCCGGTGAGGACGATGAGGTCGGGCTTCTCGCGCGCGATCGCCGCGGGAAGGTCGTCAACGGGCGGGACGAGCGCGGTCTCGATGCCGGCGCGCTCGAGCATGCCGTTGAGCCGGGCCGCCGGCTCCAGATCGGTGAGCGTTATGAGAACTTTCACGAAGCCTCCCGGCGCGGTGCGCCGTGAGGCTTTTTTATGGGAGCGCGGCCTTCGGCCGCGCCAGCTCCGTGCTCGGTGACCCGCCCGCGAAGGACGTCGCAGGCGTGGTCGACGATGGGGTCGATCGCGCCTAACGCGTCGCGGACCCCGCCCGGGGAGCCTGGGAAGTTCACGATCAGCGCCTGGCCGCGGACGCCGGCGATGCCGCGGGAGAGCGCGGCGCGCGGGAACTGCGGCGACGCGGCGCGGATGCGCTCGGCGATGCCGGGGGCCTCGCGCGAGAGGACGGCGCGCGTCGCCTCGGGGGTGACGTCGCGCTGCGCCAGGCCGGTGCCGCCGGTGGTGAGCACGAGCTCCGCGTCGGCGTCGTCGCACATGCGGAGCAGCGCGCGCACGATCGCGGCGGTGTCGTCGGGAACCACCGCGCGCTCGGCGAGGTCGGCGCGGCGTGCGTGCGCCCAGGCCTCGATCGCGTCGCCCGAGGCATCCTCACGCTCGCCGCGCGAGACCTTGTCGGAGACGGTGAGGATCGCGACTCTCATGAGAGCCGCATCGCCCTAGCGATGCGAGGCCTGCTTGTAAAACGGCGGCTTCGTCACCGTCGCTGCTACGCGCTTGCCCCTGATCTCGATCTCGAGCGGAGTGCCCTCCTTCGCGCCGGCGACCGGGACGTAGCACATCCCGATCGGGGTGCCTAACGACGGGCTCATCGTGCCGCTCCGCACCTGGTCCACGAGCTCGCCGTTCTGGTACACGGGATAGCCGTGGCGGGGGAACATGCGCTCGCTGCTCGTGAAGCCGACGAGCCGGCGGGTGAGCCCGCGCGCCTTCTGGTCGGCGAGCACCGGGCGTCCGACGAACTCGCCCTTGGCGAGCTTCACCAGCCAGGCGAGGTTCGCCTCGAGGGGCGTGGTGGTGTCGTCGATGTCGTTGCCGTAGAGCGCCATCCCCATCTCGAGGCGGAGCGAGTCGCGGCAGCCGAGCCCCGCGGGGGTGACGGTGCCGTCGGCGGTGAGCGCGCTCCAGACGCGCTCGGCGCCCGACGGATCGAAGTAGAGCTCGAAGCCGTCCTCGCCGGTGTAGCCGGTGCGCGAGACGATCACGTCGCCGACGCCGGCGACGGTGCCGACGGCGAAGTGGTAGTAGCGGATCGCCTCGAGGCCCAAGTCGGTGTGCTTCGCGAGGGTCTCCTGCGCCTTCGGCCCCTGGAGGGCGAGGAGGGCGACGTCGTCGCTGACGTTCTCGATCGTGACGTCGAAGCCGCCCCGGTAGGCGGAGATGTGGTCCAGGTCCTTCTGCACGTTGGACGCGTTCACGACCATCATGATCCGGTCGTCGAAGCGGTAGACGAGGCAGTCGTCCTCGATGGTCCCGCGCTCGTTGAGGATCGTCGAGTACTGGACCTGCCCGACGGCGAGGGCGGCGACGTCGTTGGTGGTGACGTGATTGACGAACTCCACCGCCTGGGGTCCGCGGATGATGAACTCCCCCATGTGGCTGACGTCGAAGAGCCCGACGCGCTCGCGCACGGCGCGGTGCTCCTCGGTAATCCCGGTCGGGTACTGCACGGGCATCTCGAACCCGGCGAAGGGAACGAGCTTGGCGCCGAGCGCGGCGTGGATGCCGTGGAAGGGAGTGCGCTGTAAGGCGCCCGTGGGTGCGTCCTGTGCCATTCTGACCGAATAAAAAGGGAGAGACCCCGCGAAATATGCCATTTCGCGGGGTCTCGGGCTACTACTGACCGCTATCGCGCCCGGGAGTTTTCCTCGGACGTGGGCGCCGAGCGGATCTCCTTCTCGTCGATCTCGCGGAGGTCGGCGACCTTGGGCGGGGTCTTGGTGATGAACGCCTTCGCCAGCTCGAAGAGTACGAAGGGCATCGGGCGGTCCTGCTTCGAGTAGGTGACCGAGTGGGCCTCGACGAGGATGAGGGCGATGCGGTCGTCGTCGGGGCCGCCGTCGCGGCCGCGCCGGCCTTCGTCGGGGAACCAGATCTTCCAGTCTTCCTTGTAGAGGCCCCGGACGAGGTCGCGGTCGCGGGAGACGATGGCGGTGCCGGAGACCGAGACCCACTCGCGGGTGCGGTCCTTGTAGAAGGCGAGGTTGACGTGGGGGTCCACGAGCAGCTCGTCGAGCTTGTCCGAGTACCAGTCGGCGACGAACCAGAGGTCGGTCCCCGAGCGGCGGGCCTGCATCTGCATCGCCCGCGAGACGAGGTGGCCGTCGCGGCGGCGGGTGGTGAACATCGCCACCTCGATGCCGTCGATGAGCTTGTAGAGGTCGTCGAGCTTCTTCTCGGTGGGGACGTCGTCGTCGCGATTCCTGTCGGCAGCGCTCTGCGCCATCGTCGATCTCCTGCGGAGTGGGTTGCAGCGGGTTTTCGCCCTGACTGAAGCAGGTCGCGTGCCCCGACCTGTCCGCCAGCGCACCAAGTGGAACGCACTGTGCGGAAGGGGACCGAGACCCGCTGGCCGCGTGGGTGCGCGCGGTCCAGCCTGCCGGGAGTGACACGAGCCGTGGTGATGATGCAGCATCGCACCGAAGCAGACATCGTCTTCGAGCGTATCTCTGGTGACTTTCCCGTCTGGGAGCGCGCCGTCCGCGAGGCGGCGCCGGAGCTGGCCGACGACCAAGTGCAGGAGCGCGCACTGCGCAGCGTCCTCGCGCAATTCCGATATGATCTCTCGAGGGACACCTTCGTATACATTCGCGAACGGCTCGAGCGCACGAGGCGCGAAGCGCGCCAGATGCGCGTCGAGGCCGTCACGCTGCGGGAGCGCGCGCGCGAGCTGCACGCCCGGACGGAGTCGCTGATGGCTGAGTTTGGAGGAAACCGCACCTATCGCGACGGGGACGGCCAGGTCTGGAGCGTCCGGGAGCTGGCGCCGATCGCTCCGTGGAGCAGGGCGAAGCGGTGCCTCGTCTTCTCCTCGGAGATGGCGGTGCGCCGCGTCTGGGACGTGCCGTCCGACTGGCGGGTACTGAGCGACCCGGAGCTCGAGCGGCTCAGCTGGTCCAGGTAGCCTAACGGCGGCTGCCTGCCGGCTGCCAACGGCCCGCGTCACGCGGGGTCCCGGAGCAGGCCGTGCGCTCTCGCCACTCTCAAGCACCGGCGGTATTTTGGCGGGCCGCCACCCGTCATGCTCTGACCGTCGCCCGTCTCGCGTCCGGCGCCATCGCCGCGCTCTTCCCCGCTCTCCTCGCGGCGCAGGCTACCGTGGCAGGGACGATCGTGGGGCGCGTCGTAGCGACCGCTGATAGTGAACCCCCGGTGCCTGCCGGCGGAGCCGCCGTAAGCGTCGCCGGAACGACGATCGCGACGACCAGCGCGAGCGACGGACGCTTCGTGCTCGAGCGCGTGCCCGCGGGCAATGCGCGGCTGCGCGTCGAGCTGACCCCCCACCGCGCCGTCGAGCGGGTCGTCGCCGTGCCGGCGGGCGATACCGTCCACGTCGAGATCGTCCTCCGCGCGGGGGCGCAGGTGCTGGCGCCGGTCCGTACCGTGGCCACGCCATCCGAGCTCGAGTCGTTCGCCGCAAGGCCTAACGTCGGCACGATCTCGATGGGCGCGGCGGCGATGGCCGGGGTGCCGAGCATCGGCGAGCCGGACGTCGTGCGCGTCGTGCAGCTGCTGCCGGGCGTGGTGGCGCGGAACGACTACAACACGGGGCTCAACGTGCGCGGCGGCGAGGCCGACCAGAACCTCGTGCTGCTCGACGGCCATCCGATCTACAACCCGTTCCACCTCGGCGGCCTGTTCAGCACCTTCATGGACGCGACCGTGGGCGGCATCGACCTCGTCGCCGGCGCCTTTCCCGCACGCTTCGGCGGCCGGCTCTCGAGCGTGCTCGACGTCCGCTCCGCCGACGAGACGCGGCCGGGGCTCCACGGCTCGGCGGACCTCTCCGCGCTCGGCGCGACGGGGCGGCTCGCCAGCACCCTGGCCGGGGGCGACGGCTCGTGGAGCATCGCCGCGCGGCGCACCTACGCCGACGCCGTGACGCGCAACTTCACCGACAACGTCTTCCCCTACCACTTCCGCGACGCACAGGCGCGCGCGACGTGGGCCTTCCCGCACGGCTTCCAGGCCGCACTCACGGCCTACCTCGGCCGCGACGTGCTCGACGCGGACCTCGCCGAGCTGGAGGCGGATTCGGCGCCGTCGCGCGCGAGCGAGGGGACGTGGGCCTTCGACTGGGGGAACGACGTCGTCGGTCTCGCGCTGAGCAAGAGCGTCGGCAGCCGGTCGGAGCTCGAGCAGCGCTTCTCGACTTCCGGTTTCTCGACGCGGCTCGACGTCGGCGATGGCGCGGTCGTGCAGCGGAGCCGGATCCGCGACCTGCGGGCCGCGGGCACGCTCACCCTGCGCGGCGACGCGCACGACTGGTCGATCGGCTACGACGTCGCGACGCACAGGCTGCGCTACTCCTCAGGCTCGTCGCAGACGGCGACGACGGAGTTCGACATCGTGCAGCGGCCGGTGAGCGCCGCGCTCTGGCTGAGCGATCTCTGGCGCGCGTCGGACCGCTGGCGCGTCGAGGGCGGGCTGCGCGGCGAAGCGCTGAACGTCAGGCACTGGCGCGCACTCTCCCCCCGGGGCTCGGTGAAGTTCTTCGTCACTCCGCAGCTCGCGGTCACCGCCGGCGCCGGGCGCGTGACGCAGTTCCTGCACTCGCTCGCCGGCGACGGCCCGCTGCGCTACTTCGACATCTGGGTCGCGAGCGATTCCTTCGTGCCGGTGGCGACGGCATGGCATTACGTCGCCGGCGTCGAGCGCCAGGGCGCCATGGGGAAGTCGCTGCGCATCGAGGGCTACGTCAAGCGCTACACGAGGGTGCTGGAGGCCAACTGGGCGGAGGATCCGGCGCGGCGCGGCGACGAGCTCCAGCAGGCGCGCGGGCTCTCCTACGGCGTGGATCTCATCGCGCGGTGGCGCCGTGGCGCGGCGTTAGGCGGCTGGGTCGCGTACTCCTACGGCGTGAGCTCGCGCGAGACCGACACGCTGCGCTGGGCGCCGGGACACGACCGGCGGCACGACGTCGACGTCGTCGCGACGTGGCAGCCGCGGAAGTACCGGCTCGGCGCCCGCTTCGGGTACGCGACGGGGACGCCATACACGCCGATCGTCGGCGAGATCGCGCGCCGCGTCTACGACCCGTCGGGCGACACGTGGGGGACGGGGAATCCGTCACGGCGGCTCGAGTCGCTCGGCGGCGCGCGCAACAGCGCGCGCTTCCCCGCGAACCATCGACTCGACCTCGACGCCTCGCGCGAGTTCACCGTGCGGGGAGCCTCGGTGTCGCCGTACGTCAGCGTCGTCAACGCCTACAACGCGAAGAACGTGTTCGTGTACCTCTACAGGTACTCGACCAACCAGCCGACGCGGCGTGCGATCTCACAGTTCCCGATCCTTCCGAGCGCGGGGGTGCGTGTTGCGTTCTGAGCGCGTCTGCCTGGCACTCGCGTCGATGATGCTCGTCGCCGCGTGCGAGATCGAGGAGGTCGCGATCCCGCGCACGACGGGGAAGCTGGCGATGCATGGAGTGCTGAGCGCGACCGCGCAGTCGCAGGTGGTGCTCCTGGAGCGGACGCGCTCGGGATCGGTGGTCGCGTCGCCGCCGTTCGAGCTGCCTTCTCCGCTCGGCAACGACGCCGGGATCGCCGAGTCGGGCGCGGTGGTGACGATGACGACGCCCGGGGGCGCGACGCTCGTGGCGTGGGAGGACATCCTGGTCAACCCCGACGGCAACGGGCGCGGGGTCTACCGCTTCGCGCTTCGCGGGGACTCGCTCGAGCGGAATGGCACCTACCGCCTGACGATACGCACGACGAAGGACGAGGTGCTCACGGCGGAGACCGCGGTGCCCGCGGGGACTGCCGTGACCACCGCCGAGGCGCGGAGCTTCGATCGGGCGCGCGACGAGCTGGTGGTCGAGTGGCCGCGCGTGGCGGGTGCGCGGAGCTACTTCGTCCGCATCGAGACGCCCTTCGGCCCGCGCAGCTTCTTCACCGACAGCACGCGCCTGCGGCTCGCCGGGGAGCTGCGGAACGTCGACGTCGCCGGGCTACCGCGGGTATTCATCCCCGGCTTCCCGCAGGCCGTCACGGTGTCGGCGGTCGACTCGAACTTCTACGACTGGTTCCGCTCGCACAACGACGCTATCTCGGGCACGGGGCTGGTCAGCCACGTGCGTGGCGGGCTGGGGGTGTTCGGGTCGCTGGTGCGGCTCCGCTGGTACGACCTGAGTGTCGTCGCGCCGCAGACTGAGCCGGTGGCGGGGACGTTCGTCTTCGCGGGCGCCGAGGTCGCATCGACGCCGTACCTCGCGCTCGAGCTCTACGTGGAGTCGCGCGCCGCGCGGAGTGATCAGGCCGACGCGCTGAGCGGCCGCTATCAGAAGCGGCCCATCCTCGGCGTACGGGGGTGCCTGACGTGCGGGCTCCTCGGCTCGACGCGCGGCAACCGGGTGGACCTGATCTTCCTCGGCGGCTGGTTCGCGAACGACACGTCGGAGGTGTTCACCGGCGAGATCCGCGGCGACACGATCGTCGGCCGGTACCTGCGGCAGGGGGGCGTGGGGCGGTTCGTCAGGCAGCCGTAGGGGCGCGTACCGAGCGCCCTCCGTCAGTTTCGCGGAAGGCGGATCGTGATCAGCGTGCCGGCTTCCACTGAAGAACGGGCGTCGATGCTGCCGCCATGCGCCGTGACGACGCGTTCGGCGATGTAGAGGCCAAGGCCGAGATTGCCGGAGTCGCCGCTCGAGCTTTCTCCGGAGCGGAAGCGCTTGAATGGGCTGAAGAGCCCGGACAGCTCGGCCGCCGGAATGGAGCGGCCATGGTTGTGGATCCGCAGCACGACCTCATCGGGCTCACCGTGCGCCGCAACGTTGATGGTGCCACCGACGGCGCCATGCTGGGCCGAGTTGTTGAGGAGATTGGTCACGACCTGGGTGAGCCGGGGGGCATCCCACTGGCCGCGCAGGTCGCCCCTGGCCGTGTACTGGAAGACCGACGTCGGGCGTGCCGCCGCGACCTCGTCGACGCCGTCGCGGACCACGCTGCGCAGGTCGGTCGAGCTGCGAGTGATGGGGATGCCGGTACCGAGGCGGCCGCGGGTGAAGTCGAGCAGGTCCTCGACCATCTTCGACATCCGCTTCGAGCTGGCGGTGATGCGTCGGGCAAGGGTGAGGTGCGGCTCGACGAGCTCGCCGGTGTCGACCATGAACTGCGACGACATGGTGATCGCGCCGATCGGCGTCCGCAGATCATGGCCGAGGATGCCGAGGAAGACCTCCCGGGCCCGCTCGACGTCCTCGGAGTAGCGCGTGATGGATTCCGCGAGCGCCTGGTCGATGGCCTCGTTGAACCGCATGAGGTCCTCGAGGTCTGCGCCGGTGAGCTGCCCATTGGCGGCCGTCCAGAGGCGGATGACGCTCGCGCGGAGCGCCCGGTACTCGGAGACCATCTCACCGACGGTGAACCCGTGTTCGGCGCGGGCGGAGCCGTGGATGGTGGCCGCGGTCGTCGCCGCGCTGACCGTGGTCGCGGCGTCGCCGGTCGACTTCGCGCGCTGCTCGGCGGGCGTCTGCGTCGTCCCGAGATCGAGGGCGATCGCCTTCAGCATCTCGTGCGCATGGTCGCGCAGACCCACGAGATCGAGCATGCCGCCGGCGGGCCCGCACGACTCGGCGAAGGTGACCCAGTCGGCGAGAATCGACTCGGATTGTGTGGTGATGAACTCCGCGAGCCGCATGCCTAACGCTCCCTGGTGAGGGCCGAGGAGGCCACCACCCATTTGGCGGCGAGCTCCTGGCAGAGATAGCCGGTGACGTAGTCCGGGGCCGTGTCGACGCGGATCTCGCCGCTGGCGACGAGGTCCGCGAGCGCGCCCGCGAGCGCCCGCCAGAGGGGGGTGGTGCGGTACTCGTCGAAGGTGCGGGGGTTCGCGTTCATTCGCGCGGGCTCGCGACCGCGCCGTCCGACGCGTATGTCTCGTGAAGCTCGCGCAGCTCGGCACGAAGGTCGGGGAGACCGCGAACGACCGCGGCGCCGATCTCGGCGATGACCCCGCGATAGCTCGCGGCGGCGGGTCCCTCGACGAGGATCGGCGTCTCGCGCGAGAGGAGACTGCGCAGCCGGCGCAGCTCGCGTCCGATGGCGCGGTCCGCCGGGCGAGCGCCGAGGCTGACGACGGCCGCGCGCGCGCGCGACTGGATGACGACCGCGGCGATCTCCTCGGCGGGAAGGCCCGGACCGACGTTGAGGACACGCCACCCGTCCGCGGCCGCGGCCGCGGCGGAGAGGAGCGCGCCGAGCTCCTGGGACTGGCCGCTGGGGGTCGTCACGACGAGCGCCGGAGCCGCGAGCGACGGCAGCGCGATGTCGATGAGCCGGAACAGCGCGCGGCGGATCGTGGTGAGGGCGAGGTGCCATTCCGGGAGTCGGAACGAGCCTCCGCGCGTTCGCTCGGCGACCTGCTCCCAGAGCGGGACGATCACCTCGTCGAGGTAGCCCTCGGCGGGGAGCGCGATGATGGCGCGCCGCAGCACCGCGTCGAGCGCGGCGACGTCGAACCGCTCGATGGCCTCGAGGGCGCTCGTCACGTGCCTCGCGGCAACGCCGACCTGCTTCGGCCAGAGCGCGGGCGCCTTCTCGATCCCGCCGGCCGCCACGCCTTCCGCACCGCGTGCGATCGAGAGGAGGTCCCGGGAGGGCAGCGCCGCGACCTGGCCGATGGTACGGCCCGTCAGCGTGGCCTGGGCGAGCAGCTGGAGGCGCTCGACGTCACGCTCCGAATAGAGGCGCCGGCCGTTGGACGCCCGGACCGGCGTCACGACCCCGTAGCGCTTCTCCCAGGCGCGAATGACCTCGGCGCTGAGGCCGGTCCGGCGCGCGACGATCTGGATGGGATTGGTCGCGGCGCGGGTGAGGCGGGGGACTCGTGTGGTCATGACGAAAGCTAGAGAGAAGCCGTCCAGGTGTCAAGGATTTGTTTAATACAATTGGTTGACAACGGCGCCGGTGAACGGTAGGTTCCTTCATCGCGCGCAGTCTTCCACCAGGCGCGTCGCGGGCTCGCTCGAGCCCGATGCAACCGGGCGGTTCTGGCGACGCCTCGCTCTAGAGTGTGCCATGACCATTCACCGCCGGTCCCGCCATCCAGTCTCGCCCCGACGCCTCGCCGGACGGGTCTTCACCGTAGTCCTCCTCATCGGCAGCTCGCTCGCGGCGGACGCCTGCGTGTCGAGAACGCTGGGCAACCGCGGACTCGAGCGGGTTCCGGCAACGGCCGACAGCGCGGCGATCGGCGCCCTGATCGTGTCGCCGGCGAACCTGGCGCTAGGCCAGCGGATCCTGCGCTTCGACAACTCGGGGTCGTCGGAGCAGCGCGCGACACTACGCAAGGAAGCCGACCGGCGAATGTCCGCGACGTGCGCGGGCGATTACCAGGTCGGCGCCGAGGGCTCGGAGGCGGTCGAGGGCGTCGTCACCCCGCAGCCGCGCGATGAGGCGAGCGCGCCATCTCCCTTCTGGTACATCCAGTTCACCTGCGTGCGCGACACGCCGGGCACCACCAGCGCGCGCCAGCCTGGGTGACGGGCAGGCTACCTGTCGGCGCGCACCAGCTCCCCAAGCGCCTTCAGGACCTTCTTCGCGTGTCCGATGGGCTGGACCTTCTCGAAGACGCGGGCGATGCGGCCGTCCGGGGCGATGATGAAGGTCGTGCGGACGATGCCCATGTACTTCCGGCCGAACATCGACTTCTCCTGCCAGACGCCGTACGCCTCGGCGACCTCGTGGTCGGTATCGGCGATGAGGGTGTACGGCAGGCCGTGCTTTTCCTTGAAGCGGCAGTGCGAGCGCACGTCGTCGGCACTGACGCCGAGGATCACCGCATCGAGCCCCTCGAACCGAGGAGCGGCGTCGCGAAAGCCCGACGCCTCGATGGTTCAGCCAGGGGTGTCGTCCTTCGGGTAGAAGAAGAGACACACCCAGCGGCCGCGAAGATCGCTCAGACGAAGTGTGGCCCCGTCGTCGGTCGTGGCCGTGATGTTCGGTGCTGACGTTCCTTCCTTCGGGATCACCATCGATATCGGAGTGCGGCGTTGGCCATGAATCCCTCGAGCGGCGCCCAGACGTCGGTCGTCCAGCGCCCGCCGGTCGCCGGCGTGGGGCGAACGAGTGGGTCGGTGTCGGTCTGCCTGACGT
>DATAIS010000289.1:0-12054 GCA_036262535.1 Gemmatimonadaceae bacterium | reverse complement strand
CAGGACGTTCGTGTCCGTCTTCGTCTGGCGGAGCTTCGCGACGTACTTCGTGCCCTCCCAGTACGGCACCTGGGAGTCGTTGAACCCGACCTCGACCAGCATCGCCGGATACGCCTGCGCCTTGATGTTGTCGTAGGGCGAATACTGGATCATGTAGTCGAAGTCGGCCTTGTTGTTCGGGTTCCCCCACTCGATCCACTCGCTCGTCGTGAGCGGAAGCGAGGCATCGAGCATCGTGTTCATCACGTCGACGAAAGGCACGCCGACGATCGCGGCCCTGAACAGATCGGGCTTCATGTTGAGCACCGCGCCCATGAGCAGCCCGCCCGCCGACGCGCCCTGGATCATCAGCCGGTCGCTCGACGTGTAGCGGTTCTTCACCAGGTAGTCGGCGACGTCGACGAAGTCGGTGAAGGTGTTCATCTTCCTGAACATCCGTCCCGCCTCACGCCACTCCTCGCCGAGCTCTCCGCCGCCGCGGATGCTCGCCAGCGCGTAGACGAAGCCGCGGTCGAGGAGGCTGATCCGATTCGAGTTGAACGTCGGGTCGATGTTCGCCCCGTACGAGCCGTAGGCGTAGAGCAGCATCGGCGCTGTGCCGTCGAGCTTCGTCCCCCGCCTGTACACGAGCGCGACTGGCACCTTCGTCCCGTCGCGCGCGGTCGCCCAGACGCGCTTCGACTCGTACCGCGCCGGGTCGTAGCCGAAGACATCCTGCTGCTTCATCAGCTTCCGATTCCGCGAGGCCATCGCGTAGTCGAAGGTCGACTGCGGCGTCACGAGCGAGTTGTAGACGAAGCGCAGCGTGTCCTGGGTGTACTCGGGGTTGGCGCCGAGCCACATCGCGAACGCCGGCTCCGGCGTGGTGATGCGATGCGAAGCCTTCGTCGCCTTGTTCACGACGCGGATGTACGGCAGCCCGTTCTCCCGCTCGCTGAGCACCATCCATTTCCTGAAGAACGTCACGCCATCGAGCTTGACCTTCGGGTTGTGCGCGACGACGGTCGTCCATCGCGCGGGAGCGCTGAACGGTGCGCTGACGAGCTTGAAGTTCTTCGCGCCCTTCTTCGTCAGGATGTAGAGGCGCCCCGCGTCGGCGTTCACGGAGTACTCGTGATCCTTCTCGCGCGGCAGGACCATCCGCAGCGAGTCCATCGGCCGGTCGGCGGGGATGTAGCGCGCCTCGGACATCGTCTTCGCCGCCGAGGCGAGGAAGATCGTCTTCTCGTCGTCGGAGCGGTACGCGTACACGTCGAAGAGCTCGTCGGGCTCGGTGTAGAGCAGCGTCGACTCGCTGCCGCCGACGGGATGGCGCCAGAACTTGTCGTTACGCTTGGTGACCGAGTCTTCCGTCGTGAGGAAGAGCGTCCGGTTGTCCGCTGCCCACACCACCGAGACGACGCGCCGCACGTCGTCAGCGAGGAGCTGGCCGGTGCGCAGGTCCTTCACCCGCAGCACGTACTGGCGGTAGCCTGTGGTGTCGAAGCTGTAGGCGAGCAGGTTGCCGTCGTCGCTGACGTCGAGCGCGCCGAGCGCGTAGAACTTGTAGCCCGAGGCGAGCGCGTTCTGGTCGAGGATGACCTGCTCCTCGTCGGAGCCGGCGCGCTTCCGGCAGTAAATCGGGTACTGCTTGCCTTCCTCGGTACGCGAGTAGTAGACGTAATCGCCATCGCGGTACGGGACGCTCTGGTCGGTCTGCTTGATCCGCTTCAGCATCTCGTCGTAGAGCTGCTGGCGGAGCCCCTCGTACGGCTTCATCAGCGCCTCGGTGTAGGCGTTCTCCGCCTCGAGGTACTCGCGGACGGCGGGATTCGCCTTCTCGCGGAGCCAGAAGTAGTCGTCGCTGAGCGTGTAGCCGTGAATCGACGTCGCGTGCGTCTGCTTCGTGGCGACGGGCGGCCTGGGCGACGGGGTGACGGCGTCCTGGGCGCGCGCCGCTGGGACGGCGATCGTGAGCGCGGCGACGATACGGACGAGCTGACGCATGGAGTTCCCTGCTGAAGGTGGCCGATTGTACGCCGGGGGCGGTGGCAGGTCAAATTACCAGGGCGCGTTGACACGACCCCTCACCAGATCCGACAGCATGTCCGCCTATATCGTTGCCCGCATCCAGGTCACGAAGCCGGAGCAGTACCGCGAGTACACGCTCCGCACGCCGAAGGTCGTCGCGCAGTACGGCGGGCGCTTCATCGTCCGCGGCGCCGAGATCCAGAGCCTCGAGGGCCCCGCCGAGACGAGGCGTCTCGTGATCCTCGAGTTCCCCTCCGTCGAGCGCGCCCGCGCGTTCTGGGACTCCCCCGAGTACTCGCGCCTTCGCAAGTTCCGCGAGGGCGCGGCCGAGGCACAGTTCATCCTCGTGGACGGCTACCCCGACGCCGACTGGCAGCGCGTCCTCGCCGAGACCCGCCAGCTCGGGTAATAAGGGCGGTGGACCTTCCCGCGGGAGCGGGGAGCTGAAGAGAACGGCAATCGGGAGCCGGGACAGGGAGGCTCCGAGAGGGACTGGAATCGGGAGGTGGGAAGCCGGTATCGCGCATGCGACCGTCCCACCTCCCCGTCCCTTTCCCACTCGGCTCCTTCCAGTTCCGCATCCCCGTCGCGGTTCACTCCAGCTCCCAGCTCCCTTCTCCCGGGCCCTGCAGGTAGACATCGGCCCGGTCGCGCGTTCGATTACCGGGCGTGACCGCGACCCTTCCTCCGGAACAGGACGTCCGACCGCAGGACCTGCCGCTTCACGAGGACGTCCGGTGGCTGGCGGGAACGCTCGGCCGCGTCATCGGGCGGCTGGAAGGTGAGGAGGCGCTGCAGACCGTCGAGGAGCTCCGGCGCGCCTGTCGCGCGCGCCGGCGCGGCGACGCGGGGGCGCCGACGCTCGACGAGCTGATCGAGCGCGTCGAGGCGCTCCCCGTGCCCCTCGCCGCCACCACCGCGCGCGCCTTCACGCTCTTCTTCCTGCTCATCAACACCGCCGAGCAGGTGCATCGCGTGCGCAGGCGCAACGCGTACCTGCACCAGGACGACGAGTCGCCGCAGCCGGCGTCGGCGCGATGGACGATGCGCCGCCTGCGCGCCGCGGGACACTCCGCGGAGGAGATCGCGGCGGTGCTCGCGCGGATGGAGGTGCGACCCGTCCTCACCGCGCACCCGACCGAATCGACGCGTCGCACTCTCCTCGGACTCCAGGCGCGTGTCGCCGACCTGCTCCTTCGCCGCGAGGTCGGATCGTCGGGGGAGCGTCGCGCGGTCGAAGACGCACTCGAGGGGGAGATCGAGCTGCTCTGGCTCACCCCCGAGGTACGCCAGGACCGTCCGACGGTGCTCGACGAGGTCAGCACCGTGCTCTGGTATCTCGAGACCCGGCTGCTCGACGCGACCGCGCACGCGCACGACGCGATCCTGCGCGCCTTCGAGGAGGAGCTCAATCCCGGCGCGGAGGAGGTGCAGGTGCTGCGCCTCGGCGTCCCCCTGCGACTCGGCACATGGGTCGCCGGAGACCGTGACGGCAATCCGTACGTCACGCCGGACACGACGCTCGCCGCGGCGCGCCGCGCGACGCACGTCATCCTCGGTCGCTACGCCGCCGCGGCGCGTACGCTCATCGAGCGTCTCTCGATCGGCGCGTCGATCGCTCCGCCGCCGCAGGAGCTGCTCGACTCGCTCGAGCGCGACCGTGCGCTGCTCCCTGACGTCTTCGAGGCGAACAAGCGGCGCAACGCCGACGAGCCCCTCCGCCTCAAGCTGACCTTCATCGCCGAGCGGCTCGAGGCGACGCGACGCCAGGTCGCCGCGCGCGACGCGGGACGCCTCGACGTCGAGCGCGCGGCGTACCACGACGCCGCGGCGCTCGAGGCCGAGCTGATGCTCGTCCGCGGCTACCTCCTCGACGCCGGCGCGACCGAAGCCTGCCGGGTCCACCTCGATCCCTTCATCGCCCTCCTCCGCGCCCACGGCTTCCACGGCTACGCGATGGACCTCCGCGACCACTCCGAGGTCCTCGCCACCGCGCTCGCCGACATCGCGAAGACGGCCGGGATGGAGCCGTTAGGCGCGGCCGACCTCCGGCGCGAGCTGCTCGGGCGGCGCCCCCTCGCCACCCGCGCCAGCGCGCTCTCCGAGGACACGCGCAAGGTGCTCGACACCCTCCACGCGATGGACACCATCCAGCGCGAGTGCGGGGCGCTGGCGGCGTCGACCTTCATCGTCTCGATGACGCGCTCCGCCGAGGACCTGCTGCGCGTGCTGCTGCTCGCGCGCGAGGAGGGACTCGTCGACCTCGCCGGCGACACGCCGCGGTCGCGCCTCGACGTCGTGCCGCTCTTCGAGACGATGGACGACCTCGAGAAGGCGCCCGAGGTGATGCGCTCGCTCCTCGCGGACGAGGTCTACGCGCGCCAGCTCGCCGCGCGCGGTCGCCGGCAGGAGGTCATGATCGGCTACTCGGATTCGGGGAAGGATGGCGGCATCCTCGCCTCGTCGTGGGGACTCTATCGCGCACAGGAGGCGCTCGCGGCGGTCTTCGCGGAGGCGAAGGTCGAGCTGCGCCTGTTCCATGGCAGAGGGGGCAGCGTGGGGCGCGGCGGCGGATCGCCCGTCTATCGCGCGCTCGCCGCGCTTCCTCCGGGCGCGTCGGACGGTCGGCTCAAGATCACCGAGCAGGGGGAGATCATCTCGCAGCAGTTCGGGCTCGCGCCGATCGCCGAGCGCACGCTCGAGGTGACGCTCTGCGGCACGCTGCTGCACGAGTTCAATGACTGGCGGCACGGCGTGGCCCCCGACGAGGTGCAGCGCTTCCGCGACTGCATGACCCAGCTCGCCGAGCGCTCGTTAGGCATCTACCGCGAGCTGGTGCACGAGAGCGACGAGCTCTTCACGCTCTTCCTCGAGGCGACGCCGGTCGCGGAGCTCGCGAGCGCGCGCTTCGGGTCGCGCCCCGCCTACCGGCCCGGCGCGAAGAAGGGGATCGAGGGGATTCGTGCCATCCCATGGCAGTTCGGCTGGACGCAGATCCGGCTCATGCTACCCGGCTGGCTCGGCGTCGGCTCCGCCCTCGCCGACGTCGGCTCGACCCCCGAGGCGTTGAAGCTGATGCGGCGCATGGCGGCGCGCTGGCCCTTCTTTGACGACCTCATCGCGAAGATCGAGATGGTCTGCGCGAAGACGGATCTCGACATCGCCCGCGCCTATGTCACGCGGCTCGGCGCCAACATTCGCCTCCTCGATCGGCTCGAGGAGGAATACCAGCGGACGGTGGACTGGATCCTCAACATCCGGAACACCAACGAGACCCTCGGCGACGTCCCCGTCCTCCGCACCGCGATCGCCCTCCGCAACCCGTACGTCGACGCCCTCTCCGTGCTCCAGATCGCCCTCCTCCGCCGCAAGCGCGACGGCGACGCCAGCGAAGCCGTGGAGGACGCCCTCTCCGTGACCCTCAACGGCGTCGCGCAGGGACTGCGCAACACGGGCTGATCGCTCTCTCTCGCCCGCGGGTTCTATCGCGGCTCGGGTTGGCCCGGCTATTATCGCCGGCCCGGTAGCAGCTGGCGCATCTGGTCTCGCCTGGCGAGCCCCGTCGCGTTGTCAGGTGCCTGCAACAACTGGTTGGGATGACACGGATTCAACGGATGACGCGGATCGCCTTGTGAGGCGTCCCGGGCTCCGTCCACCCCGATCGGCATCACGCTGAAGTGCTGTGGGCAAGCGGGGCGAGATGGTCTCTCCCCGCTTGCCCCAAGCCGTTTCGGCCGGCTGTGAGGAGGGGAGCACCGCCCGGGAGCGATCCGTTCATCCGCGTGATCCGTGTCATCCCACCCAGCTGTTGCCGTTGCCGTTGCCGTTGTCGTTGCCGTTCTCCGCGCCCTCCACGGATCTCCGCGCCTCCGCGTTAATCCGGGCCGGCGCGAAGGGAGTGACCGAGCGCGAGTCCGCTAGTCGCGCGCCGGGCTGACGAGCACCTGCGCGGCGAGCGCGGGGGCGAGGCGGCGCAGCTTTCCCCCGGCGCGGACGACGATCGCGCCGCCGAAAGGCTCCTGCTCGACGACTTCGATCCGTGTCCCGGGGGTGATGCGGAGCGACCCCAGGTAGCGGAGCCGGTCGCCATCCTCGTCGGTCACGCGCGCGATCATCGCCCGGTCACCCACCGCGAGCGCCGTCAATGGACGCACTGCGGCGTCCTCGACGATGCCGCCCTCGCGCGTCGGGATCGGCGCACCGTGCGGGTCCACCGTCGGCTCGCCGATCGCCGCGGCCATCCGGTCCACGAGCTCGTCACTCGCCGAATGCTCGAGCCGCTCGGCCTCGTCGTGCACGCGGTCCCATGGATAGCCGAGTGCCTGCACGAGGTAGGTCTCGATGACGCGGTGTCGACGCAGCGTGCGCAGTGCCGCGCGCCGGCCGCGGTCGGTGAGTCGGACCCCGTGATACGGCTCGTGCGTCACCAGCCCCTGGTCGGCGAGCCGCTTCACCATTCCCGTCACGCTCGCCGGCGCGACGCCGAGCCGGTGGGCGAGGTCGTTGGTGGTCACCGCCGCGCCCTGCCTGGCGCGCTCGATGTCGTACACCGCCTTGAGGCAATCCTCGGCGGGCGCGGTCAGCGCGCCCGGCTCGTGCAGCGCCGTCATCAGGCGACGGGCCGCGACGCGATCGCGGGACTGCCGTGCGGCGTCGGCGTCACGCCGCCGCGCACGCACAGCACGGGCACCCGCGTGCGGTGCCGCACCTCGTTCGCGACGCTGCCGAAGAGGATGTCCTTCACCAGCCCGTGACCGTGCGTGGACATGGCGATGAGGTCGCACTGCTCCGCTTCCGCCGCCTTCGTGATCTCCGCGGCGGGATCGCCGCCGGCGAGAATCGACTCCGTCTCCAGGCCGGCCTCCGCGAGCTGCTCGCAGCACCGCTCGAGGTACTCGCGGTCGGCGCGCATCTCCTCCGACTCGCGCAGCTCGAGCGTGCGATAGTTGCGCGCGACGAAGCCGTCGGCGACGTGGATCAGGACCACCGACGCCTTGCAGTGCGTCGCCAGCATCTTCACATGCTCGAGGATGGCGACGTCGGTGCGGCTGTTCTCGAGCGGGACGAGGATGCGCTGATACATCAGCCTATCCAACCCCTGAAGGTCTGGAAGAGGAGCCACACGTTGAGCGATGCGATGAGGAACGCGATGCCGTACGCGAGCACCTTGAGCCACATCGGGTTCACGAACTCGCCCATCTTCGCCCGCTCGGAAGTGAACATGACGAGCGGGAAGACCGCAAACGAGAGCTGGAGCGAGAGGATGACCTGGCTCAGGATGAGGAGCTTCGCGGTCCCGCTCTCCCCGTACATCACCGCGACGATCGCCGCCGGGATGATGGCGATCGCGCGCGTGATGAGCCGGCGCAGCCAGGGACGGATGCGGATGTTGAGGAAGCCCTCCATCACGATCTGGCCGGCGAGCGTTCCGGTGAGCGTCGAGTTCTGGCCGCTGGCGAGAAGCGCGAGCGCGAAGACGGTGCTCGCGCCGGCGACGCCGAGGAGCGGCGTGAGGAGCTGGTAGGCGTCCTGGATCTCGGCGACCTGGGTGTTGCCGGACTTGTAGAACGTCGCCGCGGCCACGATGAGGATCGCCGCGTTGATGAAGAGCGCGAAGGAGAGCGCGATCGTCGAGTCGAGAAACGCGTAGCGGATCGCCTCACGCTTGCCGGCGGAGGTGGTCTCGTACTTCCGCGTCTGTACGATCGACGAGTGCAGGTAGAGGTTGTGCGGCATCACCGTCGCGCCGAGGATCGCGATCGCGATGTACAGCATCTCGGGGTTGCGCACGATCTCCGTGCTCGGGATGAAGCCTCGCGCGACGGCGCCGAAGTCGGGCTTCGAGATGACGAGCTCGAAGAGGAAGCAGACGCCGACCGTCGCGACGAGCGCGATGACGAGCGCCTCGAGGAGCCGGAACCCCTTGCTCTGGAGGAAGAGGACGAGCAGGACGTCGAGCGCGGTGATCGCGACGCCGGCGGCGAGCGGGATGCCGAAGAGCAGGTTGAGCGCGATCGCCGAGCCGATCACCTCGGCGAGGTCGCAGGCCGCGATCGCGATCTCGCACAGCACCCAGAGCACGAAGTTGACGCCCGGGCTGAAGTGGTCGCGGCACGCCTGCGCGAGGTCGCGGCCGGTGACGATGCCGAGCTTGAGAGCGAGCCCCTGAAGGAGCACCGCCATCAGGTTCGACATGAGGATCACGGCGAGGAGCGTGTATCCGAAGCGCGAGCCGCCGGCGAGATCGCTGGCCCAGTTCCCCGGGTCCATGTATCCGACGGCGACGAGGTAGCCCGGGCCCGCGAAGGCCAGGACCTTCCGCCACCAGGTGACACCGCTGACGGGGACGGTGCGATAGACCTCGGCGAGCGTCGGGGTGACGCGGCTGCGTCGCCAGCCGGGTTCTGCGGGCGGGGCTGGAGGTGGGGTTGGCGTGATGCGCGGGGCGGCGGCCATGAGTACCGGGAGTTAGTTGATTGCAAAAGAGAATTTAGGACACACTAAATACATTAGCAAGCTCCAATCATTTCGCATCGGCTAACCACCGACGCCACAATATCATGGGCACATTCGAAGGGTTATGATGACCGGGTGAGCCGCACCGAGATCGAGTCCGCGCTCGCCCTGCTTCAGGATGCGCGCGGGGCGCAGGGGGATGGAGGCGACCGCCTCGTCCGCGCGGTGATCCGCCATGGCCGGGGACTCGCGCCCGCCGAGCGGGAGGAGCTGCAGCGGCACCTCCTCGAGCTGATCGATCGCGAGGAGCCCGGCGTGTGGCAGCATGCGCTGGAGGTGATCGTGCGGACCGGGGGCCCGGCGACGGGTCGCGAGCTGATCCCGATGCTCGCCTCACGCGAGCGCGGCCCCGACTGGTCCGACGCCGTCGTGCTCGCGCTGCTGCGCCTCGGCTGCGTGGACGCGCTGAGCACCTGCCGGGAATACGTTCGCGAGGAGCTGCTGCGGCACCATGTCGGCGCGCTGCCGATCGTCGCCTGGCTCTACCGCGTCGATTCGGCGTTCGCCCTGCCGCTCGCGGCGCGCTTCTTCGCCGACATCCTCTCCCGCACGCCCGCGCGGCGGACGATGGAGACGCTGCGCCGCTACATCGGCGGCCAGCTCGAGGGGCTCACCGCGAACTCGCCCGGGCTCGTGCTCGACCTCCTCGACGCGGTCGCCGCGTTCGACGCCGCCGCCGGCCAGCGCCTCGCGTCGGTCATGCTCGTCCACCTCCGCAGCGCGGCCGCCGCGCTCGAGCTGGGCGAGCGCACCGTCGAAGCGTTAGGCCCGGCGGTCCAGCTCCGCGCCGGCTGAGGAACTGGAGTCGAGAGAAGTCATCGCTTCGCTCGACAACGGGGGACGGGAGTCGGGAGAGGACCCGATGAGCGACGAGGAACGTGAGAGCGACCCGCATCAGATAGCTGTCCTCCCTCGTTGTCCTCCTCGCGGGTAGCTCCGTGACGAGGGAAGCTGCGACGAGGGATGCCTGAGGCTGGTCGCTCTCACGTTCCCCGTCTCTCCTCGCAGTCTCTCCCGTCTCCCGTCCCCAGTCGCCGAGCGCCAGCCGAAGGCCTCTCTCGTCATCTGGTCCCGCATGCCCAAAGGAAGACCAGACCCGTTCAGCGGAAGAGGCGAAGGAACCCGCGGAGGATGCGCTCGGTGAGGCCCCAGACGACGTACTCGCCGTGCGCGAAGGCTGGGACGCGGAGCTGCTGGCCCTGGGCGGTGACTTCGGCCTCGATCCAGGCGGCCGTCTCGCGGAGCGCGGGGAGCGGAACCCAGAACGCGGCCGCGACCTCGGGGCTGATCACGATGTCGACGTCGGGTACGACGACGCAGACGTAGGGTTGCACGACGAGGCGGCGCACCGTCGGCGTGCGCGGCGAGATCTCGTCGAGCGCGCCGAGCACGGTGCCGTCGCGGGCGACGTCGATCGCCGTCTCTTCCCACGTCTCGCGCAGCGCGGTCCGCTCGAGGTTCGCATCTCCCGGCTCGCGGCGTCCGCCGGGGAGCGCGACGTGACCGCTCCACGGGTCGCCCTCGAACTCGGCGCGCTTGATGAGGAGCATCTCGAGCTCGCCGCTCGAGCCCGGACGGAGCACGAGCGCGACCGCTGCGTGGAGGGGTCCTTCTCCCTCCGGGATGTCTACCTGCTTCGCCTGAACGGTACGGAGCGCTTCGGCGAGACGAGCGATCTCCGGGTTGGCGAGGACGTCTTCGAGGAGCACGCGCTGACGATCGGCAGGAAGCGCACCGGGCGGGCGGCGCTCAACCCTCGACCGGGCCGCCGCCCTCGACCCAGCCTCGGTAGCCACCGCGGAGGGAGCGCACGTCGTAGCCCATCTGCCTGAGCGTGTCGGCGGCGAGCGCCGAGCGCGACCCACCCTGACAGTAGGTGATGATGGTGCGGTCGCGAGGCAGCTGCGACTCGGCCTTGGTCTCGATCGTTCCACGCGGCATCGGCGTCGCGCCGGGGAGGTGGCCGAGGTTGTACTCGTTGGGCTCGCGCACGTCGAGGAAGAGCGCGTCGCCCGCCTCGAGGTGGCTACGCGCCTCGGCGGCGTCGATCTCGGTGATGCGCTGCTTCGCCTCGTTGACGAGGTCGGCTCCGGTCTTCGGCATCGATGGGCTGGTCAGTGGACGTGAAGGGTGCCGGCGGTGGCGTCGAGCGTTGCCGTGAGGCCTAACGGCAGCGTCCACTGCTCGGCGATGTGGCCGACCGGCGCGCCGGCGACGCAGGGCACCCCGAGCGCCGCCGCGACCTCGTCGATGACCTCGTCCAGCGAGCGGGCGCCGTCGTCGGCCTCTTCCGGGCAGTCGGTGAAGGCGCCGAAGACGAGCCCCGCGACGCGCTGGAGCAGCCCGGCGAGCCGCAGCTGCGTCAGCATGCGGTCGATGCGGTAGACCGCCTCGTTGATGTCCTCGAGGACGAGGATCGCGCCGTCGAGCGACGGCATGTACGGCGTGCCGGCGAGCGACGCGAGGAGCGCGAGGTTCCCGCCCGCGAGACGGCCCTCGGCGCTGCCACCGCGCACCGTGCGGGCGCCGGCGATCGCCCCACAGGGGTCCTCGCCGCGCACCGCGGCGCGCTCGAGCGATGTGCGCGAGAAGTCGGTGAGCTCGGCGCGCGCCGTCGGTGCGTGATAGCTCGCGAGCCCCGAGCGCGCGGCGAGGGCGCAATGCAGCGCGGTGATGTCGGAATAGCCGAGCAGCGCCTTGGGCCGCGCCGAAAGTGCCGTCCAGTCGATGCCGTCGAGGAGCCGCATCGTGCCGTAGCCGCCGCGCACGCACCAGACGCCGTCGATCGACGGATCGCGCAGCGCGCGGTCCAGGTCCGCGAGCCGCAGCGCATCGTCGCCGGCGAAGTAGCCGCGCCGCTCGAGGACGTGCTCGCCCACCACGGGCTCCCAGCCTAACGCGCGCGCGTTCGCGACGGCGCGCGCCAGGTCCTCCGCGCCGCGCAATGGACCGGCGGGCGAGACGAGCGCGACGCGCGCGCCCGGCGCGAGCAGCGGCGGACGGCGCAGCGACGCGCGCGACGATGGTGACGTTCGAGTGGACGACGGCATCTCTTCGTGAAGGTCCGCGCGATTTCCCGTGCCACTCGCGCGCAGAATCTTCGATAGAACGTGACGGGTATGACGGTGTCGGTCAACGACGATCAGGACGTTATGTGGCACTTCGCTTGCGCTCGCGTGTTGGCCCCGTCGGCGACGGCGCGGCGACAACACCTGTCGTGGCGCGCGCTCGCCGAAGTCATCCTTATTGAAGCATGGAGGACATGACCATGGCGGATCGGGACAGGGACCAGGGCTCGCAAGGCGGCTCAGGTAGCTCGGCGAGCGGCGGCGGACAGGGTAGCCGCGGCTCGTCGCAGCAGGGCGACGGCTTCGAGACCGGGTCGAGTCGTTCGGGCTCGCAGGGTGGATCGCAGGGCGGCGGCTTCGGTGGCTCGTCCGGCGGTTCGAGTGGGAGCTCGGGACGCAGCGATCGCGGCAACATGGGCGACGAGGGTATCGGCAGCTCCGCGACGCGCGGTGGCTCGAG
>DATAIS010000288.1:0-1993 GCA_036262535.1 Gemmatimonadaceae bacterium | reverse complement strand
CCCCGGTGTCGCGCTCTCCTTCAGCGTGCCGTCGGGCTGGAGCAGCTGGTAGACCTTGGCCACGGCTCAAAGATGCGGCCTCCCGCGCCCCGACGACAGGCCGCGTTCGGCTCCGCAGCGCCGGCCCGGTTGACGCGGAGGCGCGGGGGACGCGGAGAACTGCCGCGGAGGACCTGGTGAGATTCACTCGCCCCGCTTGCCCCAAGAACGCTCGGAGCTGTGAAATGCTGTGGGGACGGCACACGCCGAGAGTGACTCGCCCGTGAGCCGTATCCGCTTTGTCCGCGTCATCCGCGGCCACCAGCAGTTGCTGTTGCAGTTGCTGTCCTCCGCGAACTCCGCGGAACCTCCGCGCCTCCGCGTTAATCCGGGCCGGCGGTAGAAGCTGACCTGAACACGAGGCTACAGCAGGTGACGCCGCCTTCGGCCTTCGCGAGCTCTCCCGCGGCGACGGCGTGGATGCGGACGCCCGCGGCCTCGAGGCGCGCGCGCGTGCGCGGGAATTCGGCGGGGTAGATCACGTCGCTGCCGATGAGAAGCGCGTTGGCCGCGAAGGGCTCGGCGGGGTCGACGGCGATCGTGCGCCGCGGTGCGAAGCGACTCTGATCGACCCAGTCCGGGTTCAGGAGCAGCAGGTCGTCAGCGACCGGGGTGACCGCGGTCTTGAGATGGAGGCACCCCTGATAGGGCGTCTCTTCCACCGAGTAGCCGAGGGGTGTCGCAAGTCCGCGGAGCTGCCTGGCTCCGCCGCTGTTCGTGCGGGGGCCGATGCCGACATACAGCGTGCGCCCGACGCGCACGACGTCGCCACCGTCGAGCGTTCCCGGGGCGAGGATCGCCGCGATCGGGCGGTGGTGTCGCAGCGCCGCACCGACGGCCGCGACCTCCGTGCGGCGAGAGTCCGCGCCCGGCCGTGCGATGATCGCGATCTCGTCGAGCACCACCGCGGTGTCCTCGATGAACACCGCGTCGGCCATCTCTGGGCCACTTGGCAACCGGGTGACCGTGCAGCCGATCCGCCGCAGCGTCGCCTCGTACGCCGCATGCTCGTCGCGGGCGCGATCGAGGTCGATCGGCGTTCGCGCGAGGTGCGTCAGCTCGCAGCGCGTGATGGCGGGCGAGATCTCGCGCGTGAGTGCAACGAGGCTCAGCGGCTCCCGCTCCGCTGCGGATCGGGCATCACGTACCACAGCACCAGGTAGACGAGGATGCCGGGAAAGGCGGCGGAGAGGACCGAGAGCAGGACGAAGCCGACGCGCGTGGCGCCGATCGGAAGCCCGAAGTACTCGGCGAGCCCGGCGCAGACGCCGGCGATCATCCGGTCGTTGGATCGCACGAGCGGCTTGCCCTGCGATTGCCGGCTTGGTAGGTGACTGGACATGATGATAATACGCCCCGCTCGAGGTTGACGTTTCAGCGATCGCTGCCCACCATCGCGTTGATGACCTCCCACTCGTGCGCCGTCACCGGCGACACGGAGAGCCGCCCGATGCGAAGGAGCGCCATCGACGCCAGCTCCCCGTTCTTCTTGATCTCGGCGAGCGTGACCGGACGGGGCAGGCGCCGCACGGCACGCAGATCCACCATGAACCACGTCGGATCGTCGCGACTCGACTTCTCGTCGAAGGCGTCGTGCTTCGGGTCGAGCGCGCTCGCGTCGGGATAGCCCTCGCGCACCACCTCGGCGACGCCGACGATCGCCTGCGGATCGGTCGACGAATGATAGAAGAAGACCTCGTCGCCCTTCGCCATGCCGTCGCGGAGGAAGTTGCGCGCGACGTGGTTCCGGATGCCGTCCCAGTGGGTGGTCTTCCCGGGCGCGGTCAGGAGATCGTCGAAGGAGAAGACACCAGGCTCCGACTTCACGAGCCAGTAGCGCTTCTCACCTTTGGCGCGCGGGGCGAAGGTGCTCGCCCACGCCCCTTCGGCATAGGCGGCGAGCCGCTCTTCGCGGGATTTCGGGGGAGCGATGGTCAATCCTCCAGTGCCGGCT
>DATAIS010000287.1:0-1796 GCA_036262535.1 Gemmatimonadaceae bacterium | reverse complement strand
GCGCGGGCGCGGCGCGCGTGCTGGGATCTGCTCTCCTTGCACTGCCGCTCCGGCTGGCCTGTACGACGAAGGTTCATCCGGATTCTGCGGATGAAACGGATCCTGCGGATGAACTACCTGGGGGCAAGCGTGGAGAGATGGGCTCGCCCCGCTTGCCCCCAAGTCGTTCAGGGCCGGCGAGAGGGAGCTCGCGTGTCGAGGAGCAGATCCGCAGGATCCGGATGCATCCGCCTCATCCGGCTGAACCTCCGTCGTAATTGCCAGCCCGAGCGGCGGTTTCCGGCCACAAGAGCCCAAGAGCAGGTCACATCGCTCGCTACGTCGGAGTCAGCGCACTTCGAACGTGTACGAGTACGCCATGTGCTGCGCCACGGGGCAGCTCCCCGCCATCGCCGGATTCCATTCCGAGCGCTCGAGCGATCGGAGCAACGCCGCCGCGTAGCCATATGTCGTGGCATCGGCGAGGCGCATCGTTCCCGGGAGCACCCGGCCGTCGGCGCCGATCACGAACTCGACGTGGACGGTGCCGTCGAACGAGCGATCGAGCTCGCCCTGCGGGAACGCGGGCCGCGGGCCACTCTTGCGCTCCGACGCGGCCGCCGTCGCGGCGACGATCGGGACGCGAAGCACGCGCAGCGGCAGCGTCGCCGAGCCGCCACGCGTCATCTTCCGCTCCGAGCGAAGCGGGGGTGCGATGAGCGACCGGTCGCGGGCCTCGAACTGATCCTTGATCGAGACGCGCTCCCCGAACTTCGGAATTGGGAGCGTGCGCAGTTGAACGAAAACGCTGCCGCCGACTCCTTTTGCCGCGTCGGCGTATGGGCGGAACACGTCCGCGGCGGCCGCGCGCTTGAGCGCATCGAGCAGCGCCGCGTCCACCGTGGGCACGAGCGACGTCTGCGTCAGCACGACCTGCTTGAGCTCTCCCTTCGTGCCGAAGAGGATGACCCCCTCCGCCGCAAACGCCTGCGACATGTGGTGGATGTTGCGGTCGCCCTTCTTCTCGGCGCGATCGCCGAAGAGCCTCCCCGCGATCGGCGGCAGGGGAAGCGGCTGCGGGAGCCTGAGCGAATCGGCGAGCAGGGTCAGCGTGAACTGCGCCTGCCCTTCGTCCACCGGGCGCAGGCCGTAGCCGCCGTCGATGCCGAGGAAGAGGGTGTCCTGCGCCCAGCCGCTCTCACGCGGAAAGAAGACCGAGTCACAGGCGGGCGACTGGGCGGCGAGCGGCGCGGCGGCGAATCCGAGCGCGGCCGTCAGGCAAAGCGTAAGGCGAGCCACTGCAGTTGGTCCGGTAGAGTGGGAGGTGGCGAAGCTCGCCGTGGGGACGCAGGACGTCCAGCCCCGCCGAGAATCATTCCGTTTGCTGCGGCGCCGGATAGCTTCAAGGCATGGGCGTCCTGCGTGTCATCCTCCTCGTCGTCCTCGCGCCGATCGTCCTCATCGTGCGCCTGCTGACGTGGCCCTTCCGGCGCGGCTTCGGCAACGTCGTCGACGTCCGCGCCGACGATCCCGGGATGCTCGAGGCGATCGCGAAGGCACGCGAGACCGCGCCGCAGTTCCTCGCCTGGCTTGACGCGCATCCGGGCGACGCGAGCGTCGCGCTCAAGGCCGCCCTCCCCGCGACCAACGGGTCGGTCGAGCACGTCTGGCTCATAGACATCCGGCGGGAGGGCGACGACGCGCTCACCGGCGTGATCGAGAACGTCACGGACACCCTCGCCGGTCACGCGACCGGCGATCGCGTGCGGGTGCCGGTCGCGGAGCTCACCGACTGGAAGTACGTCGAGAACGACGTG
>DATAIS010000286.1:0-13895 GCA_036262535.1 Gemmatimonadaceae bacterium | reverse complement strand
GTCGTAGTCCGCGAACTGCCAGGTCTCGACCTTGTTGACCGCGGTTCCGCCGATCTTCACCGATCCCTTCTCGCCGAGGATGGTGATCGAGCCCTCGAGGTTCTTCGGGTAGGTGAGCATGGTGACCTCGATCGTCCCGAGGGCGCCGCTGCGGAACTTGAGCGCGGCGATTCCCGTGTCCTCGGCCTCGATTCGACGCGCGAGCGTCGCCGTCTTCGCCACCACGCTCTCCACGGGGCCGATCAGCCACTGGATGAGGTCCACGTAGTGCGACGCCTGGTTCATGAAGGCGCCGCCGTCGAACTCCCACGTCCCGCGCCACGGGGCCTGGTCGTAGTACTCCTGCGGGCGCGTCCAGCGCACCGTCGTGTTCGCGAGATAGATGCGCCCGAAGCGCCCCTTGTCCACGGCGCGCTTGAGGAGCTGGATGGGTGGGTTGAGGCGATTCTGCTTCACGACGAAGAGATGCACCCCGGCGTCGTCGCAGGCGCGCACCAGCTCGTCGGCCGCGCCGAGCGAGATCGCCATCGGCTTCTCGCTCACGACGTGGCGGCCCGAGCGCGCCGCGAGCACGCCGTGCTGGGGGTGGAGTCCCGACGGCGTGCAGATCGCGACGGCGTCCGATTCGACCTCGCGCAGCATCTTCTCGTACGAGGTGAACCAGGGCACCCCCTGCGCCTCGCCCGCCGCCTGAGCGCGCTCGGCGACGGTGTCGGAGACGCCGACGAGCGTCAGCCCCTCGATCTGCGCGATGGCATCGAAGTGGTTGCCGGCGATGCGCCCGCAGCCGACGAGCGCGATGCGGACGTCGCGGTCGGTGATCGGCCCCTTCGTCACGGGCGTCCCTCCCCGACGCGGCGGATCCCGTCTCCCTCCCGCTCGTAGCGGCTACCGCAGGCCTTGCAGGTGCCGGCGCCCGAGTCGGGAAGGCGCTCGCCACACTGGCACATCCAGCCCCGCCGCTTCGCCGGCACGCCGACCATCATCGCGTAGGGCGGCACGTCCGCCGTCACGACCGCGCCGGCGCCGACGAAGGCGTACTCGCCGAGCGTGACGCCGCAGACGATCGTCGCGTTGGCGCCGATCGACGCGCCGCGGCGCACCAGCGTCCGCTGGTACTCGTTGCGGCGCGAGACGTGGCTGCGCGGATTGATGACGTTGGTGAAGACCATCGACGGGCCGCAGAAGACGTCGTCCTCGAGCTCGACGCCCTCGTAGATCGAGACGTTGTTCTGGATCTTCACGTTCGTCCCGATGCGCGTGCCGTTCATGACGACGACGTTCTGGCCGAGCGAGCAGCGCTCGCCGATCTCGGCGCCGGGCATGACATGGCAGAAATGCCAGATCTTCGTCCCCTTGCCGATGCGCGCCCCCTCGTCGACGTACGCGGACTCGTGCACGAAATAGTCGCTCATCCCGTGCCTAACGCGCCGCCAGCGCCCGGCCTTCGGCGAGCACCGTGTGCCACTCCTGGAGCGACCGCACCGTCGCCGTCCGCGAGCGCAGCGACAGGATCGCGTCGCAGGCCGCGTTCGCCGCCGAGAGCGTCGTCGTGTAGGCGATGCGGTTGCTGATCGCCGCCTGGCGCAGCTGGTAGTCGTCGTGCTGCGCGTGCTTGCCGAGCGGCGTGTTGATGAGGAGCTGCACCTGCCCGTTGACGATCATGTCGCCGCAGTGCGGACGGCCCTCGTGCACCTTGAAGACACGCTCGGCGGGGACGCCGCGCCCGCGGAGGTAGCGCGCGGTTCCCTCGGTCGCGACGATGCGGAAGCCCATCTCGTGGAAGCGCCGCGCCACCGGGGTCACGTTCGGCTTGTCGTGATCGTTGACGGTGATCAGGACCGTCCCGCGCAGCGGGAGGTCGTTCTGTGCCGCCGTCTGCGCCTTCGCGAAGGCGCTGCCGAACGAGTCGGAGATCCCCATCACCTCGCCCGTCGAGCGCATCTCGGGGCCGAGGATGGGATCCGCCTCGCGGAACTTGTTGAACGGGAACACCGCCTCCTTCACCGACACGAAGGGCGGGACGATCTCCTCGTGCAGGCCGACGTCGTCGAGCGATTCGCCGAGCATCACGCGGGCGGCGAGCGAGGCCAGCGGGACGCCGATCGCCTTCGAGACGAAGGGGATCGTGCGGCTCGCGCGCGGATTGACCTCGAGCACGTAGACGACGCCGTTCTTGACCGCGAACTGGACGTTGATCAGCCCGACCACGCCGAGCCGCTTCGCGAGGGCGATCGTGTGGCGGCGCATCGTCTCGAGGTCGCGCTCGCCGATGAGGTACGGGGGAAGCACGCACGCCGAGTCGCCGGAGTGGATGCCCGCGTCCTCGATGTGCTGCATGACGCCGCCGATGACGACGTTCTCGCCGTCGCCGATCGCGTCGACGTCGGCCTCGAAGGCGTCCTCGAGGAAGCTGTCGATGAGCACCGGCCGCTCCTCGGAGACGCGCGCCGCGCGCTCGAAGTACTCGCGCAGCGACGGCTCGTCGTAGACGATCTGCATCGCGCGCCCGCCGAGCACGTAGGATGGCCGGACGAGCACCGGGTACCCGATCTCGTCGGCGACCCGCACCGCCTCCGTCACGCTCGTCGCCGTGCCGTTAGGGGGCTGGTGGATGCCGAGCTCCCGCGCGACGGCGTCGAAGCGGCGGCGGTCCTCGGCGACGTCGATCGCGTCGGGAGACGTGCCGAGGATCGTCACGCCCGCCGCCTCGAGCGCGCGCGTCAGCTTGAGCGGCGTCTGGCCGCCGAGCTGCACGATCACCCCTTCCGGCTGCTCGCGATCGACGATCTCGAGCACGTCCTCGAAGGTGAGGGGCTCGAAGTAGAGCTTGTCCGAGATGTCGAAGTCGGTCGAGACGGTCTCCGGGTTCGAGTTGATCATGATCGTCTCGAACCCGCGCTCGCGCAGCGCCAGCACCGCGCGCACGCAGCAGTAGTCGAACTCGACGCCCTGCCCGATGCGATTCGGCCCGCTGCCGAGGATCACCACCGAGCGACGCCCGCTGCGCGGCGCCTCGCTCTCCTCGTCGTACGACCCGTAGAGGTACGGCGTCGCCGCGGGAAACTCGCCGGCGCAGGTGTCCACCATCTTGTAGGCGGGCCGGATGCCGAGGCTCCAGCGCCGCGCGCGCACGTCGGACTCGGACTCGTCGCGCAGCTCGGCGAGCTGGCGATCGGAGAAGCCCATCCGCTTCATCGCGCGAAGCAGCGCCGGGCCGTCGTCGCTGCTCGTCGCGTAGGCACGCTCCACTTCGACGAGCTCGCGCATCTGGTTGAGGAACCAGGGATCGATCCCCGTCATCTCGGCGAGGGCGTCGATGCCGATCCCGGCGTCGAGGGCGCGCTTGAGCTGGAAGACGCGCTCCGGCGTCGGCTGGCGGAGCGCGCCCTTGAGGGCGTCGATGCTGTCGTCGGGCAGGCGGTCATCGGCGGCGCGCGGCGCGACGTTCCACCCGTTGCGCCCCGTCTCGAGGGCGCGCAGTGCCTTCTGGAACGCCTCCTTGAAGGTGCGGCCGATCGCCATCGCCTCGCCGACCGACTTCATCTGCGTCGTCAGGCGCGGGCTCGCGTTGGGGAACTTTTCGAATGCGAACCGCGGCACCTTCACCACCACGTAGTCGAGCACCGGCTCGAACGACGCCGGCGTCGTCCGCGTGATGTCGTTGGTGATCTCGTCGAGCCGGTACCCGACGGCGAGCTTGGTGCCGATGCGCGCGATCGGGAAACCGGTCGCCTTCGACGCCAGCGCCGACGAGCGCGAGACGCGCGGGTTCATCTCGATCACGAGCATCTCGCCGTCGCGCGGATTGATCGCGAACTGGATGTTGCAGCCGCCGGCGTCGACCCCGACCTCGCGGATGACCGCGAGCGCCGCGTCGCGCATCACCTGATACTCGCGGTCGGTGAGCGTCATCGCCGGCGCGACGGTGATCGAGTCCCCGGTGTGCACCCCCATCGGGTCGATGTTCTCGATCGAGCAGACGATCACCGCGTTGTCGTCGTGATCGCGCATCACCTCGAGCTCGAACTCCTTCCAGCCGATCACGCTCCGCTCGACGAGCACCTCGCCGACCGGCGAGAGGTCGAGGCCGCGGCGCACGATCTCCTCGAACTCGTCGCGGTTGTAGGCGATGCCGCCGCCCGTCCCGCCGAGCGTGAACGAGGGTCGGATGATCGCCGGGAAGCTCGTGACGTCGAGGAGGGCGATCGCCTCGTCGAGGCTCTTCGCGATGCCGCCCTTCGCGACGGCGAGCCCGATGCGCGCCATCGCCTCGCCGAACAGCCGGCGGTCCTCGGCGATCGCGATCGCGCGCGCGTTCGCCCCGATGAGCTCCACGCCGTACTTCTCGAGCACGCCGTTCTGCGACAGCGCCATCGCGACGTTGAGCGCCGTCTGACCGCCCATCGTCGGCAGCAGCGCGTCGGGACGCTCGCGCTCGATGATCTTCTCGACGAACTCCGGCGTCACCGGCTCGATGTACGTCCGGTCGGCGAACTCGGGGTCGGTCATGATCGTCGCCGGGTTCGAGTTGACGAGGATGACCTCGAACCCGTCCTCGCGCAGCGCCTTGGCGGCCTGCGTCCCCGAGTAGTCGAACTCCGCGGCCTGGCCGATGACGATCGGACCGGAGCCGATGAGGAGGATGCGATGGATGTCAGTGCGACGCGGCATTGATCAGATCGGCGATGATATCGTCACACGTGAGCTCGGGCCGCCACCCCGTGGCCGCGCGCAGCTTGGCGTTGTTCCCGACGAGCGAGGCGACCTCGATGCGGCGGACGAGCCCCGGGTCCACGTGGAGCTCGGCCTCGACTCCCGCGGCGGCAAGCACCTTCGCCGCGAGCTCGCGCACGCGGCAGCCCTGCCCGCTCGCCACATTGTAAACTTCGCCGGTTGCGCCTTTCTCCGCGAGTAGGATGTAGGCGCGGACGACGTCCCGGACGTGCAGGAAGTCGCGGACGGTGTCGAGATTGCCGATGCGCAGTACCGGCGGACTCTCGGCGCGTCCGATGGCGAAGGCGCGGGCGACGAGCGCGGGGAGGAGAAAATGCGCCGGCTGGCCGGCGCCGCTGTGGTTGAAGCTTCGCGTCGCCACCACTCGTACCCCGTCGCGCCGCGCCGCCTCGAGGGCGACGACCTCCTGGGCCGCCTTGGACGCCGCGTAGACGGTGATCGGCGACTGCGGTGTCGACTCGTCTACGGGATCGCGGCCGGCGGCGAGGCCGTACTGGTCCGCGCTGCCGATGACGAGGACGACGGGATCGATCTCCCCCGCCGCCCGCCGCACTCTCACCTCGGACACCACCCGCGCCGCGCCGAGGATGTTGATCTCGTGGGCGAGGACCGGGTCCCCCTGGGCATCGGGGATGAAGCTCACCCCCGCGAGATGGAAGATCGCGTCCGGCCGCGTGTACTCGACGACACGGGCAACGTCGGCCTGCCGCCTCACGTCGGCCAGCGTCCAGGTCACCGCCCGGCGCTCATCGTCGTCGAGCGTCCAGTGTCCCGGCTGGGCGGTGATGCCGGCGCCGACGACGTCCCATCCCTCTTCGAGCAGCGAACGGCAGAGCCACTGCCCGACGAAGCCGGCCGCCCCGGTGACGAGCGCGCGCCGCGTCACCGCCCGGCGCGATGCCCCGTCGCGCGATGCCGCGCGATGTCGGCGTCGACCATCATCTCGACGAGCTCACGGAACCCGACCTTCGGCTCCCACTTCAGCACCCGCTTCGCCTTCGCCGGATCGGCGACGAGGAGATCCACCTCCGCCGGCCGCATGAACTTCTCGTCGACGACGACGTGGTCCTCCCAGTCGAGTCCCTGCGACGCGAAGGCGATCTCGCAGAGCTGCCGGACCGACCAGGTCTGGCCCGTGCCCACGACATAGTCGTCGGGCTCGTCCTGTTGCAGCATGAGCCACATCGCCTCGACGTAGTCGCCGGCGAAGCCCCAGTCGCGGCGCGCGTCGAGATTGCCGAGTCGCAGCTCGCGCTGGAGGCCAAGCTTGATGCGCGCGACGCCGTCGGTGACCTTCCGCGTGACGAACTCGAGGCCGCGCCGCGGGGACTCGTGGTTGAAGAGGATCCCCGAGACGGCGTAGAGCCCGAAGCTCTCGCGGTAGTTCACGGTGATCCAGTGGCCGTACACCTTGGCGACGCCGTACGGGGAGCGCGGCCAGAAGGGCGTCGACTCGCGCTGCGGCGTCTCGATGACCTTGCCGAACATCTCGCTCGACGACGCCTGGTAGAAGCGCGCGTCGGGACAGGCCTTGCGCATCGCCTCGAGCATGCGCGTCACGCCGAGCGCGGTGAACTCGCCCGTGAGCACCGGCTGCGTCCATGAGGTCTGGACGAAGCTCTGCGCGGCGAGGTTGTAGATCTCCTCGGGCTTCGCCTCACGCATCGCGTCGACGAGGGAGTGCTGGTCGAGGAGGTCGGCCGAGATGAGCTCGACGCGGTCGACCAGGTGCGCGATGCGCTCGTACGGCGTCGTCGAGCTGCGGCGCACGATACCGACGACGCGATAGCCCTTCGCGAGCAGGAGCTCGGCGAGGTAGGAGCCGTCCTGGCCGGTGATGCCGGTGATCAGCGCGGTCGGCATGGAGGTGCTGAGTGGCGGAAGGCGGAGCGGAAGGGCGCGAAAAAGGGGGAGCTAGAGAATAGCTCCCCCATCCTCGTGCCGTGACAAGGAGTGGCGATCGCGGTCAGGCGACGCGCGAGGCGCGCGGCGCGCGCGGGACCTTGTTCGCGGCGAGGCAGCGGGTGCACACCTTCACCTTCGTCACCTTGCCATCGACGAGCGTCCGCACGACCTGGAGGTTGGGACGCCAGGTGCGGCGGGTCTTGTTGTTCGCGTGCGAGACGTTGTTGCCGAAGGCAACGCCCTTGCCGCACGAGAAGCAGCGGTTGCGCTGGATGGCCATGGGTCAGCCCTCGATCAGTTCGATGCGCGCGAGATCGGCGCCGTCACCCTTGCGGTGGCCGGTCTTGAGGATCCGCGTGTAGCCGCCCTTGCGGGTGGCGAACTTCGGTCCGAGCTCCTGGAACAGCTTGTCGGCGATCGCACGCTGCTGGACGTGACGCATGGCCAGCCGCCGCGAGTGGAGGGTGCCCTCCTTCGCCTTCGTGATCAGCTTCTCGACGAAGGGCCGCAGCTCCTTCGCCTTCGCTTCCGTCGTCTCGATCGAGCCGTGCTCGATCAGGGACTGGGCGAGCGCGCGCATCAGCGCGAGCTTCTGCTCGCTGGTGCGTCGCAGCGACCGTCCCGCCTTGGCGTGCCGCATCGAACTTACTCCTCCGTCTCGTCGTCGTCCGGCATCGACGCGACGGCGGCCCGGCTCGGCGGGGTTCCCCAATCGAGGATCCGCACGCCGTCGAGACCGTCCTCGTAGCGCATGCCGAAGTTCAATCCCTCACGCTCGAGGAGATCGGCGATCTCCTGGAGCGACTTCTTCCCGAAATTCTTGACCTGGAGGATCTGGCTCTCCGTCTGGCGAACGAGATCACCCAGGGTGCGGATGTTGGAGTTCTTCAGCGAATTCACCGACCGCACGGAGAGCTCGAGGTCGTCGATCGGGGTGCGCAGCAGCGACCCGAGTCGCGCGCCGTCGCCCGACGCCGCGCCGTCGCCGGCGCTGAGCGGGGCCGACGCGTGCGAGCCGAACTCGACGAAGTACTGGAAGTGCGTCTGCGCCAGCGCCGCGGCGTAGCTGACCGCTTCCTGCGGCGTGATGGTGCCGTTCGTCTCGACCGTCAGCGTGAGGCGGTCGTAGTCGGTGCGCTGCCCGACGCGCGTCTCGGCGACGGCGAAGTTGGCGCGGCGGACCGGATTGTAGATCGAATCGATGCGAACGAGATCGACCGGGAGGCCGCGATCGAGCGGGTGCTGGTCCGCCTCGACGTAGCCGCGCCCCTTGTTCACGTAGAGCTCGATGTTGAGGTCGCGATCGTCCTGGAGCGTCAGGATGTGGTGCCCGCGATCGAGCACGCGCACGCCGCTCGACTCCTGGACGTCACCGGCCGTGACCGGGCCCGCTTCCGACTTGCTGATGCGCAGCACCGCCTCCTCGACGTCGTCCGACATCGAGAGCGTGAGCGTCTTCAGGTTGCCGATGATCTGGTGGACGTCCTCGACGACACCGGAGATGGTCTGGTGCTCGTGGACGACGCCGTCGATGCGGAAGCCCCACACCGCCGCGCCACGCAGCGACGAGAGCAGCATGCGACGCATCGCGTTGCCGAGCGTGTGGCCGAAGCCGCGCTCGAGCGGCTGGAGCCGGAATTCGGCGACGTTCGGGTTGTCGTCCCGCGACGTCGCTTCGACGAGCTGCGGGCGAACGAGCCCGCGGAGATCGATGGTCTGTGCCATTGGTACTGATTCCTCGTGGTCCTACCGAGATCCGCCTCGGTAACGCCCTGCCCCGCCCCTGACGCGCGGCAGGCCCGTATGGGAGTCAAGGTCCCGACCGAACAGCAGCTGCCAGCGATGAGCTGCCAGCTGCCAGAACTGCGATGCGTGACGGCTGGCAGCTGGTAGCTGGCAGCCGGCAGCTGCTACTTCGAGTAGAGCTCTACGACCAGCTGCTCCTGCGCGGCGATCGGGATGTTCGGGCGCGTGGGGCGCTCGAGGACCCGGCCGCTGAACGTCTCGCGGTCGACGGCGATCCAGGAGAGCGGCGCGCCGCGCGAGGCCTGGTCCATCGAGACCTGGATGCTCGCCTGCTCGCGCGACTTCATGCGCACGCGGACTTCCTCGCCCGGCGTGACCATGTAGCTCGGGATGTCCACCGTCTTCTGTCCCACCTCGACGTGACGGTGACGGATGAGCTGACGGGCCGACTTGCGGCTCGGCGCGAAGCCCATGCGATAGACGATGTTGTCCAGCCGGCTCTCGAGCGCGGCGAGGAGGTTGTGGCCGGTGATCCCGGGAAGGGTCGTGACCTTCTCGAAGGTGTTCCGGAACTGCGCCTCGCTCACACCGTAGATGCGCTTGATCTTCTGCTTCTCACGAAGCTGCTTCGCGTACTCCGACGTCTTGCGGCGACGCGCCTGCGTCTGGCCATGCTGGCCCGGCGCGTACGGACGACGCTCGACGGGGCACTTCTCCGTGAAGCACTTCTGCCCCTTGAGGAAGAGCTTCGTCCCCTCGCGGCGGCACTGCTTGCAGCTCGCGCCTGTATACCGACCCATTCCTCAAACCCTCCGACGCTTCGGGGGACGGCAGCCGTTGTGCGGGATCGGGGTGACGTCCTTGATGGACTTCACCTGGAGCCCCGCGGCGGCGAGCGCCTGGATGGCCGACTCGCGGCCGCTGCCAGGACCCTGCACGCGAACGTGGACCCGACGCACCCCGAGGCTCAGCGCCTCGCGCGCCGCCTGCTCGGCGGCCACGGTCGCGGCGAACGGAGTGCTCTTCTTCGAGCCCTTGAACTGCGCCTTCCCCGACGACCCCCAGGCCACCGCGTTCCCGCGCGTGTCGGTGATCGTGATGATCGTGTTGTTGAAGGTCGCGTTGACGTGGGCGATCCCTTCCGCCTCGATCACGCGCTTCGTCTTCTTAGCAGTCGCCATAGGATTACTTCGTGACCTTCTTCTTGCCCGCGATCGCGCGGCGAGGACCCTTCTTCGTGCGCGCGTTGGTGTGCGTCCGCTGGCCGCGCACCGGCAGGCCCCGGCGGTGCCGGATCCCGCGATACGACCCGATGTCCATCAGTCGCTTGATGTTCATCGCGACCTCGGTCCGGAGCGCACCCTCCACCCGGTGATCGCGCTCGATCGCCTGGCGGAGCTTGTTGACGTCCGCCTCGCTCAGGTCGCGCACGCGCAGCGACTGATCGACGCCCGTCTTCTCGAGGATCGACTGCGCCGTCGCGCGGCCGATGCCGAAGATGTATGTGAGCCCGATCTCGACCTTCTTGTCGCGCGGGAGATCGACGCCGGCAATACGTGCCATGTTAGCCCTGACGCTGCTTGTGCTTGGGATTGCGCTTGCAGATGATGCGAGTCACGCCGTCGCGCTTGACGACCTTGCAGTGCTCGCAAATCGGCTTCACGCTGCTACGAACTTTCACGGGTCCTCCAGACGTGCCAAAACGGGTCCGGTTTACGGCCAGACACGTATGATAATGTCGCCTTCCATGGCACGCAACCCGCGACGAACCGGCACGTTACGGGTCCCCGAGACCCGCGCGATCGTGTCCGCGGCCCTCTTCCCCGCGCTCAGGCTCCGGCCGCCAGCTGCCGCCGGACCTCCCGCATCGCCGCGACCGGGTCCGGCGCGGCCGTAACCGCCCGGCCGACGACGACGTAGCGCGCCCCGTCGTGGGCCGCCCGTGCCGGCGTCACCACCCGAGCCTGATCGTGGGCGGCCCCGCCCTCGAGCCGGATTCCCGGCACGAGCGGGGCGAGGGTCGTCCGGAAGCGCGCTCGGAGGTCGGCGAGCTCCTCGCCGCCGCAGACCACGCCGTGCGCGCCGGCGGCCGCCGCGACCCCCGCCAGTCGGAGCACCTCTTCCCGAATGCTCGCGTCGCGTCGTCCCCAGCTCGACGCGAGGGCGGGCGCGTCGAGCGACGTCAGCACCGTCACGGCGAGCACCCCGCACGATGGACCCGCGCCCTCCACCGCCGCGCGCACCATCGCCTCGCCCCCTACTCCATGCACCGTGACCAGGCGCGCGCCGAGCGCTGCCGCCGCCGCGCAGCCGCGACGCACCGTGTTGGGAATGTCGTGAAGCTTCAGGTCGAGGAAGACCTCGCGCTGCAGCGTCCGCAGCGCCCGCACCACGGTCGGGCCTTCGCGGGTGAAGAGCTCGCTCCCGACCTTGTAGAAGTGGCACGCGTCGGCGAGCGCGTCCACGATCGCGAGCGCCTCGCCCGTGGAGGAAACGTCGAGCGCGACGATCGGCGTGCAGCGCTCCTGCGTTCCCGCGGCGGTCACGTCGGCCACTCGAGACTTCCGACGACGCCAGCGAGCGTCGTGCCCTCGCGAGCGCACCACTTCTCGAGATCGGTGACGATCCGGAGCGCGAGCCGCGGGTCGCGCATCGCCGCGGTTCCCATCCCGACCAGCCTCGCGCCCGCGAGCAGGTACTGGAGCGCGTCGGTCGCGGACGCCACACCCCCGACGCCGAGCAGGCCGACGTCCGGGAGCGCGCGATGCACCTTCCAGGTCGCGAGCACGCCGATGGGCAGGAGCGCGCTGCCGCTCACGCCGCCGCTGCCGAATCCAAGCGCGGGCCGGCGCCGCTCGACGTCGACGACGAGCCCGGGCAGAGTGTTCACGAGCGTGATGGCGTCCGCGCCGGCATCGACCGCGACACGGGCCGTGGCGGCGATGTCGGGGAGTACCGGCGACAGCTTCACGAAGAGCGGCCTCGCGGTGGCGCGGCGGGCGCCACTCACCACCGCGACGAGCGATTCGACGCTGGCGCCGAACTCGATCCCGCCGGCGCGAACGTTAGGGCAGCTCACGTTGAGCTCGAACGCGTCCACCTTCCGACCGCCCGCCGAGACGTCATCCAGTCCGGCGACCACCGTCGCGAACTCCTCGACGGCGCTGCCGACCACGTTCACGATCACCCGCGTCGGCGCGCCGGCGAGATGCTCGAGCAGCCAGGGGAGGTGCTCCCTGCGCACGGCCTCGAGTCCCGGATTCGCGAGCCCGATGGCGTTGATCATTCCCCCCGCGAACTCGGCGACGCGCGGCGCGGGAGCGCCCGCGCGCGGAGTGATGCTGACCGCCTTCGTCACGATGCCGCCGAGCGCGCGGAGATCGGTGAGCCCCGCGAGCTCGCGCCCGTAACCCGCCGTCCCCGCGGCGAGGACGATCGGGTTCGCGAAGGCGATCCCCGCAACCGAGGTCGCGAGCGGCAAGGCGTCGCGCGTCTGGTGGGTCGGGGTCATGGTCGGGGGGGGCTCGCGATGAGGATCGCCGCGCGGCGCGCGGCGACGCTGTCGGAGAATGTCGTCACCGCCCGCTCCCATGTCACGCGCAGCGCGCTGTCGCCGAGAAAGGCGGTACCGTCCGACCCCTCGCTTCCGTCCAGCGCGCGCACGTAGGGTGACCGCGGCCAGCGCCGGCGCGCGATGGCGACGTAGTCGGGCGCCGAGTCGCCCGCGAGCGCGGCGGCGGCGAGCCATCCCTTGGGCGCGAGCGGCGCCGCGGCGGGCAGGCTCGTGAAGAGCGCGCGCGCCACGCCAAGCGCGCCGAGGCTGTCGCGCACGACCTCAGCGGCGAGAAAGCGGCCCGCCCCGTCGCCCGTATCCGAGGCCGCGAGCGTGCGCGCGAGGAGGACGACGAGATCCACGCTTTCCGTGCCGCCCCGCGGATCGATGGCGCGGAGGCGGCTCTCCATCTCGTCGAGCGACGTGGCATCGCGCAGCGTGCCACGACGTATCATGTCGCGCGCGCGATCAACGCTCGCGCTGTCGCGCGTCGAGCCGCGGGCGAGAGGTGCGACCACCGCCCGCGCGTCGGCGTCGCGCCCGTCGGCGGCGAGGAGCTCACCCGCCGCGAGGCGGAGGGACGTCTTCACCTCGCCCGGCGCGCGCGAGGCGAGCGCGGTACGCGTGATCCGCCACGCGACGGACGTGTCGCGCCGCCAGAGATCGCGCACGAGATCGACGAGCTCGGGACGCGCGTCACCGGCGCGAAGCGGCGCGGCGAGCAGGCTCTCGGCGCGGAGCGGCAGTCCGCGGCCGACGGCGTCGCGCGCGAGGAGCCAGGTGCCCCCCGCGGGGTCGACGCGCGACAGCGTGCGCGCCGCACCCGTGCCGTCACCGAGGCCTAGCCGTGCACGGGCGGAGATGCGCAGCGCGAGGCGCGCGACTTCGTCGTCGGAGGAACGCTCGAGCGGCCCGGCGAGGGCGAGCGCTTCGGTGTGGCGGGACTGGAGCGTGAGGCACCACGCGCTCGCGAGCTGGGCGCGGTCGCGCCGGCGAGGATCGAGCGTGGTGCGCCGGGCGTCGTCGAGCCGCGACAGCGCACGGCCGCATTCCCCGGTGAAGGCAAGGCCGCGCCCCGCGAGATAGAGCGCCTCGCTCCGCCAGCGGCTGTCGGGATAGCGGGCGAGCACCGTCTCCGCCGCGGCCGCGGCGTCGGCGAAGCGCCCCGCGGCGGTGGTGTCATCCAGATCGGCGAGCGCGCGCTCGCCGGCACGATCGGCACGGCGCGCGTTGTAGATGCCGTTGTAGTACGCGCATCCGGCGAGGGATACGACCGCCGCGACGATGGAGAGACGCGCGGCGGAGGTCCGGATCATCGCGCGGGGGGGCCGGCGACGCGACGTTCGTAGCCGGCGAGGTAGGCGCCGGTCGCGTCGGCGATGGCCGTGGCGAGGCGGCGCTGCCACCACGAATTCTCGAGCACCGCGGCGTCGCTCGGATTCGTGCCGAAGCCGACCTCGATCAGGACCGCCGGCATGAACGATCCGCGAAGCACCGCGAAGTTCGCCTGGCGCACGCCGCGGTCGGGCGCCGGGTGGACGACGGCGAGGGCGCGCTGGACCTCCTGGGCGAGGTCGCTCGATTCACGCAGGTGCTCGTTCTGCGCCATGTCGTTGATGATGAACGCGAGCGGATCGCCCTTCGGCGCATGGACGCCGGTCTCGAAGCGGACCGCCTCGTTCTCCATCTGCTCGACGCGCTTCGCGTCCTCCGTCTTCGCCTCGGCGAGGAAGTATGTCTCGAAGCCGCGCGTGCTGGCCGGCTTCTTCCACTTCGGGTTGGCGGCGTTGACGTGGATCGAGAGGAAGAGGTCGGCCTTGCTCGCATTGGCGATGCGGCCGCGGTCGACGAGGGCGATGAGCGTGTCCGTGGTGCGCGTCATCACGACGCCGTAGCCGCGCGCGCGCAGGACCTCGGCGACGCGCGCGGCGACGGCGAGGGTGATGTCCTTCTC
>DATAIS010000285.1:0-18657 GCA_036262535.1 Gemmatimonadaceae bacterium | reverse complement strand
ATCACGCCTCCACCGGCTCGAGCGCCCCGGGCTCCGCGGCCTCGGTCGCGCTCCAGCGGTCGCGGTGGGCGAGGTAGTCGGCGAAGATCCCCTCGACCTCGCCTAACGACGTCACCGCGTGGAGCTTCTTGCGCAGCTCCGCCGAACCCGGGAGGCCCTTCGCGTACCAGCCGAGGTGCTTGCGGAACTCGATCGCGGCGCCGCGCGGATCGTGCTCGTACGCCGCCGCCATCCGTGCATGCTCGAGGGCGATCGCGAACCGCTCCTCGACCGTCGGATCCGGCGGCACCGGCGTACCGTCGAGCATCGCGCGGACCTGATCGAAGATCCACGGCTGACCGAAGGAGCCGCGGGCGATCATCACGCCGTCGCATTGCGTCTCGCGGTACATGCGCACGGCGTCGGCGGGGGTCTTGATGTCGCCGTTACCGAGCACGGGAATCTCGAGCGCGGCGGCCACTGCCGCGATCTCCTCCCAGCGCGCGTTGCCGCTGTACATCTGCGAGCGCGTGCGCGGGTGCAGCGTGAGGACCTTCGCCCCGGCGTCCTGGCAGCGGAGCGCGATGGTGACCGGGTCGCGCATCTCCTCGCTCCAGCCGCTGCGGATCTTCACCGTCACCGGCAGGTGCGTCCCGCGAATGACGGCGCGGATGACCTCCTGCACGAGGCCCAGGTCCTTGAGGCACCCCGAGCCACCGTTGCGCTTCACGACCTTCTTGACGGGGCAGCCGAAGTTGATGTCGATGAACTCGGGCTGGAACACGTCGGTGACGAAAGCGGCGGCCTCCTGCATCGCGGCCGGCTCGGCGCCGAAGATCTGGACGCCGATCGGGCGCTCCGACGGCTCGAAGCGAAGCTTGGCGATCGTCGCTTCGTTCTCGCGCCGGATGCCCTCCGCGGACAGGAACTCCGTGACGACCACATCCGCACCGTGCATGCGGCACAGGCGGCGGAAGGGCGACTCGGAGACCCCCGCCATGGGCGCCAGATAGAGCGGCACCCCGGCGTCGATCGGAAAGGGGAAGCGCGACATGGAAGAAAGCTACCGGATCGCGAAAGTCGCTGCAACCTAAGGGTTTGACACCCCTTCCGGTCACGGCTACAGTTAGAGGTTCGTGCGCAGGATTGGCAGCTCCCGGAACCCACAGGGACTTCGATAGATGGAATTGCGCGAGTTCTTCTCGGAAGACGCGATCAAGCTCGAGCTGGAAGGGACGACCAAGGACGAGATCCTGAAGGAGCTTATCGGGCTCCTGAAGCTCGACGAGAAGAGCGAGGGGATGCTCTTCAAGATGCTGAAGCGTCGCGAGAACCTCGGCTCGACCGGGATCGGCAAGGGGATCGCGATCCCCCACTGCCGCTCGCTCGTCGTCAACAAGCTCCGCGTCGCGTTCGGCCGCAAGGCGAGCGGCGTCGACTTCAAGGCGATCGACGAGAGGCCGGTGCACTTCTTCTTCCTCATCGTCGCCCCGCCGCTCGAGGTCTCGAACCAGTACCTCCCCGTCCTCGGCAAGATCGCCCAGTTCTCGAAGGAGCCCGACGTGCCGCAGCGACTCCTCGCGCTGACGGAGCCGAGGCAGTTCCTCGAGCTGCTCAAGGAGAAGGGAGTCTGAACGGCGGCTATTAGCTATTAGCTGTTAGCGTAGAGCAACGGCGTCTAACGGGTTTTTCCGTGAGACGCCGTCCTTTTTTCGCAGTCGCTCAACGCTAAGAGCTAAGAGCTAAGAGCCTCTGTTCATTCCCACTCGATGGTAGCCGGTGGTTTGGAGCTGACGTCGTACACGACGCGGTTCACGCCGTCCACTTCGTTCATGATCCGGCTCGAGATCACCGCGAGCACCTCGTGCGGGAAGTGGAACCAGTCGGCGGTCATGCCGTCCACCGAGGTCACCGCACGCAGGGCGAGGACGTTGTCGTAGGTGCGCTCGTCGCCCATGACGCCGACGCTGCGCACCGGGAGCAGGACGGCGAACGCCTGCCAGATTTCTCCGTACAGTCCCGCAGCGCGGATCTCCTCGAGGTAGATCGCGTCCGCCTTCCGCAGCACGGCGAGCTTCTCGCGGCTCACGTCGGAGAGCACGCGGATCGCGAGGCCCGGACCCGGGAACGGATGCCGGCCGACCATCTCCTCCGGCAGCCCCAGCTCGCGCCCGACGTTGCGCACCTCGTCCTTGAAGAGCTCCCGCAGCGGCTCGATGAGCTGGAACTTCATGTCGGGCTTGAGGCCGCCGACGTTGTGGTGCGTTTTGATCGTCACCGACGGCCCCCCACGCGGCGACGCGGACTCGATCACGTCCGGATAGAGCGTCCCCTGGACGAGGAACTTCGCTCCCTTCGCGTGCTGCGCCGTCGCGTCCTCGAAGACGTCGATGAAGGTGTGGCCGATGATCTTCCGCTTCTTCTCCGGGTCCTCGACGCCGGCGAGCGCGTCGAGGAAGCGCTTCTCCGCATCGATCGTGACGAGCGAGATGCCGAGGTGCGCACGGAAGGTGCGCTCGACCTGCTCGCGCTCGTGGAGCCGCAGCAACCCCGTATCGACGAAGACGCAGGTGAGCTGGTCGCCGATCGCGCGGTGTACCAGTGCGGCGGCGACGCTCGAGTCCACGCCGCCGGAAAGCCCGCAGATCACCCGCGCGTCGCCGACCAGGTCGCGGATCCTGCGCACCTCGTCGTCGATGAAGGCGCCGGGTGTCCACGACGGTTCGGCCTTGCAGATGTCGAAGAGGAAGTTCCGGATGATCTCCCCGCCGCGCGGCGTGTGCGCGACTTCGGGATGGAACTGCACCGCGTGGATGGGGCGCGTCTCGTGCCGCATCGCGGCGATCGGCGAGTTCGCGCTCCGCGCCGTCACGACGTATCCCTTCGGCGGGCGCTCGACGTGGTCGCCGTGGCTCATCCACGCCTTCTCCGGCGTGCCGTCGAACCCGGCGAAGACGCCCGCGGGCTCCAGCACCTCGAAGTCGGCGCGGCCGTACTCGCGGCGGCCGGCGCGGACCACCGCGCCGCCTTCGATGTGCGCGATGAGCTGCATCCCGTAGCAGACGCCGAGGATCGGCGCGATCTCGAGCAGCCGTGGATCCGCGGTCGGAACGTTCTCGCCGTACACCGAGCAGGGACCGCCGCTGAGGATGATGCCCGTCGGCTGCCATTCGCGGATCCACTCGATGCTGCGCGTCGGCGGGTGGATCTCGGAGTAGACGCGCGCCTCGCGAACGCGCCGCGCGATGAGCTGCGTGAACTGGGAGCCGTAGTCGATGATGAGGATCCGCGATGCCATGTATCCGCCCGCTACCGGGCCCACTCCTTTCCCTCGAGGGTCAGCCAGTCGACCTTCATCGTGTCGAGATCCACGATCGCCGCCGACGGCTTCCCGGTGAGCCAGCCACAGGCCTCTCCGGGGTTCACGATCGTGACCTTTCCCTGCGTGCGGATCTCGCGCTGGTGCGAGCAGCCGTGAACGACGAGCGCGTGCCCCTCGATCGAGCGTTCGTTGACGTCGCCGAGATCGTGCACGAGCAGGATGCGCTGGCCGCTGATCTCGAAGCTGTGCGGAGACTCGTAGAGCTCGACGCCCATCCCCTGCGAGGCCTTGGCGCGAATCCCTTCCGGATCGCCGTCGTTGCGTCCGAAGATGCCGCCGACGGCCATGTTTCTTTCGAAGAACGGGATGAGCGAGAACGGCGAGCAGAAGTCGCCGGCATGCAGCAGAAAGCCGACGCCGGCCGCCTGCATCCGCGTCACCAGCTCGGCGATCGCCGGGAGCCGGTCGTGTGTGTCGGTCATCAGTCCGACGAGCATGCTCAGAGAGTCCTCCAGTCGGGCGTCGCCGTCTCGTGTCGCACCAGGTCCTCGAAGCTCTCGCGGGCGCGCGCCACGGCCCACCGCCGCCCCTCGACGAGGACCTCCGGCACGCGCGGCCGCGCGTTGTAGTGCGAGGACATGACCGCCCCGTACGCGCCGGCGGATCGCACTACCAGCAGGTCACCCGGCTCGACGCTGCCTAACGCGCGGTCGCGGGCGAAGAAGTCGCCGCTCTCGCAGACCGGCCCGACGACGTCCACGACGTCGGGCGTGCCGGCCGGTCCGACCGGCTCGATGCGGTGGAACGCGTTGTAGTGCGACGGACGGAGCAGCTCGGTCATCCCGGCGTCGGTGATGACGTAGTCCTTCCCGCCACTGCGCTTGCGGTACAGCACCCGCGTCAGCAGGACGCCCGCGTTGCCGACGAGGAAGCGCCCCGGCTCCATCACGAGCTCGAGCCCGCTCGCCTTCGCCGCCGGCACCACGACGCGCGCGAACTCGTCGAGATCGGCCTCGCTCTCCTCGTCGTAGGTGACCGCGAGTCCCCCACCGATGTCGAGGTAGCGAAGTTCCTTCCCCGCCCCGGCACGATCCACGGCCGCGCGGAGCTCGAGCAGCTTCTCGAGTCCGCGCGCGTAGGGCTCGACGCGCGTCACCTGCGAACCGATGTGCATGTCGAGCCCGGCGAGCCTGACGCCGCGCAGCCGCGACGCCAGCAGCGCGACTTCCTCCGCCTCGTCGTACGGGATGCCGAACTTGTTGCCGCGCTCGCCCGTCCGCGTGTAGTGGTGCGGCGTCTCGACCTCCACCTCGGGATTCACCCGCAGCGCGACCGGCGCGATCTTGCCCATCCGCCGCGCGACCTCGTCGAGGAGCCGCAGCTCCGCCTCCGACTCGACGTTCACCAGCTTCACGCCGAAGGCGACGGCCGCCTCGAGCTCCTGCGCCGTCTTTCCGACGCCGCTGAAGACGACGTCCTCGCCGCGGAAGCCGGCCGCGCGAGCGCGGAAGAGCTCTCCTTCCGACACGATATCCACGCCTGCCCCGAGCCCACGCAGCACGCCAAGCAGGGCGAGGTTCCCGTTCGCCTTCACGCTGTAGTGGAGGCGGTGCGGGACGCCCGACAGCGCGGTGTCGAGGCGAGCGTACTGGGTCCTGATGTCGGCCGTGCTGTAGACGTACGCAGGCGTCCCGACCTCGCGGGCGAGATCCGCCAGCGACACGTCCTCGGCGTGCAGCCAGCCGTCGCGGCGGGGGAACGCCGACGGCGAATGCATCGCCGACGTGATGCGGCTTCCGGGCGTCAGTACGCCCTCGCCCACAGCGCCTCCTCGGTGGCGCCGCGCCCGCACTTGAGGCATGTCCGCGAGGCCTCCGCCGACTGGAACTCCTCGTCGGGGAGGCAGCGGATCGTGGCCTTCGTCTCCTCCTTCACCGCGGCCTCGCACGCGCCGTCGCCGCACCAGCCCGCATAGACGAACGCACCCTCGCCCTCCATCAGCTGGCGGAATTCGTCGTACGAGATCGGCTTGCGGACGGAGTTCTTCTCCCGCCGCTCGCGCGCGGTGATCAGCATGCTCTCCTGGATCAGCTCGAGCACGTCCTCCACCTCTTCGCCGATCGCGTCGAGCGAAACAGGGCGCTTCTCGCGCGTGTCGCGCCGCACGAGGATTCCCTGATTCTTCTCGAGGTCGCGGGGTCCGAGCTCGAGGCGCAGCGGAATGCCGCGCAGCTCCCAGTGATAGTACTTCGCGCCCGGCGTCATCCCCTCGCGCGTGTCGATCTCGACGCGGAGCCTGTTCGGCGCGCGGCGCTCCCAGTCGGCGAGCGAGCGCTTGATCCGCTCGGCCGCCTCGAGCACGCGAGCGCGTTCCTCGTCCTTGCGGTAGATGGGCACGATCACGAGCTCGATCGGCGCGAGCAGCGGCGGCACGAGGAGGCCCGTGTCGTCGGAGTGCGTCATGACCAGGCCCCCGATCATGCGCGTCGACACGCCCCAGCTCGTGTTCCACGCGTATTCCATCGTGCCGGATTCGCTCTGGAACTTCAGGTCGAAGGCCTTCGCGAAGTTCTGTCCGAGGTTGTGCGACGTCCCCGCCTGGAGCGCCTTGTTGTCCTGCATCATCGCTTCCAGGCAGTACGTGCGCAGCGCGCCGGCGAACTTCTCGCTCTCCGTCTTGCGGCCGGTCACGACCGGCATCGCCATCCAGCCTTCCATGAAATCGCGGTAGACGCCGAGCATCTTCCGCGCTTCCTCCTCGGCCTCGTCGTGCGTGGCGTGCGCCGTGTGTCCCTCCTGCCAGAGGAACTCGAGCGTGCGCAGGAAGAGCCGCGTGCGCATCTCCCAGCGGACGACGTTCGCCCACTGGTTCATGAGCACGGGCAGGTCGCGGTAGCTCTGCACCCACTTCGCGAACATCGAGTAGATGATCGTCTCGCTGGTCGGCCGGACGACGAGCGGCTCCTCGAGCTCCTTCCCGCCGCCGTGCGTCACGACCGCGGTCTCGGGAGCGAACCCCTCGACGTGCTGTGCCTCCTTCTGGAGGTAGCTCTGCGGGATGAAGAGCGGGAAGTACGCGTTGACGTGTCCCGTCTCCTTGAACATCGCGTCGAGCGCCTGCTGCATCCGCTCCCAGATGCCGTAGCCGTTCGGGCGAATCACCATGCAGCCGCGCACCGGCGCGTAGTCCGCCAGCTCGGCCTTGAGTACCAGCTCGTTGTACCACGCGCTGAAGTCTTCGGCGCGTGTCGTCAGCTTCTTGTCGTCAGCCACGGTTCGAACTCCGGTCATGCGGCACCTCCTCCGGCCCGCGCGCGAGGGCGCGCACCACCGCGTCGATGCTGGGATGGGTCTGTTGCTCGCCCGTCGCGAGATCGCGGACGGCGTACTCGCCTGCCCCGTCCCCGTCGCGCAGCGCGCCGGGAACGATCACGACGTGCTTCGCTCCAGCCGCCGTCGCGGCCTTGAACTGTTTCGCCAGCTGCTGCGGGCGGAGCGCGTACTCGACGCGCCGCCCGGCGCGGCGGAGCGCGGTCGCCGCGCGCATCACCGCCGGCAGGTCCTGCTCGCCCGTCGGGCCGGCGACCCAGAGCTCCGGTCCCGCCGCCTCGGCGCGCATCAGCCCGCGCGCGCGGAGCAGCTCCCCGAGCACGACGTCGCCCATCCCGAAGCCCAGCGCCGGCAGGCTCGCCCCGCCTAACGCCTCGAGCAGGGTGTCGTACCGGCCGCCGCCGGCGACCGCGCGGAACTCTCCCCTGGCGTCGAAGAGCTCGAAGACGACGCCGGTGTAGTAGGCGAGCCCGCGCACGATGCCGAGGTCGAGCTGCGCATACTCCGCGACCCCGAGCGCGCGCAGGTGCTCGAAGTACCGGTCGAGATCCGCCAGCCGCTCGCCCAGCGCCTCCGGAGCCGCGCCCACCGACCGCCGCAGCGTCGCGACGTCGCGCATCTCGAGGAGCGCGAAGAGGTGCTCGATCGCCGCCGACTCGACGCCGAGGGCGGCGAGCTTCTCGCGCGACACGTCGCGCGGCGTGCGCTCGATCTTGTCGATCACCGCGAACACGCCGTCGTGCGCGCCCTCGGCGACGCCGAGGTGCGCGAGCAGGGCGTGCAGCAGCCGCCGATCGGAGACGCGCGCCCGCACGTCGTCCGGGCCGAGGCCGAGCGACCGCATCATGTCGAGCGCCACGGCGAGCAGCTCCGCGTCGGCCGCGATTCCCGCCTCGCCGAAGATGTCGACGTTGAGCTGGAAGTGCTCGCGGAGGCGCCCCTTCTGCTGCCGCTCGTAGCGGAAGAGCTGCGGCACCGAGAACCAGCGCACCGGCTTGCGCAGCGCGTTCGCGCGCGCGGCCACCATTCGTGCTACCGTCGGTGTCATCTCGGGGCGCAGCGCGACCTGGCGCCCACCCTTGTCCTCGAAGCTGTAGAGCTGACCCACGATCTCCTCCCCGCTCTTTCGCGTGTAGAGCTCGAGCGCCTCGAGCGGGGGGCCGTCGTACTCGACGAAGGCGTAGCGCGCGGCGACGTCGCGCCAGACGCGCATGATGTACGCGCGCTCGGCCAGCTCCTGGGGATAGAAGTCGCGAAAACCTGGGAGCGGCCCTTGGGACATTCGAGGGAATTTACCGGGCGAGCGGATCGACTCGCAACCGCGCCATCGCGTCGCCCACCGTGTGAAAGGAGCCGGTGACGAGCGTCGTCCCGTCGCGCGGCTCGACGAGCGCGAGCGCCCGATCGAAATCGTCCTCGCGGCGAACGTCGATTCCATGGGCCGCGGCGTGCGCGTGCGCTTCGCCGGGGTCCCAGCGCCGCGCCTCGGGGGCGGTCGGGGCGAGCGTGACCACGAGCTGGTCAACCGCCGGAGCGAGGATGTCGATCATCGCACGCCAGTCCTTGTCGGCGAGGACGCAGAGCAGCACGTGCAGCGGTCGTGGCAGCTCCGCGAGCACGATCGTCTCGACGAGCACGCGCATCCCCTCCGGATTGTGGGCGACGTCGAACAGCCACCGCTCCCGCCGGTCGAAGCGCCCCGCGAGCCGCACGCCGGCGAGCCCGCGCTCGATCGTGGCGGCGTCGAGCCTCCAGGGAAAGCCGTCGGTGCGCAGCGTCATCAGCGCCGTGGCCGCGTTGGCTGCCTGATGCGCGCCACGGAGCGGGGTGCGCAGCACGCGGCGCTCCCCTGGAGTGAGGATGGCGAAGGTGGTTCCCGTCGCATCCACGGCTGCGTCGGCGACGCGCCAGTCGCGCCCCGCGCGCAGCACCGCCGAAACGCCCCGCTCGTGCGCACACGCCTCGAGCAGCGATGCGATCGGTCCCTCGTCTTCGCCGATCACCGCCGGGGCGCCCTGCTTGAAGATGCCCGCTTTCTCGCGCGCGATCTCGGAGAGCGTCGAGCCCAGGATCTCGGTGTGGTCCGCGGCGATGCTCGTCACCACCGCGACCACCGGGCGCTCGAGGACGTTCGTGGAGTCGAGTCGTCCGCCGAGTCCCGTCTCGACGACGGCGACGTCCACGCCCTCCCTGGCGAAGTGGTCGAAGGCCAGCGCCGTCGTCGCCTCGAAGAAGGTCGCACCCGTCTCCTCGATCGTCCCGTCGTGGCGCCTCAACCACTCCGTGACGCGCTCCGGCTCGATCGCGATGCCGCCGACGAGCACGCGCTCACGGAAATCGACCAGATGCGGCGAGGTGTAGCGGCCGACCTTGAGCCCCGCCGCGGAGAGCAGCGCGTCGAGCGTCGCGCAGACGCTCCCCTTTCCGTTCGTGCCGGCGACGTGGATCGCGGGAAAGGCGCGGTGCGGGTCGCCGATGGCCGTGAGGAGCGCTTCTGTCCGTTCGAGCCCAGGCTTCGATGCACCCGCGGTTCGCGCGAAGAGCGCGTCGAGCGCGGCGCGATAGTCCGTCAGGGGGACGTCCACCCCGTCGCGGCCGGCTTGCCTGTCATGTGCCGAAGCATCTGGTCGACCGTCCCCTTGAGCTCCTTCCGGTGCACCACCGCGTCCACCATCCCATGATCGAGGAGGAATTCCGCGGTCTGGAACCCCTCGGGGAGATCCTGGCCGATGGTCTGCTTGATCACGCGCGGTCCCGCGAAGCCGATCACCGCCCCCGGCTCGGCGAGGATCGCGTCGCCGAGCATCGCGAAGCTCGCGCTGACGCCACCGGTGGTGGGATTGGTGAGCACCGCGATGTAGGGGATCGACCGCTCGCCGAGCATCGAGAGCATCGCCGACGTCTTCGCCATCTGCATCAGCGAGAGCACCCCTTCCTGCATGCGTGCTCCACCCGACGCGGTGAAGAGAACGAGCGGATACTTGCGCTCGAGCGATCGCTGGCCGAGGCGCGCGATCTTCTCGCCGACGACGGATCCCATCGAGCCGCCCATGAAGGCGAAATCCATCACGCCGACGTTGACCGGCATCCCGTGCAGCGTCCCCGTCGCGGTGAGGATCGCATCCGACTCGCCGGCGTTCGTGCTCGCCTTGCGGAGCCGCGCCTGGTACTCGGGGAAGCCCAGCGGATCGGCGGAGCGGAGATCGACCTCGGTCTCCTCGACGCTGTTCTCGTCGAGCATGATGTTGAGGTACTCGCTCGCGCGGATGCGGCGGTGGTACTCACAGCTCGGGCACACGTTGAGGTTGCGCTCGAACTTCTCGCGCAGGTCCGTGTGCCCGCATGCCTCGCACTTCTCCCACGTGTCCGGCGGGATCTCGAGCCGTTCCCGCCGGGGTTGTCGCGGCTTTCGCTCCTTTTTGAACCAGGCCATGGGGCGAAATGTGACGTGCATCCCCTGAGCTTGCAAGGACTTGCCAACGGCGACGAGAGACGAGAAAGCGGTCGCCGCGGCCGCGCCGCGAGCTGGTGCGGAGGTTCGGAGAGGAGCCGGTGCGTTGATGCGAAGGTGCGGTGAGCGAGGGCATCGTGATGGTCGCCGCGTCGCCCTCCTCGCCCCCACCCTGCTTCGCTCCCGCGCAGGCGAGAGCGGTCGGTAGCACCAGGTATGTGGCTGGATGCGAAGAGGGTGCGGCTGTGCTCTCGCACCCCGCACCCTCGCAACGGATCCTCTCGCACCTCGCACCAGCAGGCCGCAAGGCGGCCGCGATCGTTCAGATGACGAGCGCGTCGCTCCTCGCCCCCCTACCTTCCGCGGCGACGCGCCCGAGCAGTCCGACGGCGAGCCAGCTCGCGAGCATGAAGGAGCCGCCGTAGCTGAAGAAGGGGAGCGGGATACCCGTGATCGGCATCAGGCTCAGCGTCATGCCGACGTTGATGAACACGTGCACGAACCAGCTCGAGGCGAGGCCGATCGCGAGGAGGCTGCTGAACGAATCGTTGGCGCGCGCGGCGATGCGGATCGCGCGCAGGAGGAGCAGCAGGAAGAGCGCGAGGGCGAACATCACGCCGAAGAAGCCGAGCTCCTCGCCCACCACCGAGAAGACGAAGTCGGTGTGCTGAGCGGGGAGGAAGGCGAGACGCTTCTGGGTGCCGAGCGTGTAGCCCTTGCCGAACCAGCCGCCCGAGCCGATCGCCACGATCGACTGGATGACGTGGTAGCCCGACCCGCGCGCGTCGGCGGTCGGGTCGAGGTAGGTCAGCAGCCGTCGCTGCTGGTAGGGCTGGAGCCGGTCCCAGAGGATCGGCGCGAGCACCCCCATGCAGACATTGGCGACGACGAGGATCGCGCCCTCGAGCGGGTAGGGGCGATAGCGCCGCACGAGCAGGATGAGGATCACGAACCAGATTCCCCACACCCAGGTGCTGAAGGCGCCGACGAGGCTCACGACCGGGCTCGCGATGAGCAGCAGCAGCGGCCACGGTACCCCGGCCCAGAAGAGCATGCCGAAGAAGATGCCGATGAAGGCGAGACCCGTCCCGAGGTCGGGCTGGAGCATGATCATCAGCCACGGCACGGCGACGACGAGGGCGGGCCGCCAGAGCTCGGCGAGCGTCTTCGGCGGATCCTTCTTCGACGCGAGCACCCGCGCGAGCATCAGCACGACGCTCACCTTGGCCAGCTCGGCGGGCTGTCCGATGCGATGACCGCCGATGGTCAGCCAGCTCTTCGTGCTCGCGGCGGTGCCGGCGCCGCCGCCGAAGCCGATCAGCGTCATCAGCAGCAGCACGAGCGTCAGGCCGTAGAGCGGAAGCGTCATCCAGTCGACGAAGCGCACCGACGCCCGGCTCGCCGCGGTGGCCACGCCTAACGCGAGGACGATCCAGACGATCTGGCTCCGCCACGCGTTGGTGGCGACGGTGGCGACGTCGGTCTGACCCGCCGAATAGACGATCGCCAGCCCGTAGAGGGAGAGAAGGAGCGCGATCCCGACCAGCGCCGGATCGCCCGCGAGCCGCTTGGTCACTACCCCTCCGTCTGGAACATCTGCGTCGGCGTCGCGTGCAGATAGCGTGAGATGACCGACGACGCGATGCGCGCCGCCCGCCATCCGTGGCCGCCGAACTCGATCATCACGGCGACGACGATCTTCGGCTTCTCGGCCGGCGCGAAGCCGACGAACCAGGCGTGATCGTTGTTCGGGTCCTGCGCGTTCTGCGCCGTGCCCGTCTTTCCGGCGAGCACGGTACCCTGGATCTGCGCGCTTCCCGCGGTGCCGCGCGACGAAACCACGCCCGCGAGCGCCTCGCGGATTCCCGTCATCTGGTCGGGGGTGAGGTCGAAGATCTTCTTTCGCTTCGGGTCGCCCCTGGCGATCATCGGCTGCGCCGCGAGCCCGCCGGTGGCGAGCGCGGTGTAGAAGCGCGCCATGTTCACGACCGTCTGGTCGTTCTCGCCCTGCCCGATGGCGAGGTTGAGCGTCACGGCGCGGCTCCAGCGCCGTGGCCCGTAGCGCTCGTCGTAATACCGGATGTCGCTCGGGAAGATCGGCCGCGTCTCGCTCGGCAGGTCGATGCCGCTTCGCTCACGGAAGCCAAGCTCGACGCCGCCGGCGATCAGGTTCTCGAGGCCGAGCCGGATGCCGAGCTGGTAGAAGTAGACGTCGCACGACTTCTCGATCGCCTGCTGCAGGTTGACGTCGCCGTGGCCGGCCCGGTCGTGGCAGCGAAAGTACCGGTTGAAGTACTGATACCCGCCGGTGCACGGCTGCGGCATGCGGTCGGTCATCCTCACCGACTTGTTCTGCAGCGCGATCAGCGAGGTCGCGAGCTTCCAGGTCGAGGCCGGCGGGTACGTTCCCTGGATCGCCTTGTTGTAGAGCGGCTTCCGGCGGTCGGTGTTGAGCGCCCGCCAGTAGTCCGCGGGGATCCCGCCGACGAAGCGGTTCGGGTTGAAGCTCGGCGCGCTCACGAGGGCGAGCACCGCGCCCGTCTCCGGATCCATCGCCACGAGCCCGCCCTGGAGCGAGTCGCCGAAGATCGACGTCGCGTAGCGCTGCAGGTCGAGGTCGATGTTCGTCCAGAGCGGCTCGGTGCCTAACGCCTCGATCTCCTGCCGCGCGCCCGCCTCGCGGACGACGCGCCCGCGCGCATCCACCTCGACGAATCGCGTTCCCTCGCGGCCGCGCAGCTGCTTCTCGTACTGGCGCTCGAGTCCGCCCTTCCCGATCTGCTGTCCCGCCTTGTACCCCTCGTACTGCGGGCGCGTCAGCTCCGTTTCCGTGATCTCGCCCGTGTAGCCGACGAACGACGCGACCGCCGTGCTGTCGGGATAGAACCGCTTCGGCGCCGCCTGGATGATGAGGCTCGGGAATTCCACGCGGTGCTCCTCGAGCACGGAGACGACGTCGAACCCGGCGTCGGAGAGGATCACTGCGGGCCGGTTCGGCGCGCGCCGATAACGGCGCACCGCGACCTCGATCTGGTCGTTCGAGAGCTGGATCGTGCCGCTCAGTCGCTTCAGAGCGGCGCGCAGCGAATCCGCCGACGGGCTGAGGATCGAGACCGAGTAGCCGGGGACGTTCTCGGCGATGACCTGGCCATTCCGGTCGTAGATGATCCCGCGTGGCGCGGGAAGCGGTACCTCGCGGAGCCGGTTTTCCTCCGACTGCAGCGTATAGCGCGCGCGCTCGAGGACCTGCGTCCGGAAGAACGCCGCGAGCAGGAAGCCGATGACGGCGGTCGCGACGAGCGACGCCGTGCGCGCCCGCCTCGCGATGTCGTTCGGGTGAAAGCTCACCGGATCCTCCCCCCCGCTCTGCTACGCGGGCTGCGAGTCGAGCATCGGCCGCAGCAGGATCACGACGACGATGCCCGCCAGTGCCGTGACCATCGCCGTCAACGGCGACCAGATGAAGAGCTGAAAGACGAGATCGAGCCCCCGTACGCGCCGTTCGACGATGAGGAAGAGGATGTCGAAGAGCCACTTCCCGGCGAAGAAGAAGAGCGCGTGCAGTACCAGGTTCTCCGCGAACACCACGGCGCGCAACCACGACGCGGCGAATCCGACCACGCTCATCGCCAGCGCCGCCGACCCGAAGGACCCCACCGATAGCGAATCCGCGACCAGCCCGATCGCGAAACCGAGCACGGCCGCGGCTCCCGGACGCATGCGGACACTGGCGAGGAGCAGCGCGAGGACCAGGAAATCAACCGACGTCCGCCATCCGAGCACCGGCCGTAGCGTGTAGTGCAGCACGACGAGGATGACGAAGGCCAGGATCGGCCGCAGCGTGCGCCAGGAGAGCATCGGTCAGCGTGGTGGAACGACGGCGGGCGCCGGCGACACCGGAGGAACGACGGGCGCCGTGGTGTCGCGCCGGGCGGTGTCTGGACGCGCGGTGTCGCGTCGCGGCGTCGCCGAGTCCGCCGCCCGGGCGCGACGCACCGAATCGGCGCGGATGCTGTCGCGCCGGGCGCGCCTCGCGCGAGCTGCCGCGGCGGCCGCGGCGACACTGTCCGCGTTGGCCGGACGCACGCTGTCCGTCGGTGCCGGGACGGGCGCTACCGCCGGCGCGCGCGAGGCGCGTGCTGCCGAATCGATCGACGCCGCCGCGCGCGAGATGCTGTCGGCCTGAGCCACCTGCCCTGCCCACACTCCGCTGACCCCCTGCTGCCCGCGGTCGGGCTGCAGGATCATCACCGACAGGACGTCGGGCGGCAGCACCGCCGGCCGCAGCAGATACTTCCGAGCGTAACCGTCGGAGCGGAGGGTATCGATCACGGTGCCGATCGGAATCCCCTTCGGGTACACACCACCGAGCCCCGAGCTCACGATCAGCGTGCCCCGCTTCACCTGGTTGCGCAGCGGCACGCCGCGCAGCTCGAGCAGGTATCGGTCGGCCCCGCTTCCCTGATGGGCCTGCGCGATTCCGAACGCGCTGCCGTCGGCCGCCATCGCGCTGACGCGGAAATCGGGGTGCGTCCACATGATCGCGATGCTCATCCGCGGATCGACCGTCTGCACCATCCCCACGAGTCCTTCCGGCGCGACCACGGGGCTGAAGGGCGTCACCTTCTGCCGGCTCCCCGCCGAGAGCGTCAGAGTCCATTCGTCTCCGACCGCGCCGCTGTGCAGCGCCTCGGCGGGGACGAACCCCCAGCGCAGCTCGCTGCCGAGCCCGAGCAGGCGCCGGAAGCGTTCGTTCTCCTTCTCCAGCGAGTTGACGCGCATCGCCTGCAGCGACAGCGAGTCGCGCATGCGGGTGTTGGACTCGTGGGCGAGCCAGGCGGCCCGGCTCAGCTCCGCGTTGTGCTGGAGCGCGACGAGCGGTGCGACGATCGTGCGCCGCATCGTCGCCGCGATCGGCTCACGCAGGTGCGCGGGGAGCCCGTGCGCGACGATCGCGAGGAAGACGCACGCGATGAACAGACCGGTATCGAAACGGCTGTCGAGCCGGCTCGCACGCGCCACGGCGACTCAGGCCTCGAGGACGGTGCTGTACTTCTCCTCGTCGTCGAGAATCCGGCCGGTCCCGCGCACGACGCAGGTGAGGGGATCCTCGTCGACGTGGATGGGGAGCGACGTCTCCTGGCTGAGCAGCAGGTCGAGGCCGCGGATGAGCGCCCCGCCGCCCGTCATCACGATCCCGCGGTCGACGATGTCGCTCGCGAGCTCGGGCGGCGTGATCTCGAGGGCGCGGCGGACGGCGTCCACGATCTGCTGGATCGGCTCCTGGATCGCCTCGCGAATCTCGCTCGAGTGGACGCGAACCGTCTTCGGGATGCCCGACACGAGGTCGCGACCCTTGACCTCCATCTCGCGCTCCTCGCCAACGGGCGCGGCGCTGCCGATGCCGATCTTGATCTGCTCCGCCGTCGGCTCGCCGATCAGCAGGTTGTAGTTCTTGCGCATGAACTGGACGATCGCCGTGTCGAGCTCGTCGCCGCCGATACGGATCGACGTGTCACTGACGATGCCGCTCAGGGCGATGACCGCGATCTCGGTCGTGCCGCCGCCGATGTCGATGACCATGTTCCCCGTCGGCGTCTCGACCGGCAGGCCGACTCCGATCGCGGCCGCCATCGGCTCGGCGACCATGAAGACCTCCTTCGCCCCCGCGCCCATCGCCGAGTCGCGGACGGCGCGCTTCTCCACTTCCGTGATCCCCGACGGCACGCACACGATCACGCGCGGCTTCACGCGGAAGACGTGGTTGTCGATGATCAGCTTGAGGAAGTATCGGAGCATCTTCTCCGTCACGTCGAAGTCGGCGATGACGCCGTCCTTCATCGGCCTAACGGCGATGACGCCCTCGGGCGTCCGGCCGAGCATCCGCTTCGCCTCGAGGCCGACGCCGAGGATGCGCTTCGAGTCGCGATCGATGGCGACGACCGATGGCTCGTTGAGCACGATCCCCTCGCCCTTCACGTACACGAGCGTGTTCGCGGTGCCGAGGTCGACGCCGATGGCGTTCGCGGGAAAGAGGGAACCGCTCTTGAAGAAGGGCCAGCGCATCACGACCGAGCGTGCGAGTGAGTTGTCGGGGGGTAAGCAGAAAAAACCTACTCGGCGAGTATATGACGAGCAACCCTTTGACTTGACACAACATGGCGGCGGCGTGTAACCTCGCTCACATGCGTCGCCTCCCTCCCACGGTCGCGGTCGTCGACCGTCAGCTCTGCGACGAGTGCGGGCTCTGCATGCCGCTCTGCCCTCCGACCGCGATCTCGATGCGGCGCGAGGGGCTCATCGTCGACGCGGCCACCTGCACGGGCTGCACGAAGTGCATCGCACCCTGCCCCGTTGGTGCGCTCGCGATGGTCGCCAACCCCGCGCTCGTCGCCTGAGCGTGACTCGATGACGCACGAGCGCTGCGACATCCTCGTCGTCGGCGGAGGCCCCGCGGGACTCGTCGCGGCACGAGAGGCCTGTGCCGCGGATCCCGGGCTCGACGTCCTCGTCCTCGAGCGCGACCGCGCCATCGGCGCGCCGGTGCGCTGTGGCGAGGGCGTCGGGATGAAGGGCGTCGGCGAGTTCCTCGACCCGACGAACGCCCCCTGGATCGCGCGCCGCATCACGCGCGTGATCTTCTGGGCCCCCGACGGCACCGAGGTTCGCGTCGCCGAGGGCGACGTCGGCTACATCCTCGACCGGACGCGCTTCGAGCCCGCGCTCGCCGCCGAGGCGGGGCGCCTCGGCGCCGAGATCCGCACCGGCACCGAGGTCATCGGCATGACGCGCTCCGGCGACGGATGGCTGGCTACCATCCGCGGCCCGCGCGGCGACGGCACCGTCGAGGCGAGGCTGGTCATCGGCGCCGACGGGGTCGAGAGCATGGTGGGCCGCTGGGCGGGGCTCGACACGCGTGTGCCCTCCCGCGACATGGAGAGCTGCGCGCAGTACGTCGTCTCCGGAATCGACTTCGACCCCGATGCCATCTATCTCCACTTCGGCGACAGGGTCGCACCCGGCGGCTATGCGTGGGTGTTCCCCAAGGGCGTCGGCGTGGCGAACGTCGGCCTCGGGATCGTCGCGCTGAAAGGCGGCGGCCGGCCGGCGCGCGAGTGGCTGCACGGCTACCTCGACACGTACTTCCCGACCGGGGTCCGCACCGGCTACACGGTCGGCGGCGTCATCGTCCATACCACCGTGCGCCGTACCGTCGCGGACGGCGTCATCCTTTGCGGCGACGCGGCGCACATGGTGAACCCGCTGTCCGGCGGCGGCATCGTCACGGGGATGAAGGCGGGGCGTCTCGCGGGGCGCACGGCGGCGGCGGCGCTCGCGGCGCACGACGTCGGCGCGTCGCGGCTCGAGCGCTACCACCACGAGTGGATGGCGCTCCTTGGCGAGGATCACGAGCGCTTCTATCGCATCAAGGAGGCGCTCAACCGGTTCGACGACGAGTTCTACAATCGTCTCGCGCGCACCGTGAACTCGATCGCGCCCGATCGCCGGACGTTAGGCAGGATCTTCGCGCAGGCGCTGGTGCAGCACCCGTCGCTCCTCCCGGTTGCCGCGCGCTACTTCGTCTAGCTCGGGTCAGCGCGTGCCGTAGCCGCGCGCCACCGCGACCGCGGCGAGCACCATCAGGACGATGAGCACCGCCTGGACGTTGCTGATCGAGGCGATCCGCCGCGCCGCCACGCCGAGCCGGCTGCCGCTCGGCATCGTTCCGCGCCCGCCGCTCGCCATCCGCCAGCGCACGAGGGTGATCATCGGCCACGCCTCGAGCAGGAGGATCACGACGAGCAGGCCCATCTTCGTGTTGAAGAGGACGTTGCGCCAGTAATACTCCGGCGCCTTCTCGAAGCCGCCGAGAAGGCGCCAGAGTCCGGTCGAGATCCAGAGGAGCGCGGCGATCCCCCACCACGTGTCGGCGTTCAGTGCCCGCCGGAGAGCCGCACGATCGCGGTCCACGGCGCGCAGCGCGGCCGCACGCGCCCAGACAGCGCCGAGCCCGATGCCGAGCGCGATGAGGTGAAGCGCGGCGAGGGTCAGTCGAAGCATGACCGAAGGTATCGTGAACCGGGAATCGGCGCGAGCGCCAACTGTTTTTCAGTGACGCGGCCCCCGACGGGACAGTCGTATTCGTGATGAGCGCGCACACCCCAACCGGAGCCCCTTCGATGCGCCAACGATTACTCGTCGCAGCGACGCTCGCCCTCGCGGCGTGCGGCGGCGGCCGGAGCGCCCCGAGCGGGCCGCCTCCCGAGCCCATCCCCTTCACGCGCCCCGTCGTCGCCCTCCGCGACGTCCGCATGGACGGCGTCGGCGTCACCGGTGGCTCGGTGCTGATCGTGATGCGCGTCTTCAACCCGAACGATTACGGGCTCGAGCAGCCGCGCGTCACCTACAACCTCTACGTCGGCGACGACAAGCTCTCCGATGGCATGTACGACGCCGACATCACCATCGGTCCCCGTGACTCGGCGTTCGTCGAGGTGCCCGCGTCGGTGAGCTACATGAAGGCCGGCATGGCCGGCCGCTCGCTGATGAACAACGGCGCCGTCAGCTGGCGCGT
>DATAIS010000284.1:0-8003 GCA_036262535.1 Gemmatimonadaceae bacterium | reverse complement strand
CCGCTACCTCGCCGACAACGGCCGCCGTGTCTTCTCGCTGAGTGCCGACACGGACCTGAACGAGAACATGACGTTCTCGCTGCAAGGCGGCCGCACCGCCACGCTGGACCGCAACTACAACCGCCGCTTCACGCAGACCCTGATCACGGCCGCGCTGCAGCTGCAGTTCTATGCGGGAGAGCTCAAGTGATGCGCAGACCCGGCTCCCATTCACGATCGGCTATTAGCTATTAGCTTTTCGCGTTGAGCGACTGCGTCTTGAACCGCGTCGAACGCCGTTGCTCGACGCTAATAGCTAACAGCTAAGAGCCACGAATGACGTCGTTGCATCTCCGCCGTTTCATGACGCTTTTGCTGTTCGCGGTTTCCGCCCTGCTGGCGTCCTGCGACTCGCGTCCGAAGACCGCCTTCAGCGGTGAGCGGGCGCTCGAGCATGTGCGGACGCAGCTCGCGTTCGGGCCACGCATACCGGGGAGCGAGGGGCACCGGCGCACCGGCGACTGGATCGTGCAGCAGATGCGCGCGCTCGCCGACACGGTGATCGAGCAGCGCTGGACGCACGTCACCGTCGCCGGCGACACGCTGCCGCTACGCAACATCCTCGCGCGCTTCCGCCCCGCGGAGTCGCAGCGGATCCTCTACCTCGCGCACTGGGATACGCGGCCCGTCGCCGACTACTCGCCGATCCTCGGCGACCGCACGAAGCCGGTCCCGGGCGCCAACGACGGCGCGAGCGGCGTCGCGCTGCTCGTCGCGTTGGGCGAGGTGCTGAAGAAGACGCCGCCGCAGTACGGCGTCGACCTCCTCTTCGTCGACGGCGAGGACTACGGCAACTTCTCCCGCGACGAGGACGTGCTGCTCGGCGCCAAGTATTTCGCCCAGCATCTTCCGAGCGCGGATTATCGGCCGCTCTTTGGCGTGCTGTGGGACATGATCGGCGACGCCGACCTCCGCATCCAGCAGGAGGCGTTCTCGGTCCAGCAGGCCCCCGAGGTCGTCGCCCGCGTCTGGTCCACCGCCTCCGACATGGGCTACGCCGACTACTTCGTCGGCGAGGTAGGAGACGCCGTCACCGACGACCACGTTCCCCTCCTCAAGGCCGGCCTCCGCGTCATCGACGTGATCGACCTCTACTACGTCGAAGCCTCCGGCCCGCGGAATTACCACCACACCATCTACGACACCATCGACAAGGTGTCCGCGAAGTCGCTGCAAGTCGTCGGGGACGTCGCGGTGGCGCTGGTCACGCGATAGACGCGCGGCCGCCATGCGGCCGCTGGTGCGGAGGTGCGAGAGGACCCGTCGCGAGGGTGCGGTGGTGCGAAGAGCGCTTCCTCACCCTCTTCGCATCCGGCCAGATACCCGAGTCATGCCACCGCTCTCACCCGGTGAGAGCGGAGCAGGGCCGGTCATACGACGGACATGCGGGGACCCTCACGACGCACCCGCTCACCGCACCCTCGCATCACCGCACCGGCTCCTCCCGAACCTCCGCACCAGCCGCGGCACGGCCGCGGCGAATCGGTGCTCGCGGCCGTCGATCGATGACGCGCTCCTGACACCGGTGCCTAGCTTCGCGGCCATGTCTCCCTCTGCCGCGGAGAAGAAGGCACTGGCCTTCCTGCTCGGCGTCCTCGTGATCGGTGGGTTCATGAAGGCGATTGGGGCAGCGCGGCGGGGGGAGGCGGCTGATGCGGCGTCGAGGGAGGCGCTGCGCAGGCAGATCGTGGCCGCGGAGTCGGCCGCCGCCGTCGAGCGAAGGGAGCGAAGCGGGAGGGGGAGGGGCGGGGGGCGGCCGTCGCGGACTGCCGGTGTTTCAACGGGCGGAGCGGGTGCAGTGTCGCCCGGCCCGCCGTCGATATTCGACCCTCCGGCGCCGCGCGATCGCATCGATGTCGATCGCGCGAACGCGGAGGAACTGGAAGCGCTACCGAGGATCGGTCCCGCGCTCGCGGCACGGATCGTCGAGGACCGGGAAAGGAACGGCGCGTTCGGCTCGCTCGAGGCGCTTCAGCGCGTGCGCGGGATCGGTCCGGCGATGGCCCGGCAACTGGGCTCTGCCGTGACGTTTTCGGGTACTCCGCGTCCCTCCATTGCGGGTGAAGCCGGCGCCAGGCCCTCCATAGAAGGCCGGGGGACGCGGCGGCGGCCGAAGACTGCCCGCGCCTATCCGCCACCATAGCGCGCGCCGGACCGGCGCGGTCTCTGGCGGCGCCGCGCGTATTCCCGACCCGATCCCTCATGGCCGCACCCGTCGCAACCGCCGAGCGTATTGGTGATCTCCTTCTCCGCGAAGGATTGATCACCAGAGAGCAGCTCGATCGCGCGCTGCAGGAACAGCGGCAGAACGGCACCCGCGTCGGCTACAACCTCGTCAAGCTCGGGTACATCCAGGAGACCGAGCTGACGAAGATGCTCGCGCGGCAGTATCGCATGCCGGCCGTCGACCTCTCGCGCTTCGAGGTCGACCCGCGCATCGCGAAGCTGATCCCGTCCGACCTGGCCTCCAAGCACCTCGTCCTCCCCCTCAAGCGCGACGGCCGCACGCTCACCGTCGCGATGGCGGACCCGACGAACCTTGCGGTCATCGACGACCTCAAGTTCATCACCCGCTACGACATCTTCCCGGTCATCGCCGGGGAGTACACCCTCCGCAACGCCGTCGAGAAGTACTACGAGTCGAGCGACATGCAGATGCAGTCGCTCCTCAAGGACATCGAGGCGGAGGACGGCGACGTCGAGGTCGTCGAGGACAAGGAAGAGGAGATGTCCGCGGCGGCGCTCGCGAGCGCCGTCGACGACGCCCCCGTCGTCAAGCTGATCAACGCCATCCTCACCGACGCGGTGAAGCGTGGCGCCTCGGACATCCACTTCGAGTGCTTCGAGCACGAGCTCCGCGTCCGCTACCGCGTCGACGGTGCGCTCGCGGAGGTGATGAAGCCGCCGATGAAGCTCAAGGCGGCGCTCATCTCGCGCTTCAAGATCATGGCGCAGCTGAACATCGCCGAGCGCCGCGTGCCGCAGGACGGCCGCATCAAGCTGAAGGTCGGCAACAAGGTCATCGACTACCGCGTCTCGACGCTGCCGACGCTCTTCGGTGAGAAAGTCGTGCTCCGGATCCTCGACAAGGGCAACCTGACGCTCGACCTCGAGAAGTTCGGCATCGAGCCGCGCGCCGAGCGCGAGCTGATGGAGGCGGTGTCGAACCCGTACGGGATGGTGCTCGTCACGGGGCCCACGGGCTCGGGCAAGACGACGACGCTCTACTCGGCGCTGTCGAAGGTGAACCTGATCGACGTCAACATCATGACGGCGGAGGATCCCGTCGAGTTCAACCTCTACGGGATCAACCAGGTACTCGTTCGCACCGAGATCGGGATGACCTTCGCCGCGGCGCTGAAGGCGTTCCTCCGGCAGGACCCGAACATCATCATGCTCGGCGAGATCCGCGATCTCGAGACGGGCGGCATCGCGATCAAGGCGGCGCTCACGGGCCACCTCGTGCTCTCGACGCTGCACACGAACTCGGCGCCGGAGACGGTGACGCGTCTGCTCGACATGGGCCTCGAGCCCTTCAACGTCGCGTCGGCGCTCAACCTCGTGCTCGCGCAGCGGCTGGTGCGCCGCATCTGCTCGAAGTGCGTCACGAGCTACACGATGAGCAAGGAGGACATGGCTTCGGCGAAGGTCTCGCCCGAGACCACCTTCCGCGACCTGCGCTTCACCGACGAGGCGCTCCGCGACGCGAAGGCGAAGGCGGCGAAGCACGCCGCGCCGCACCTCCAGAACCTCTCGCTCGATACGCGGATGGGCGACCTGCACATCTACAAGGGCACCGGCTGCGATCAGTGCAACGGGCTCGGGCTCAAGGGCCGCCAGGGTCTCTACGAGGTCATGTCCATGACCCCGAAGATCCGCAAGCTCATCATCCAGAACGTCGGCGCCGCCGAGATCAAGGACGGCGCGATCGAGGAAGGCATGCTCACCCTCCGCATGGACGGGTGGCTGAAGGTGATCAAGGGGATCACGACGCTGGAGCAGGTCATCCGCGAGACCAGCGTCTGAGCATCGGCTGTTAGCTCTTAGCTCTTAGCGTTCAGCAACGGCGTCAACCGCAGTCGCTCGACGCTAACAGCTAACAGCTAAGAGCCGGCAATGTAGGAAACTCAAACGGTGTATATCTGATGACCGCTCCCGCGACTCAAGGCTCGACCGTCAATCTGCGCATGCTCCTCGAGGAGATGATCGAGAGGGACGCGTCCGACCTGCACATCACGGCCGGCGAGCGGCCCAAGCTGCGCATCGACGGCGACATCCAGAACTCGAACGTCGATTACGTCCTGAACCCCAAGGACACGCTGCAGCTCGCGTACAGCGTCCTCACGGAAAACCAGAAGAAGCGCTTCGAGCTCGATGACGAGCTCGATTTCTCCTTCGGCATCCAGAACCTCGCGCGCTTCCGCGGCAACTGCTTCAAGCAGCGCGGCTGCGTCTCGATGGTGATCCGGCAGATCCCGTTCAACGTCAAGACGTTCCAGGACCTGGGTCTCCCGCCGATCATCGCCAAGATGGCGGAGAAGCCGCGCGGGCTCGTGCTCGTCACGGGACCGACCGGCTCGGGCAAGTCGACGACGCTCGCGGCGATGATCGACAAGATCAACCGCGAGCGCCACGGTCACATCATCACCGTCGAAGACCCGATCGAGTTCATCCATCGCCACCAGGGATGCATCGTCAACCAGCGCGAGGTCGGAACCGACACGAAGTCGTTCGGCAACGCTCTCAAGTACGCCCTGCGCGAGGACCCTGACGTCGTGCTCATCGGCGAGCTTCGCGACCAGGAGACGATCGCCGCGGCGCTGACCATCGCCGAGACGGGCCACCTCGCCTTCGCGACGCTGCATACGAACACGGCGGTCGAAGCCGTCAACCGTATCATCGACGTCTTCCCGAGCCACCAGCAGGAGCAGGTGCGCACACAGCTCCGCTTCGTGCTCGAGGGGATCATCACCCAGACGCTGCTCCCGCGCGCCAAGGGCCGCGGCCGCGTCATGGCGGCCGAGATCCTCGTCATGACACCGGCGATCCGCGCCCTCATCAAGGACGCGAAGATCGAGCAGATCCCGGGCATGATGCAGGCCGGCAAGAAGTACGGGATGCAGACGCTGAACGACGCGCTCTACAACCTGTACATGTCGCGCGAGGTGACGCTCGAGGAATGCCTCCGCGTCTGCAGCGAGCCGAACGACTTCCTGCGCATGATCGGCCAGCCGCCGCTCGACGAGGCGATGCCGATCGGGAATGCGATGAAGCAGCAGCAGGGCGGACGCCCGGTAGGACGCTAATAAGCTCTTAGCTATTAGCTGTTAGCGTCGAGCAACTGCGGTTGACGCCGTTGCTGAACGCTAAAAGCTAAGAGCTGACAGCCGGATGCTAGGGAGACCAGGAGACCAGAATGCCGAGCTTCACCTATACAGCACGTACCGCCGCCGGCGACATGAAGACGGCGACGATGGACGCCGCGAACCGCGACGAGGTCGTCGCGCAGCTGCGGCGCCAGCGGATGAACGTCGTCAAGATCGACGAGAATCCCACCCAGAAGAAGAAGCTCGGCAAGATCAAGGGCCGCGACATCGTCATCTTCACCCGGCAGTTCTCGACGATGATCAACGCCGGTCTGCCCCTCGTGCAGGCGCTGGACATTCTCGCCAAGCAGAGCGAGAACCCGGCGCTGAAGGAGGTGACGAAGGCGGTGGTGTTCGACGTCGAGTCGGGCCACACCGTCGCCGACGCGCTCCGCAAGCACCCCAAGGCCTTCGACGACCTCTACGTCAACATGGTCGCCGCCGGTGAGGCGGGTGGTATTCTCGACACCATCCTCATGCGTCTGGCGGTCTTCAAGGAGAAGAACGACGCCCTCATCAGAAAGGTGAAGGGCGCCGCGATCTACCCCGGCGTGATCATGAGCGTGGCGATCATCGCCATCGTCGTCCTGCTCGTGTTCGTCATCCCGGTCTTCGAGAACATGTTCGCGAGCGTCGGTCTCGCGCTGCCGCTGCCGACGCGCATCGTCATCGGCGCGTCGCGGTTCCTGAAGAGCTGGTGGTGGGCGGTCGTCGCCGCGATCGCCGGCGCCGTCATGATGTTCAAGAACTACTACAAGACCAGCGACGGGCAGCTGAGGATCGACCGCATGCTGCTCAAGGCGCCGGTGCTCGGCGACGTGCTGCGGAAGTCGGCGGTGTCGCGCTTCACGAGAACGCTCGGCACGCTCATCGGCTCGGGCGTCAGTATCCTCGACGGTCTCGAGATCACGGCGAAGACGGCGGGCAACCGCGTCATCCAGGACGCGATCATGGAGTCGCGTGCCTCGATCGCCGGCGGTGAGACGATCTCGGCGCCGCTGCAGAAGTCCGCGGTCTTCCCCCCGATGGTGATCAGCATGATCGCCGTCGGCGAGCAGACGGGTGGTCTCGACGAGATGCTGAGCAAGATCGCCGACTTCTATGATGAAGAAGTGGACGCCGCAGTCAGCGGCCTCCTCGCCCTCATGGAGCCGATGATGATCGTCTTCCTCGGCGTCGTCGTCGGCGGCATGGTGGTGGCGATGTACCTGCCGATCTTCGACATGATCAACGCGGTGCAGTAGCCGCGGCTGCCGGCTACCGGACACGCGCTGTAGTTGGACGAAGGCCCCGCCCGGACGGCGGGGCCTTCGTCGTTAGCGGGGCGGGCCGAGCCGGCGATGGGGCGCCGCGAGCGCCTTCTTGTTCCGGTGAGCCGGGTCGCACATGTTCTCGTCGCGCTCCACGTCCAGCCCCGTCCCCTTTCCCGGAGGCTCGATATGAACCGGCCCCACCGTAGCCGCTTCGTGCCTGCGCTGCCGTCGCTCGTATCCTTCGCACTGCTCCTCGTGTGCGCGCCGGCGAGCGGCGCCCAGCAGGAGACCGGCAGTGCGACTCCCGTGCGCTTCGTGGTGCTCGACTACATGAAGGTCGCGCCGGGCAAGACCGACGAGTACCTCCGCCTCGAACGCCAGGTCTGGAAGCCTGTTCATCAGGCACGCATCAAGAACAAGCAGATGGTGGCCTGGGAGCTCTATGACGTGCGGTATACTGCCGACACGCCACGCCAGTACGATTACGTCACCGCGAACGTGTACGACAGCTTCGCCGCGACCGGTGCCGATAGCACCTTCGAGCAGGTGTTCCGGCGGGTGCACGGCGCCAACGCCTCGCGCCTCCTCGCGCAGACGGAAGGCGCCCGGGTGACCGTTCGCAGCGAGATCTGGCGGCTGGTGGACGGGACGACGATGAGGAGCGCGACGGGCGCTCCAAGCAGGTACCTCCAGGTCGACTTCATGCGCTCCAAGCCCGGCGCGGACTACGTCGCCGTCGAGCGCGACCTCTGGAAGCCGGTTCACCAGCACCGGGTCACGGCCGGCGCGCTCGACCAGTGGTCGCTCTTCGAGCTCATGCTGCCGGGCGGCACGAGCTACCCGTACGACTACGGCACCGTCAACGCGGTGAGCAATCTCTCGGCGCTGGCCGCGGGAGTTACCGCCGATCTGTTCCAGCGCGTGCATCCCAACACGCCGATCGCCGACATCGCCCGCCGCACCCTGGCCAGCCGCGACCTCACCCGGTCCGAGCTCTGGATACTTGTCGACGCAGCGCGCTGAACGGCGCGGCGTCCGGCAAGCGCTGGTCGCTTGCCGCCCTATCTCGTTCCTCACGCGGGCCATAAGCCTGCTTCCCCACGCGTATCTGCGAGCCGATTTGGCGGTCGTCGCCCGCCGACACAGTCGACTGATTGGAGCAGCGATGCATTTCACGGATGCAAGACCCCGTTTCGCCTTGAGCGCGGTCGCTGTCCTGTTGATCGTTGCATGCACCGGCCACGGGGCTGCCTCCGTCAGCGGTCCGCGAATACCAGACATCAACGCCTTCCCCCCGATGGCGAACGACGCAGCGCCTGGCGCATCGGCCGCCGCCGTGTCGACC
>DATAIS010000283.1:0-10919 GCA_036262535.1 Gemmatimonadaceae bacterium | reverse complement strand
GCGCCGCCGCGCCGAGTCGGAGCTCGGCGGCGGCGAGGCGCGCCTCAGGGCACAGCACGAGAAGGGAAAGCTCTCGGCGCGCGAGCGCCTCGACGTCCTCCTCGACGAGGGCACCTTCGTCGAGCTCGATCGCTTCGTCGTCCACCGCTCGACCGACTTCGGCCTCGACCAGCAGAAGTACTGGGGCGACGGCGTGGTCACGGGCTACGGCCGCATCGACGGGCGCCTCGTCTACGTCTTCTCCCAGGACTTCACCGTCTTCGGCGGCTCGCTCTCCGAGGCGTTCGCGGAGAAGATCTGCAAGGTCATGGACCTCGCGCTCCGGAATGGAGCCCCGGTCATCGGCCTCAACGACTCGGGCGGGGCGCGCATCCAGGAGGGCGTGGTCTCGTTAGGCGGCTACGCCGACATCTTCCTCCGCAACACCCTCGCCTCGGGCGTGATCCCGCAGATCTCCGCCATCCTCGGCCCCTGTGCCGGTGGCGCCGTCTACTCACCGGCGATCACCGACTTCGTCTACATGGTGCGTGGCACCTCGTACATGTTCGTCACCGGTCCCAACGTCGTGAAGACGGTGACGCATGAGGACGTGACGATGGAGGAGCTGGGCGGCGCCGAGACCCACGCCGCGACGTCCGGGGTCTCGCATTTCACCCACGACTCGGAGCTCGGCTGCCTCCAGGCGATCCGCGACATCTTCCGCTTCATCCCGCGGAACAACGTCGACGACCCGCCGCGCGGACGTGGCACCGATCCGCGCGATCGCCGCGATGAGGCGCTCCTCGACGTCGTTCCCGACAACCCGAACAAGCCCTACGACATTCACGACGTGATCCGGCGCGTCGTCGACGACGGGGAGCTCTACGAGGTGCAGCCGGACTACGCCGGCAACATCGTCTGCGCCTTCGCGCACCTCGGTGGCCACAGCGTCGGCATCGTCGCCAATCAGCCCGCGGTGCTCGCGGGCGTGCTCGACATCGCCGCCTCGATCAAGGCGGCGCGCTTCATCCGCTTCTGCGACGCCTTCAACATCCCGATCGTGACCTTCGAGGACGTGCCGGGCTTCCTCCCGGGCGTGGCGCAGGAGCACGGCGGCATCATCAAGCACGGCGCCAAGCTCCTCTTCGCCTACTGCGAGGCGACCGTCCCCAAGCTCACCGTCATCACGCGCAAGGCGTATGGCGGCGCCTACGACGTCATGTCGTCGAAGCACATTCGCGGCGACTTCAACGTCGCCTGGCCGACCGCCGAGATCGCGGTAATGGGCCCCAAGGGCGCCGTCGAGATCCTCTTCCGGAAGGACATCACCGACGCCGCCGATCCGAAGGCCGCGATGGACGAGAAGGTGACGGAGTACACGGCGAAGTTCGCGAACCCGTACGTCGCCGCGGCGCGCGGCTATGTAGACGACATCATCGATCCCCGCGACACGCGTCCGCGGCTGATCGACGCGCTGGACACTCTGAAGACCAAGCGGGACAGAAACCCGCCGAAGAAGCACGGGAACATCCCATTATGACGGCAGCTGGCAGCTGGCAGCTGGCAGCCGGCAGCTGATGTTCGGGAAAGTCCTCGTCGCCAACCGGGGGGAGATCGCGCTGCGCGTAATTCGCGCGTGCCACGAGCTCGGCGTGAAGACGGTCGCGGTGTACAGCGAGGCGGATCGACGCTCGCCGCACGTGCGCGAAGCCGACGAGGCGGTGCTCATCGGGCCGCCTCCGTCGAGCGAGAGCTACCTCCGTGGCGAGAAGATCATCGAGGCCGCGAAGCGTACCGGCGCCGGGGCTGTCCATCCGGGCTACGGGTTCCTCTCCGAGCGCGAGTGGTTCGCGCGCGCGGTGCGCGACGCGGGGCTCGTCTTCGTCGGCCCGCCCGCGGAGGCGATCGCGGCGACGGGGAGCAAGACCGCCGCGCGCCAGCTCGCGCTGAAGGCGAACGTGTCCGTCGTACCCGGCACCACCGAAGCGCTGCGCGACGCCGCCGAAGCGCGCGAGATCGCCGAGCGCTTCGGATTTCCGGTCCTGCTCAAGGCGGCCGCGGGGGGCGGTGGGAAGGGGATGCGCGTCGTTCGCCGCGCGGAGGAGCTGTCGGCGTCGCTCGACGCCGCGCGCCGCGAGGCGAAGAATGCCTTCGGCGACGACGCCGTCTACGTCGAGAAGTACGTCGAGGGCCCGCGCCACGTCGAGATCCAGGTGCTCGGCGATTCGCACGGGACGATGCTGCATCTCGGCGAGCGCGAATGCTCGGTGCAGCGCCGGCATCAGAAGATGATCGAGGAGGCGCCGAGCGTCGCGGTCTCCCCCGAGCTGCGCCGTGAGATGGGGGAGGCCGCTGTCCGCTTCGCGAAGGCCGCTTCCTACGTCAATGCTGGCACCTGCGAGTTCCTGCTCGACCGCGACGGGAAGTTCTACTTCCTCGAGATGAACACGCGCGTCCAGGTCGAGCATCCCGTGACGGAGCTCGTCACCGGCATCGATATCGTCCAGTGGCAGCTGCGCGTGGCGAGCGGAGAACGCCTCCCCTTCGCGCAGGACGCGATCGCACCGAAAGGCTGGGCGATGGAGTGCCGGATCACGAGCGAGGATCCCGCCAACGGCTTTCTCCCGTCGACGGGACGCATCAGTCACCTGCACGTTCCGTCGGGGCCGGGAGTGCGTTGGGACGGCGGCGTCGAGACGGGAACCGAGATCGGGCTTTACTACGACCCGATGCTCGCGAAGCTCATCGTGTGGGCGCCGACGCGTGAGGCGGCGATCGAGCGCATGCACCGCGCGCTCCTCGAGCTCACCATCGAGGGGATCGAGAGCTCGCGCGACTTCCACCTGCGCGTCATGGAAGACGACGAGTTCCGCCGCGGTGCGATCGAGATCCAGTGGCTCGAGCGGCGGCTTCCCTCGCTCGTCGGCGCCGCCCCGCCCGCGTCGGGACTTCGCGTTGCCGCGATCGCCGCGGCGCTGATCGCCGATGCGGACCGGGGAGCGCGGCCGGCGACCGTGGCGAAGCAGGACGCGACACCCGCCGACGGTGCGGCCGTCGCAGGTCGGGCGTGGGTCGGGCTCGCGCGCCGCGAGGGGCTCCGATGATCGCGATCCCTCCGGTAGCCGATCTCGACATCGACTCCGTCGCCGCCGGCGGCGACGGAGTCGGTCGTGTGGAGGGCCTCGTCGCATTCATCCCGCGCTCGGCGCCAGGCGACCGTGTGCGGGCGCGGCTCACGCCTCGCGGACGTCTCGCCCGCGGCGAGATCGAGACGATCCTTCGACCCGCGCCGGCGCGGATCGAGCCTCCATGCCCGCACTACACGCGCGATCGCTGCGGGGGGTGCCAGCTCCAGCACGTTGCGTATGACGCGCAGCTCGAGGCGAAGCATCGCATCGCCACGGAGACGCTGGCGCGGATCGGTAAACGCAACGTCACGCTGCCGCAGGTGGTCGAGAGCCGGCATCAATGGCGGTACCGTCGCAAGCTCACGCTCGCGATGCGCCACGTCGGAGGGAGATGGATCGCGGGCCTCCATCCGTACGACGACCCCGACGCCGTGTTCGACCTGACCGATTGCCCGATCACCGACGAGCGCGTCGTCGCGACATGGCGCGAGGTCATGGCGGCCGAGCGTTTCTTCCCACGTACTCGCCGGCTCCGCGGCGCGGTGCGGCTGCTCGAGGATGGGGCGTCGTTCGTGCTCGAGGGTGGAGATCGCTGGGACGTGAGCGCCTCGCTGCTCGAGGCCGCGCCATCGCTGCACGAGATCTGGTGGGCGCGCGAGGGAGCGTGGCCGCGCCGCGTCGCGATGCGCGAGGGGGCGTCGCGGGAAGGAGCGAGCTTCGTCCAGGTGAACGCCGCGGTCGGCGATGCGCTCCACGACTACGTGGTCGAGCGAGCGCTCTCATACGGTGCACGGACGGTGGTGGATGCCTACGCCGGCACCGGCATCACCGCGGCGCGGATCGCGCAGAGCGGCGCTTCCGTCACCGCGATCGAAGTCGATCGTGAGGCGGCCCGGACCGCCCGGGAGAGACTTCCCGAGGGCTCGCGCGCGATCGCCGCCCGCGTGGAGGATGCGCTCCCCGGGGCGCTTCCCGCGGAGCTGGTGCTCGTGAATCCGCCGCGCTCCGGACTCGACGTCCGCGTCGCCGACACCATAGAGCGCGAGACGCGCGGGCTCTCCGCGGTGATCTACGTCAGCTGCGATCCGGCGACGCTCGCGCGCGATCTCGCGCGCATGCCCCGCTGGCGAATCGCATCGGCGCGCTGCTTCGACATGTTTCCCCAGACCGCGCACGTCGAGACGGTCTGCGAGCTCGTGCCGGAGGCGACATGAAGTACATCGTCACCGTCGCCGGGAAGGACCTCGCGGTCGACATCGACGGCGACAGCGTCGCGGTGGCCGGCGAGCGCGCGCAGGCGCACGTCCTGCCCCTCGAGGGAACGCCGGTGCAACTGGTCACCGTCGGCGACGAGGTGCACCGCGTGGTGGTGCGGCGCGGCGACGCGCGCGGCCGCTACACGCTCTGGATCGACGGCTGGCGGTACGAGGTGGATGCCGTCGACGAGCGCACGCGCGCGATCCGCGCCATGACCGCCGCATCCGCGGCGCCGGTTGGCCCCGCCCCGATCAAGGCGCCGATGCCCGGCCTCGTGGTACGCGTCGGCGTCGCCGTCGGCGACGAAGTCGCGCCAGGGCAGGGCGTCGTGGTCGTCGAGGCGATGAAGATGGAAAACGAGCTGCGGGCGACGGCGGGGGGGCGGGTGAAGGCCATCCACGCGTCTCCTGGGCAAGCCGTGGAGAAGGGAACAGTGCTGGTCGAGCTCGAGTGAGACCAAGGCGGAACTGCCTACGGCGACAAGAGAACGAGCAGGTGAACGAGCAATGTAAAACGAGCAAAACGAGCAAGGTTGCGATGTTGCTCGTTTTGCTCGTTCAGGCTTGCTCGTTCGCCTGCTCGTTTCTCGTTGCAGGCAGCGTTTCCCTTCCTCGTTGCCTTACTCGACGACGGCCCGCCCGCGGGCAGTCTCCCCAGCGAAGCCCGACATTCCGAGTTGCCCCTCCGCGCCGTCCGTGTGCAGGATGAGCACGAGGTTGTTGTCGCGCGCGTCGGGGTTCATGTCGACGATCATGATCTCCCCCTCGATGCGCCAGGTGAGCTTTCCGCCGCGGTCGACCGCGACGCGGACGGGGTCGGGGATGTCGCCGCTGAAGCGGCCTTCGCCGAGCTTCCCATCGCAGGGGGTTGCACCGGTGCCGGCGGCGGGGCCCGTCGCCGGCGCGGGACGCAGCTCGAGCTTGACCTCGAAGCTGCCGCCCTGCTCGGCGCGGAGCGTCTCCGAACCGAACCGGAGCACGGTGTCGATGGTCGCGCGGACCTCGACCGTCGCCGGTCGGCCCTGACAGACCGGCACGAGCGGAAGCTCGTCGCCCCCGCAGGCGCCGGCGGTCGCGGCGAGGACGACCAGGCGGAGAGGAAACGCGCGCTGATGGCCGCGCGAGGGCAATGCGGAATGGACGACGGGTTCCGTTGACAAGGCCTAACTCCTTTCGTAGCTTACGTGTCTGCCTCTAATAAAAAGAGGTCCACCGACGAAGCCGCGCACGGCCTCGTCGGTGGACGCTGATTTCTCTGGACTGGTCACATGAAGACTTTCACCGCGACGCCAACGGACATCCAGCACGACTGGTACGTGGTCGATGCCGAAGGGATGGTCCTCGGACGCCTCGCGTCCCAGGTCGCGAAGATCATTCGCGGCAAGCACAAGCCGACGTTCACCCCCCACATGGACACGGGGGACAACGTCATCGTGATCAATGCCTCGAAGGTGGTGGTCACCGGCCGCAAGGCCGAGCAGAAGCAGTACTTCCGCCATACCGGCTACATGGGTCACGAGCGCTTCACCCCCTTCGCGACGATGATCGCGAAGCATCCGGAGCGCGTGATCGAGAAGGCCGTCCATGGCATGCTGCCCAAGAACGCGCTCGCGCGGCAGAAGCTGCGCCTCAAGCTGCGCGTCTATCCCGGCGCCGAGCACCCGCACAAGGCCCAGCAGCCGAAGGTCCTGAACCTCAAGCAGAGCGAGACGAAGTGATGGCGGAGAGCACGATCCACAGCGTCGGCCGCCGCAAGGAAGCGGTCTGCCGCGTGTACCTGAAGCCGGGCTCCGGCAAGTGGGACGTCAATGGGCGGACGCTCGGCGACTACTTCCCGCGTCCCTCGCTGGTCTCCGCGATCCAGCAGCCGTTCACCGCGACCGACCTGCTCGGCCGCTATGACGTGCGCGCGAACGTCGAGGGTGGTGGCGTCACCGGCCAGGCCGGCGCGCTCCGGCTCGCCGTCGCCCGCGCCCTGGTGAAGATCGACGAGGCGCACCGGCGGAAGCTGCGCGACCTCGGGCTCCTCACGCGCGACGCCCGCGCCGTCGAGCGCAAGAAGCCGGGCCGTCCGAAGGCCCGCAAGCGGTTCCAGTTCAGCAAGCGTTAGGCCAGGGCAGTACGGCGCGTGCCGCGGTGGCGCGCGCCGATCTCACACGCTCCCCGAGCGGACCCCGGGTGCCGGTGGCGAATGCCCCGGTCGGCGGCCGCGGCGACGGGAGCGGACGACACGAACCAGACAGGAGCAGTATCCGCATGGCCAGCCTTTCCCTCGAGCAGCTGCTCGCCGCCGGCGTCCACTTCGGGCACCAGACCCGTCGCTGGAACCCGAAGATGCGTCAGTTCATCTTCGCTGAGCGGAACGGGATCCACATCATCGACCTCCAGAAGACGCTCCGCCAGATCGAGCTCGCGCAGAAGCTGGTGCGCGAGGTCGTGCTCCGCGGCGAGAACGTCCTCTTCGTCTGCACCAAGCGCCAGCTCGCCGGCATCGTCCGCCAGGAGGCGGAGCGTTGCGGCGCGATGTACGTGACCGAGCGCTGGCTCGGCGGCCTCCTCACCAACTTCAACACCGTCAAGAAGCAGCTCCGCCGCATGAAGGAGCTCGAGGCGGGGTCGGAAGAGGGCGGCGAGTTCGCCAACTACACGAAGAAGGAGCAGCTGATGATGTCGCGCGAGCGCGACAAGCTGATGAAGTACTTCAGCGGCATCCGCAACATGAGCCGCCTTCCCGGGCTGATCTTCATCATCGACTCGAAGAAGGAGCGGATCGCGGTCACCGAGGGGAACAAGCTCAACATCCCGATCGCGGCGATCGTCGACACCAACGCCGATCCCGACCTCATCTCGGTCCCGATCGCGGGGAACGACGACGCGATCCGCTCGGTGGAGCTGATCACCAGGGTCATCGCCGACACGATCGAGGAGGCGCGGCGTGAGGCGCCGGCCCGCGTCGTGACGGAAGAGGCCGAGGAGAGCACCTACAGCAGCGATCGCGGGATGGAGCCGGCCGCCGGCGACGACGATCGCCGCCGTCGCCGCCGTCCGCGGCGCCGCCGGGCGAAGCCGGAGGCGATCGCCGCGGTCCGTCGCGGGGGCGCCGAGGGTGGCGGGGAGGCCGAGGGTGCCGACGAGGCCGCGGGCGAGGGCGACGAAGCCGCGGTCTGACGCACCGGGGTGGGCTCTGCGGTCACACCCCGCTTGATGTAGAATGCATACGCCGTCGGCCGCTCGGTCGGCGGCGTTTCCACGACGAGAAGCTCATTTCGGAGACGGGCAGCAGATGACGACGACGACATTCACCGCCAAGGACGTCCAGGAGCTCCGGCAGCGTACGGGCGCCGGGATGATGGACAGCAAGAACGCGCTGGTCGAGACGAACGGGAACATGGAGGCGGCGGTCGAGCTCCTCCGCAAGAAGGGGATCGCGCGCGCCGACAAGCGCGCGGGCCGCCAGGCGAGCGAGGGGCGCATCGTGGCGCGCGTCGCTCCCGACGGGAAGACCGCCGCGGTCGTCGAAGTCAACTCGGAGACCGACTTCGTCGCGCGCAACGAGGACTTCGGAAAGCTCGTCGAGCAGATCGCCGAGGCGCTGATGAAGGACGACTCGGTGAACGGCGTCGTCGCCAGCGCCGAAGGCACGGCGTTCATGAACCGTCCGCTTGGCGGCTCGACCGTCGGCGAGGCGGTGAAGGCCGCGGTCGGCAAGATCGGCGAGAACATCGTCCTCCGCCGCTACGCGCGCTTCACGACGAAGGACGGGGCGTTAGGCACCTACGTCCATCACAACGGGAAGGTCGCCGTCCTCGTCGAGGTCGGCGGCGCAACCGGTGACGGAGCCACGCAGCTCGCGAAGACGGTCGCCGAGCACGTCGCGGCCGGCGTGCCGACCGTGCCCGTCGCCGTGACGCGGGACGAGGTGCCGCAGGACCTGGTGGACCGTGAGCGGCGCATCTTCACCGAGCAGGCGGCCGACAGCGGCAAGCCTGCCAACATCATCGAGAAGATGGTCGGCGGGCGGATCGACAAGTTCTACAAGGAAGTCACGCTCGTCGATCAGCCGTGGGTCCGCGACGACTCGAAGACGATCGCGGACGTGGTGAAGGGCGCGGGGCAGGGTCTCACGATCCGCCGCTTCGCCCGCTTCCAGATGGGCCAGGAATAACCGCGGCGTGTCCGCGCTCCGCTACCAGCGGATCCTGCTCAAGCTCTCCGGCGAGGCGCTCGCCGGGGAGCGGGGGTTCGGCTTCGACTTCGACGTCGTCAACCGTCTCGCCGGCGAGATCAAGGCGGTCGCCGACACCGGCGTCGGGCTCGGCCTCGTCATCGGCGGCGGGAACATCGTCCGCGGGTCCCAGCTCGCGAAGGTCGGCATGGACCGCGTCGGCGCCGACTACATGGGAATGCTCGGCACCGTCATCAACGCGCTCGCGCTCCAGGACGTGCTCGAGCGGATCGGCGTCGACACGCGGGTCATGACCGCGATCCGGATGGAGGAGCTCGCGGAGCCGTACATCCGGCGCCGCGCCCTCCGCCATTTCGAGAAGGGGCGCACCGTCATCTTTGCCGCCGGCACCGGGAACCCGTACTTTAGCACCGACACCGCGGCGGTCCTGCGCGCCATCCAGATCAAGGCCGACGTCATCATCAAGGCGACGAGCGTCGATGGCGTGTACTCCGCCGACCCGAAGAAGAATCCGAACGCCAAGTTCTATCCCGAGGTCAGCTACCGCGACGTGATCCTCGAGGAGCTGGGTGTGATGGACCAGACGGCGATCACGCTCTGCAGCGAGAACAAGCTGCCGCTGATCGTGCTCAACATTCACCGCCAGGGAGCGGTCGCGGCCGCGACCCGCGGCGAACGCGTGGGAACTCTCGTCCGATGAGCGCTCTTGCACCGATCCTGAAGGAAGCGCGGACCCACATGGACCGCGCCATCGAAAGCACGAAGAAGGAGTTCAGCGGCATCCGCTCCGGAAAGGCGTCGCCGAACATGCTCGACACCGTTCGCGTCGAGATGTACGGGCAGCACATGGCGATGAACCAGGTGGCGACGGTGTCGGCGCCCGAGCCGCGCCTCCTCGTCGTCACCCCCTTCGACAAGGGACAGATCAAGGCGGTCGAGAAGGCGATCCGCGAGTCCGACCTCGGCGTCGATCCGGCGGTGCAGGGCAACGTGATCCGGGTGCCCCTCCCCTCGATGAACGAGCAGCGGCGCAAGGATCTCGTGAAGATCGTGCACAAGCTCGCCGAGGAAGGCCGCGTCGCCGTGAGGCACGCGCGCACCGAGGCGCGCGACCGGGTGAAGAAGACGGACGGCATTCCCGAGGACGACAAGAAGCACTTCGAGAAGGACGTCCAGAAGATCCACGATGAGGCCATCAAGCGGATCGACGATCTGATCAAGGCGAAGGAAGCCGAGATCATGGAGGTCTGAGGCGGCGCCAGCCACCGCCTCGCGTCCGATGGATACCCCCGAGCTGCTCGCGCGAATCCGCCTGAATGGAGCGGTCCCGCGGCACGTCGCCATCATAATGGATGGCAACGGCCGCTGGGCGCGCGAGCGCCGGATGCCGCGGCCGTTCGGGCACCGCAGCGGGATGAAGGCGGTCCGCGAGGTGGTCGAAGGGGCGATCGAGGCCGGGACGGAAGTGCTCTCGCTCTTCGCCTTCTCGCAGGAGAACTGGCAGCGCCCGATCACCGAAGTCTCGGCGCTGATGTCACTGCTCGAGGAGTACATCGCGCGCGAGGCCGACGAGCTCGCGGAACGGGGGGTGCGCGTCCGGGTGCTGGGTGAGCTCGAGCGCCTCACGCCGCCGGCGGCGGCGGCGGTGCAACGTGTGATCTCGCAGACCGCGCACAACGACCGCCTCACGCTGAACCTCTTCATCTCCTACGGCGGGCGCGCGGAGATCCTGCGCGCGGCGCGCTCGATCGCCGAGGACGTCGCCGCGGGACGCCTCGCCCCGGGCGACGTGACTGACGAGGAGCTCGAGAAGCGCCTCTACACCGCCGGCGGGCCCGACCCCGACCTCCTCATCCGCACCTCAGGCGAGCAGCGCATCTCGAACTTCCTGCTCTGGCAGCTCGCCTACACGGAGCTCTACATCTCTCCCGTGCTCTGGCCCGACTTCGGCCGCCGCGAGCTGTACGAGGCGATCGCCGAGTACCAGAGCCGCGAACGGCGCTTCGGCCAGGTCTCCGCCTAACGCGTGTCGGAGCTGACGCGGCGGGTCCTCTTCTCGATCGTCGCCGCGCCGCTCGCGCTGGCCGCGATCTGGTTCGGCGAGTGGGCGCTCGCGGCACTTCTCGCCGTCGCCGCCGCGCTCGCGGCCTGGGAGTACTTCGGGATCGCACGCGCCGCGGGACACCGCCCATTCGCCGTCGCGGGCGCCGCGGCCGCGGGACTCGTCCCGATCGTGCTCCACGGCATCCGCCTCGGCGTGATCCGGACGGACGTGGGCACGATCGCGGTGGTCGCCGCGCTGACGACCTTTGCCGCGGCGATCTGGAAGCGCTGGCCGGAGGGGCGCCCGATCGGCGCCGCCGCCACCAC
>DATAIS010000282.1:0-6160 GCA_036262535.1 Gemmatimonadaceae bacterium | reverse complement strand
TTGCCCTACGACGCGAGCGCTTCCTCTTCGTCGAGCTCCTCCCCCACCGGCGCCAGAATCGTCGTCCCTTCCACCCTCAACCCCTTCACGAGCTCCCGAAGCAGCGACGACCCCTCCAGCAGCTCGGCCGAGGCTGCGCTCATCTGCTCGCACGCCGCGCTCTGCTGCTCGGTGGCGGCGCTGACCTCCTGGGCGGCGGCGGCGTGGCCTTCGGCCGCGCGGGCGATCGAGGTGATGCTTTCGGCGGCGCCGGAGACGACCTTCACGTTCGCGTCGGCGGCGCCGGCGACGAGTGTCGCGGCCTGGCGGGTGCGCTCGGCGGCGGTGGAGATCGTCGTCAGGGCGTCCTCGATGTCCTTCGAGATGCGCTCGACGTCGCCGACGCGCGTCGCGCTCGCCACCATCGCCGTCGTCGTCGCCGTCACGCTCTGCGTCACGCGACCCGTCATGACGACGATCTCGTCGGCCGCGCTCTGTGCCTGCTCGGCGAGCTTGCGCACCTCGTCGGCGACGACCGCGAAGCCGCGGCCGGCGCGTCCCGCGCGCGCCGCCTCGATCGCGGCGTTCAGTGCGAGCAGGTTCGTCTGCTCGGCGATGCGGCTCACCGTCTCGACGAAGCGGTTGATGTCGTTCGCGGTGTCGTTGAGCGCGCCGACCTCGTGCGCCGCCTTCTCGACCGTCGTCTTCACGTCGGTGAGGATGCCGAGCGTGCGCTCGAGCTCGCGGCGCCGCGTCTGCGCCGCGTCCTCGATCGAGCCGGCGAGGGTGTTCACGTCCGCTGCGCCCGAGAGTACGCCGTGCGCCTTCATGCGGATGTCGCGCAGCGCGTCGCTGATCTGACGGAGCTCGTGCACCTGCGCCTCGGCGCCGCTCGAGACGTCGCCCATCGACGACGACGTCTGTCCCGCCGACTGCGACAGCTGGTCGGCGACCGACGCCAGGTCGTGCGCCGACTGCGCGACGGTGTCCGACGTCGACGCGACGACGGCGACGATCTTCGACAGCGACTCGCCGGTGTGGTTCATCGCCTGGGCCAGGATCTCGAACTCTCGCGGCATGGTGTGCGTCGTCCGCGCCGTCAGGTTACCGTCGCTGAAGGCGCGCGCGTGGTCGACGAGCAGCCCGAGGGGCCTCGTCACCGAGCGGACCGTGCGCATCACGACCACGCCGGCGATGAGGAGCGCGACGACGATGAGCATCACGAGCCCGAAGGCCTTGTCATTCGCGTAGTCCCGCACCGACGCCGACAGCTCCTCGACACGCGTTGCCTTCATCTGGCCGAGCTGGTGGATCTCTTCGAGCATCACCGCGGCGAGCGGGCGGGCGAGCCGCGCCTCGCGCCGCGCCTCCTCCAGCCGGCCGAGGTCGGCGAGCCGGTGCGCACGCGAGAAGTGGTTCTCGACCTGCGAGAGCCGGTCGTCGATCGACGCCGTCAGCGCGATCTCCTGCTGCGTCTGGCCGAGCCGCGCGTTCATCTGCCGCTGCGACTGGTGCGCCTCCCAGCCGAGCGAGCGGAAGTCGGCGAGGCTCGCCGAGTCGCGCGCGTCGAGGTAGGTCGTCGCCGCATGGAGCTCCTGCGCGACCGCCGCGGAGAGCGCGGCTGATAACCGCGACTGCTCCTGCACCGACTCGAAGCTCTTTCTCGCCTCGCGCGACATCGAGCGCAGCGCGCTGAAGCCGATGAAGCCCGCCCCGGCGAGTAGTGCCATGATCGTCCAGAAGCCGACGAGCAGGATACCGCGGATCGAGCCGAAGGCGCCGCCCAACAGGCCGCGTCTGCCCGGCGTGCCGCCGTCGGCCCCGCCCGAGTAGGCGGCAGCGCGCGCGAGCAGATCGTCGCCGCTCACTGGGTGTCCGCGACGTTGAGCGCGCCGTTCTCGATGCGCGTCATGACGAATCCCTTGCCGACCGGATCGCCGCTGGGCTGGAAGCGGATGCTCCCCGTCACACCCTGGTATGCCGTACGTTCGTCGAGCGACGCGAGCCACTCGCGCACCCGCGCGCGGGAGGTGCCGACCTCGCCGATCGCGCGCGCGACGAGATACGTCGCGTCGTATGCGAGCGCTGCGTTGCCATCGGGCGTCTCGCGGTACTTCGCGCGAAACGCGCGCACGAACGTCTGCGCGTCCGGCCGCGGATCGCGATCGCTGAAGGGAGTACCGACGAACACGCCCTCGGAAGCGGCTGTGTCGCCGATGATTCCCGTCCAGCCGTCGCCGCCGAGGAAGGTCGCGCCGAGTCGCTGGCGGCGTGCTTCGCGCAGCACGGCCAGCCCCGACACGTCGGTGCCGGCGACGAAGACGATGTCCGCCCGCTCGCGCGCGCACCACGAGATGAACGGCTCGGGATCGAAGTTCCCTTCGGGAATCGGGTCCACGCCGATCACCTCGCCGGCGAAGGCGCGGCGGAACGAGTCGGCGAGCCCGCGGCCGTAGGAGTTGTTCTCGTAGAGCACCGCGGCGCGGCGCCGGCCCAGCTGCCCGGCGAAGCGCGCGAGCGAGATCCCGTTCACCGAGTCGCTGGAGATGACGCGGAATACCCACGGCGAGATCCCGGTCAGCGCCGGCGAGGTTGCCGTCGTCGCTACCGCGGGGAGGTTGCCATGATAGACGCCCGCGGCGGCGACCATCGCGCCCGAGTTCACGTGACCGACGACGGCAACGACCTCGGGGTTGAGCACGAACTCGCCAGCGATCTCCGCCGCGCGCACCCCCTGGCCGCCGTCGTCTTCCATGATCACGCGCAGCGGCTGGCCGCGCACGCCGCCCTTTCTGTTGATCTCCTCGACGGCGAGCTCGATGCCGCGCTGGTTCATGAGGCCGTATCCCTCCTTCCACGGACCCGCGGCGCCGATCGTGATCGGCCCCGACGAGCCGCTGCAGGCGGCGAGCACGGGCGCAGCGAGGAGTGCGACGCGTCGCGCGACGCGCATCGTGAGGCAGGGTGGGCGCATGTGCAGGTAGGACGGGCTAAATCACGTCATCGTCACGGCTTCCCCGCTCGGCACGAGGCATCGCGCCGCTGGCACCCAACCTGCTCGATCAGTCGCGCGAGCCGCACATTAAGGGGCTCTCACGATCGATCACCCGAGCGGAGCTTTGGCGATGAAGGTGCTGGTGACTGGCGGGACGGGCGTAGTGGGTCGGGCGGCGGTGACGGCGCTCGTCGAGCGCGGGCATGAGGTCCGGCTGCTCTCGCGCAAGGCGGCCCGCGACGCCAGGCAGTGGGGCCAGGGCGTCGAGCCGTGGCCGGGAGACCTCGGCCGCAACGAGGGGATCGCCGGGAGCGCCGAGGGAGTCGATGCTATCGTGCACGTCGTCGGTATCGTCGCCGACACTGACGGCGCGACCGTCCGTCAGGTGAACGTCGAGGGGACGCAGCACGTCCTGCGCGAGGCTGAGCGCGCCGGGGCGCCCCGTGTCGTCTTCGTCTCGTCGCTCGGCGCGGATCGTGGCACCTCCGACTATCACCGCTCCAAGCGCGAGGCCGAGGAGCTCGTCCGTGCGTACTCCGGCGAATGGACCATCGTCCGCCCCGGAAACGTCTACGGTCCCGGCGACGACGAGATCTCGCTCCTGCTGCGCATGGTGCGCACCCTTCCCGTCATCCCGGTGATCGGTGGCGGGGACGTGAAGTTCCAGCCGGTGTACGCCGGCGACCTCGGCATCGCGCTCGCGATGGCGGCCGAGCGCGGCGATCTGGCGCAGCGTACCCTCGAGGTCGCGGGAACCGAGGAGACGTCACAGAACGATCTCCTCGACCGCTTCTCGCGGATCACCGGCCGCTCGCCGGCGCGCGTCGGCGTGCCCGAGTTCCTGACATCGTTCGGGATCTCCCTCGCCGAGAGCGCCGGGCTGCCCGTGCCCTTCCACGAGGCGCAGCTGACGATGCTGCGCGAGGGAAACCGGATCCCCGCCGACCGCGTCAACGCGCTCGTCGACGTCTTCGACCTCACGCCGACGCCGCTCGAGGAGGGGCTGCGCATCCTCGCCGACGCGCTCCCCGAGGCGCTTCCGTCGGAGGGCTTCGGGGCGCTCAAGCGGAAGCGCTACTGGGCCGACATCGTCGGCTCGGCGCACACCCCGGAGTCGCTGCTGACGCTCTTCCGCGAGCGCTTCGCCGAGCTCATGCCCGACTTCGTCGACACCGACGCCGAGCCGGACACGCCACAGCGGCTCGAGGAGGGCGCGACGCTGACGATGTCGCTGCCGTTGCGCGGCAACATCCAGGTCCGCGTCGAGGAGGACACCCCGCGGCGCATCACGCTCTGCACGCTCGAGGGACACCCGCTCGCCGGCGCTGTGCGCTTCCTCGCGGAGGAACGCGGCGACCGCGTCCGCTTCGAGGTCCAGGTCTACGACCGTCCCGCGACGCTCATCGACCACCTTATGATGCGGCCGTTAGGCGAGATGCTCCAGTCCACGACCTGGGAGCAGCTCGTCGAGGGCGTCGTCCGTACCAGCGGCGGCCGCGCCGCCGACGGAGTCGAGCGCGTCGAGGACGTCCTCGACGAACGTCAGGCAGAGCTGGTGGACGAGTGGCTGCGCGACCTCGTCATGGCCCAGCGCCGCTCCGCCCCGACGCCCCCGGGCGAGTCCGCCGATGTTTCTGCCGAGATTCCGATCTCGGAGCGCACCGCCCAGGAGCTCCGGCCCGAGGCGTAGGTCGGCTGTTCGCTATTCGCTTTTCGACGTTAGTGACTGCGGTTTCCGCCGTTTCGAACGTCGAAAAGCGTAGAGCGAAAAGCCCGCAGCTCAGGCCTCACTCGTCGTGAAAGTCGACGTTGAGCGGCCGTGACTGGCAGTGCTCGCCGCAGCCCATCCGGTACCGGTTGCGGGCGAACCAGCGGTAGAACTTCTCGGCGAGTGGGCGGACGAAGGGGATGCTGAAGACCCACGAGATCAGCTTGCCCTTCGGCAGGACGTCGAGGAGCTGCTCGATCGCCGCCGCGCCCTGCCAGGTGCGCCCGCCGGGACCGATGAGCTGCACAGACTCGGTATAGGCGCGCGCCGGAATCCACGGGAAGCGCGCCTGGACACCCGGCGTCTGCGAGGGGATGACCTCGAGGACGCGCCTCTTGTCCCACTTGTTGAGCAGCTTCACGAGCCGGCCGCAGACCTTGCAGTTGCCGTCGTAGACGACGGTGTACGGACGGTTGAGTGGCGGCGGCGCCGTGAGCGGTACCACCGGCACGCCCTTCACCGTGAAGAGCACGACGGGAACGCTCATGACGCGGCCTCGATGCTGACGTTGGTGCTGTGGTGCAGCGTCTCGTGCACCGTACACATCGCTGCGACGCGCTTCGCGGCGTTGAGTCGCGCCGGCGGCAGCGAGGGCCACCGGAAGGTGAGCGCGATGTTGTCCACCCGTTTGGGCTCGCCGCCGAAAGTCCAGGTCACGTCGATCTGCATGCCGTCGATCGACAGGTTGGCGTGCGTCGCCCAGGAGTAGAGCACCGAGAAGGTGCAGTACGCGAGCGAGCTGCCGAGCATGTGAAACGGCGAGAACTGCCCGTCCGCGCTCGGTGCCTCGATCGTCATCGGCCCGTCCACGGGCTCGAGACGGATGGAGTCTTCTCCAGTGAGAGTGATCTTCACGGCAGCGCCCTGCGTTCGCGATGCGTAGGGAGAGGGAAGGACCGCTCCAGCCGGTGCAAGGAGTGCTCCAGCCGCGGCGCGTCGCGACAACGCGATGGTCCGCGTATCTTCCCGACGAACGCTCAACCCCCGACGACCGTGTCCGACTTCTTCGCCGATCCGCACCTCGTCATCAACCACTTCCCGGTGATCCTCACCGTCGTCGGCACCGCCGCGGCGCTGCTCGCGCTGATCGTGCGAAAGCGAGGCGCCTGGCTCTACGCCACGGCGACGCTCGCGCTCGCGGGAATCTCGGTCGTGCCGACCTACCTCACCGGTGAGATCGCGGAGGAGAAGATCGAGCACGCCTGGTACGTGTCGCACGACGTCATCGAGGAGCACGAGCTCGCAGGGAAGTGGGCGCTCTGGATCGTCGGCGCGATGGGCGCTGTCGCCGCCTATGCCTGGTGGCGTGCGCGGCGCAACGCGGCGCTCGACGGCGGACTTCCCGTCTGGCTGCGGGCCGCGGTCGTGGTGATGGCGCTCTGGGGCGCGACCACGCTGTACGTGACCGCGGAGCACGG
>DATAIS010000281.1:0-1532 GCA_036262535.1 Gemmatimonadaceae bacterium | reverse complement strand
GCTCTCGATCAACGGCGCGTCGCCCATCAGGGCGGCGAAGCGCTCGCCGTCGAGCGTCGCCGACATGGCGACGAGGCGCAGTTCGGGGCGTAGAGCCGCCTGCGCGTCGAGGGCGAGGGCAAGGCCGAAATCGCTGTCGAGACTGCGCTCATGGACTTCGTCGAAGAGGACGGCCGACACGCCCGGCAGATCCGGATCGGCCTGGATGCGGTTGCGGAAGATGCCCTCGGTGACGACGGTGATGCGGGTCCGCGACGAGCGCTTTGTATCGAGGCGGGTGGCGTAGCCGATGGTCTCGCCGACCCGCTCGCCGGCCAGCTCCGCCATCCGCTCCGCCGCGGCCCGCGCGGCGAGACGGCGAGGCGAGAGGAGAAGTATCTCGCCGGTGCACCAGGGCTCGGCGAGGAGGGGGGGAGCGACGGCGGTCGTCTTGCCGGCCCCCGGTGGCGCGACGAGCACGGCGTTCGATGCGGTGCGGAGAGCCGCGAGGAGATCGGGGAGCACGGCGTGGATGGGGAGGTCTCCCCTCCCGCCTGCGGGAGGGGCTGGCTTTTCAGTGCCGGGCACGGTGTCTTTTTTCACCGGTAGCCCCTCCCCTCGATCCCCTCCCGCAAGCGGGAGGGGAGGCTCAATAAGCGCGCGCCACCGCGAACTCCACGGCCTCCACGAGCGCCGCCTTGGCCTTGCCGCTGGGGAACGGCCCCAGCGCGTCGATGGCGCGCTGGCCGTAGGTGCGGGCGCGGGCGAGCGTGTCGTCGAGGGCTCCGGTGGAGGTAAGCAGCGACTGGGCATGGCGAAGGTCCTGGTCGGAGACGCGGGAGCCTTCCATCGCCGCCTGCCAGAAGCCGCGGTCGTCGGCCGAGCCGCGGGCATTGGCGAGAATGACGGGGAGCGTCACCTTGCCGTCGCGGAAATCGTCGCCGACGCCCTTGCCCATCGTTTCCTCGTCGGACGCGTAATCGATCGCATCGTCGATAAGCTGGAAGGCGATGCCGAGGTTGCGGCCGTAGCAGTCCAGCGCCTCTTCGACTTCCTCGCCGCGCTCCGCGACGACGGCCGCGATCCGGCAGGCCGCGGCGAACAAAGCGGCGGTCTTGGCGCCGATGATGCGCAGGTAATGGTCCTCGCTCGTCTCGATCCGGCGCTGGGCGGTGAGCTGGTCGACCTCACCTTCCGCGATCACGGCGGAAGCGCGCGAGAGGATCTTGAGGACGCGGAGCGACCCGTCCTCGACCATCAATTCGAAGCTGCGCGAGAAGAGGAAGTCGCCGACGAGGACGCTCGCCGGATTGCCCCAGATGATGTTCGCCGTGCGGCGGCCGCGGCGGAGGCCCGAGCCGTCGACGACATCGTCGTGGAGGAGGGTCGCGGTGTGGATGAACTCGACCGCGGCGGCGAGCTTGTGGTGGCGGGCGCCGGGATAATCGAGCAGCCGCGCGCAGGCGAGCGTCAGCATCGGCCGCATCCGCTTGCCGCCGCCCGCGATCAGGTGCCCGGCCAGCTCCGGGATGAGCGCGACCGGGCTCTGCATC
>DATAIS010000280.1:0-7807 GCA_036262535.1 Gemmatimonadaceae bacterium | reverse complement strand
CGAGGGCGCCGGACTCAGCACCCACTCCCTCCGCCACACCTTCGCCACCCACCTCCTCGACGCCGGCGCCGACCTCAGAGCCGTCCAGGAGCTCCTCGGCCACGCGTCGATCTCGACGACGCAGATCTATACGCATACGTCCGTCGAGAGACTGAAGGCCGTGTACCGGGCAGCCCACCCTAGAGCGTAAAGGCTTTTAGCTATTAGCTGTTAGCGCTGAGCGACTGCGGCCACCGCCGTTGCTCAACGCTAAGAGCTAATAGCTAATGGCCGCAGTTTCGGCATGAACGTCGCATAACCCCAGACCAGCCACGTCCATTCAGGGCCCATGCGCATCGAGCTCCTCCCACTCCTCTTCGGCGGCATCGTCGCGTTGCTCGGGTTCGGCCTCGTCGCCGACGCCTGGCTGCCGGACCGGGATGTGAGCGTCGGGGAACGGCGGCGGCGCCAGCGCGCGGAGCGGAACCGGCGTGGCGAGATGCTCATCGGCGTGTCGATCGTGCTCCTCGGCGTCGCCATGATCGGACGTGACCAGTGGGATGCGACGCCGTGGATCGTCGCCATCGCCGGCGTCCTGCTCGCCGCGGGCGCGATCATGAACCGCAGGTGGATCCGCGAGCAGCTCGACTTCCGCGGCGCGGCGCGCCGGGCGGATCCCGGGGCGGGGGAGCGGCCGCCGACACGTCCGACGCCGAGCGGGGAGCGCTTCCGCATCCGCTGACGCCGCGGCGGCAACGGCGCCCCGCGCCGGCGGCTAGATTTCAGCCATGAGCGACGATCGTCAGGGCGGGCTCCCTCGAGTCCGCGCCACCACCATCCTCGCCGTGCGCCGTGACGGAAAGGTCGCGCTCGGCGGTGACGGACAGGTCACCGTCGGCGAGACGGTGATGAAGTCGAACGCGACCAAGGTGCGTACCCTGCGTGGCGGCAAGCTCCTCGCCGGCTTCGCAGGCGCCGCCGCCGATGCGCTGACGCTCTTCGAGAAGTTCGAGGAGAAGCTCGAGCGCTACTCCGGCAACTTCCCGCGGGCGGCCGTCGAGCTGGCCAAGGACTGGCGCAGCGACCGCGTCCTCCGCCGCCTCGAGGCGCTGCTCGCCGTCGTCGATCGCGACCACGGCTTCGTCATCTCCGGCACCGGCGAGATCATCGAGCCCGACGACGGCATCATCGCCATCGGCAGCGGCGGCTCCTACGCCTTGGCGGCCGCCCGCGCCCTCGTCGAGAACACCCAGCTTCCCCCGGCGGAGATCGTGCGTCGCGCGCTCCACATCGCGGGCGAGATCTGCGTCTACACCAACACCCATATCACCGTCCTCGAGCCGTCGTGACTTCAGCTGCCAGCTGCCAGCTGCCAGCTGCCAACTACAACTGCTTGGGGCTTCATGGGATAACTACAACCGCGGTTGAATGCCCGAGGGCGCGGAGGCGCAGAGTAGCTGCATTGGTGTCAGGCTCGTTGAAATCGAGGGCTTGACCCGCCGGCCCGGTTGACGCGGAGGCGCGGAGGCGCGGAGAACTGCCGCGGAGGACCCGGCGAGATACACTCGCCCCGCTTGCCCCCAAAATCTCTCGGAGCTGTGAAATGCTTGAGAACGGCACACGCCGGTAGTTCACCGATGGGTGTGCAGCTGCAGTGCTCCGCGACCTCCGCGGCTCGGCCGTACGAAAAAGCAGTGGCAGTTACCCATTAAGGCCCCTGCAGTTGCAGTGGTAGTTGCAGGTAGTTGCGGTCGCACTTCGCTTCTGGTGGTCGCAAGGTCACTCACTGACATATGCCTTCCTCACGTACGCAGCAGGCGCTCGCGCGCCTTGCGGATCTGACGCCGCGACAGATCGTTGCCGAGCTCGATCGCTACATCGTCGGGCAGGGCGACGCGAAGAAGGCCGTGGCGATCGCTCTGCGGAACCGGTGGCGCAGGCAGCGCGCGCCGGAGCAGATCCGCGACGAGATCTCGCCCAACAACATCATCCTCATCGGGCCGACCGGGGTCGGGAAGACCGAGATCGCGCGTCGCCTCGCGAAGCTCGCCGGCGCGCCGTTCGTGAAGGTCGAGGCCTCGAAGTTCACCGAGGTCGGTTACGTCGGCCGCGACGTCGAATCCATGGTCCGCGATCTCGTCGAGAGCGCGATCGACATGGTCCGCGGGGAGCGTGAGACCGAGGTCGAGGACCTCGCCGAGGAGCGCGTCACCGAGCGGCTCCTCGACCTGCTGTTGCCGCGTCCTGCCGGCGCGGCGCCTGACGCCGCCAGTCGTCCCACTCCGGCGCACGCGGGTGCGGTCACCGGGGACGACGCGGGCGTCTTCATGGTGTCGCCGAGCGGCGCCGTGACGCACGAGCGCAACGCCGAGCAGGAACGCTACGAGCGGACGCGGAGCAAGCTCCGCCAGCTGCTGCTCGATGGCCAGCTCGAGCAGCGCGAGGTCGAGGTCACCGTCACGCAGGGCTCGCCGATGTTCGACATGATGGCGCAGCCCGGCGCGCCGGAGGGGATGGAGAACTTCGGGCAGATGCTCCAGGACATGCTGCCGAAGCGCACGAAGGCGCGCACCGTCAAGGTCTCCGAGGCGCGGCGCATCCTGCTCGACCAGGAGTTCGAGAAGCTCATCGACACCGAGGACGTCACCGCGGATGCGCTCGAGCGCGTCGAATCGCTCGGCATCATCTTCCTCGACGAGATCGACAAGATCGCCGGCCAGCGCGGGCAGCACACGGGCGGCCCCGACGTCTCGCGCGAGGGAGTGCAGCGCGACCTGTTGCCGATCGTCGAGGGCTCGAACGTGCAGACGAAGTACGGCATGGTGAAGACCGACCACGTCCTCTTCATCGCCGCCGGCGCCTTTCACGTCGCGAAGCCGAGCGACCTCATTCCCGAGCTCCAGGGCCGCTTCCCGATCCGCGTCGAGCTCAAGCCGCTCACGGAGGCGGACTTCATTCGCATCATGACCGAGCCCGAGAACGCGCTCACCAAGCAGTACGCCGCGCTCGTCGAAGCCGAGGGTGCGACACTCGACTTCAGCGACGACGGCATCGCCGAGATCGCGCGCATCGCGACGCACGTCAACGAGCGCATGGAGAACATCGGGGCCCGCCGCCTCCACACGGTGATGACGTCGCTCCTCGAGGAGACCCTCTACACCCTGCCCGACGGCGGCCGCGACCCGGTGCGCGTCACCGGCGCGATGGTCCGCGACCGGCTGCAGTCGATCGTCGCCGACGAGGACCTGAGGAAGTACATCCTCTGAACGGCGGCTATTAGCTGTTAGCTGTTAGCTATTAGCAAATGAGAAACGAGGGACGAGCAGAGTTGCTCGCCCCTCGTTCGCTAACAGCTAATAGCTAACAGCTAACAGCTAACAGCTAACAGCTAACAGCCAGAGATCACTGGACGGTCAGCGGTTTCACGCCCGCCGGCAACGCCGCTCCCGCCGACACATATCCCACTGCCGACGGGTTTCCGGCGACGAACGCCAGCACTTCCGCGTCCGTGGCTCTCACCTGCGGCGGGACCGCGCGGCCGGCGAAGATCTGCTGCTGCCAGTAGCTCTGCACCGACGTGATCTCGCGGCGGTGCACGGAGCGCGTGAACTGCAGCCGCACCGGCGACTTGTCGCCCTGGTCCACCACCACCACCGGCTGCTTGTTGCGCCAGACGGTGATCTTCTTCAGGAACACCTTCGACAGCTCGTCGCGGGTGATGCTCGTCGCCGGGTTCGACTCGTTCACCACGACCACGAAGCTCGACTGCGCTTCCACCCGGCCGGCGACCGCCAGCGCGAGGAGCACGAGAAGAACGCGAATCGTACGCATCGTCGTCTCCTCAGAAGCTCAGGTGGACGCTGACCAGCACCGCGTTCGTCTCGTTCACCAGCTGACCGTTGTACGCGAGGTTGCGGAAGCGCGTCGTCGGGTCGGGATGCGAGAAGCGGTTGCCGGTCACCAGATGATAGCTGGTCTTCACCACGAAGTTCGGCGAGAACCAGTAGTTGACACCGAAGCCGGTCTCCTCGTGATCGAGGAGGGACTTGCCCTTCGCCAGGTTGGCCGCGGGAACGTTCTCGACCTCCGTGTCGAAGGTCCCCCACGTCGCCGCGAGCTGGAGGCGCGTCGTGAGGCGATACGCGCCCTCGAGGTAGGACCCGTCGGCCGTGAAGTTGGCCTCGTCGCGCTCGCGCGCCCACTCGCCGCGCAGGGACCACGCGTCGCTGGTGTAGTCGGCGTGTGCGCCGACCACCGTCCGCCGCCAGTCCCTGGCTTGCCCGAGTCGGGTCACCGGCCGCGTGCCGGTGTATCCCGAGGTGCCGACCGAGAAGCCGTCGAGCGGTGTGCGCAGGATGAGCCGCCCGCCGATCACGTCGCGCCAGGTGCGCGTCGTCGCCGCGTTCAGCGCCGCCCTGCCGACCGTGTCGGTGATCTGGGTGAGCATCTGCAGCGGCGTGTCCTCCTCGAGCGTCTCGAGCCCGCCGGCGTAGACGTCGTACTCGATGCCTAACGGACCGTCGGCGAAGAGCGCGCCGGTGAGCCCGACACCCGAGTACGACTTGCCGATCATGCCGCTCGGCCCGTAGACGCTCTGCGAGAGCGCCGCGAAGGGCCGCAGCGTGCCGACGTCGAAGACCTCGGTGTAGATGCCGAACGGCTGCTTGACGTTGCCGAGGCGTAGCCGTGCCATGTCCGAGAACTTCCACTCGCCGAAGACGTAGTCCATCCCCGACGCGGTCTGGTTCGCGTGGTGCCCCGAGTGCCAGAAGGGCTGCGCGACGATGCTCAGCTGGTCGCTGAGCTGCGCCGTCACGTTGAGCGCGAACTCGTTGTGGAAGTAGTCCCCTCGCTGGTGCGCGAAGAGGAAGAAGTTCGTGTTGAGGTTGTCCGTGGTACGGCCGAAGCTCCAGCCGCCGTAGCCGTGGACCGCCAGCTTGTCGATCGTGAGCTCCTGCGCCGCGGCTGGGGCCGCGGCAAACGTCGCGAGCGCGAGCCCGAGGCTCAAGGACACGACCCGGCTTCGGGTGTTCATGTGGATGAGTGGGAAGGGGCTGTTTGGCCGGCTGCTGGCAGCGGGCAGCTGGCAGCTGACAACAGCTGTCAGCTCCCCTACACGACTACTTGCGGGCGCGGCCGCAACGTCGGTCCGCTACTCGATCCTGATCGCCTTCACCTTCGCGTTGAGCCGGGCGTTCGCCGAGACGTATCCGACCCCACCCGGATGCTCGGCGACGAACGAGATCACGCTCGCGTCGGACGCGCGCACGTCGGGCGGGACCGAGCGTCCTCCGAAGATCTGCTGCTTCCAGTAGGTGCGGACGGTGGTGACCTCGCGGCCGTGCACCTCGCGGCTGAAGAGCATCCGGATCATCGACCGTTCCGGCTGGTCCACCGGCACCACCGGCTCCTCGTTTGGCCAGAGGGTGACCTTCTTCAGGAAGAGTCGGGAGACCGCGTCGCGGGAGAGGGAGGTCGCCGGGTTGGTGGCATTCACGACCACCACGTACTGCGATTGCGCCCCGGCGCGGCTCGCGAAGAGGAGCGCGGCCACGACGAGAAGCGAGCGAACCAGCATCACGATTTCCCGGGGCGCGGAGGGTAGGCGACGACCACATCAGAGGACTGAACATCTGGTACACCAGTAACCGCGACTCGTCCTGGGCCACCGGTCTTTCTTCGGCCGCTCCCACCCCCGAAACGCGCCCGTTAGCTTGCCCCCGGGCCCCCCGTTCTTCGCAATCATCGCATCAGCCGGCGCCGCAGGCACGGCGCGTCCTTTTCCCAGACATGCAAGAGAGAAAGCACCGCGACTTCCTCGCCATCCCGGACTTCACCACGAAGGAGCTCGAGAAGCTCTTCGACCTGGGTGACCGGATGCGCACCGGCAAGTACGACAGGAAGCCCCTCGCCGGGAAGTCGCTGGCGATGATCTTCATGAAGTCGTCGACGCGGACGCGCGTGTCGTTCGAGGTCGGCGCGTGGCAGCTCGGCGGGCATGCGCTCTTCCTCTCGCCCCGCGACGTGCAGCTCGGCCGCGGTGAGCCGATCAGGGACACCGCCCGCGTCCTCTCGCGCTACGTGGACGGGATCATGATCCGCACCTTCGCCCACGCCGAGGTCGAGGAGCTCGCGCAGTACGCGGACGTGCCGATCATCAATGGCCTGACGGACCTCCTGCACCCGTGCCAGATCCTCGCCGACCTGCTCACCGTCAGGCAGCACCTCGGCGGCTACGAGGGGAAGAAGATCGCCTGGGTGGGGGACGGCAACAACATGGCGAACTCCTGGATCAACGCCGCCTGGCGCCTAGGATTCGAGCTGACGCTCGCGTGTCCGGCGGGGTACGACCCCGATCCGACCATCCTGAAGCGCGCGCAGAAGGACGCGAAGGTCCGCGTCGTTCGCGACCCGGAGGAGGCGGTCGAAGGAGCCGACGTCGTCAACACCGACGTCTGGGCTTCGATGGGGCAGGAGGAAGAGCAAAAGATTCGCGAGAAGGCGTTCGCCGGATACCAGGTGGACGACGCACTCATGAAGCGGGCAAAAAAGAAGGCGATCTTCCTCCACTGCCTCCCCGCCCACCGCGGCGAGGAGGTCAGCGACAGCGTCATCGAGGGCCCGCAGAGCCGGGTCTTCGACGAAGCCGAGAACCGCCTCCACATCCAGAAGGCGATCATGGCCGTGCTCATGGGGGGCGAGAAGCTCTGAGAGGGACCCGCATCGCTCGCAGGTCGTTCGCTCAATACCGCGGCGTTTACCATTCTCTGATGGATAGGTCGTCGCTGGTCCGCCGCGGACTCTGGCTCAACTACTTCGGGATTGGCTATAACTCACTCGAGGGGTTGATCGCCATCACTGCCGGGTTCATGGCCGGCAGTGTCGCGCTGGTCGGCTTCGGTATGGACAGCGTGATCGAGGTGTCGGCGAGCGCAGCAGCCCAGTGGCGCTTGCGTGCCGATTTCGATCCACAGCGGCGGCATGAGGTCGAGCGCCTCACCGTGCGCATGATCGGGATCAGCTTCCTGGCGCTCGCCGCGTTCGTCGCGTACGACAGTGTGACCTCGCTCGCTCGCCATGAACGCCCCGACGAGAGCCGGGTCGGCATCGCGCTCGCTGCGCTGTCGCTCATCGTCATGCCGCTTCTGGTCAGGGCGAAGCGAAAAGTCGCGACCGGTCTCGGAAGCCGCGCTCTACACGCTGATGCGAGCCAGACAGCCCTTTGTACGTATCTTTCCGCAATTCTCCTCGGCGGTCTCGTGCTCAACGCCCTCGTTGGCTGGTGGTGGGCCGACCCCGTTGCCGCACTCGTCATGGTGCCGATCATCGCCAGGGAAGGTGTCGAAGGCGTTCGTGGTCGGGACAGCTGTGCAGGTGGCTGCTGATTCCACCCCCGCCTCGGTAATGAAGGCTCCCGCCACCCTGCCCGGACGGCGAGTCCTGTGGACGGCGCTCGCGGCACTTGTCGCCTACATGCTCCCGGCGACTTCGCTCGCCGCTCAGCAATCGGGGACGGGCACCCTGCAGATCACCGTCGTGGAAGCGATGGGGATGGTCGGGGGCCTCCTCGTACGCTCGGGCAGTCAGAGCGCGCGCACGGACGCCGAAGGGCGCGCGCGCCTGACGCTTCTCGCCGGTCCGCACGCAGTCTCGGTGACGGGCATCGGTTTCAAGCCTGTGCAGGTGTGGGTCGAGATCCTCCCGGACACCGTGGTGACTGCGACCGTCAGGGTCGAGATGCTCGAGATGGTGATGGAGGAGGTGCGCGTCAGCGCGACGCGCACCGAGCGCCTCGCCGGCGAGACGCCTGAGCGCGTCGAGGTGCTCG
>DATAIS010000279.1:0-6566 GCA_036262535.1 Gemmatimonadaceae bacterium | reverse complement strand
CACGCAGCGGGAGCTTGATGCGGTCGCGCTCAAGCTCAACACGCGCCCGCGCCAGACGCTCAACTGGCGCACGCCGGCCGAGGTACTCGACGCAACGCTCACCACACGCGTTGCATCGACCGGTTGAGACCACCAACGGATCCTGCGGATGAACTGCCTTGGGGCAAGCGGGGCGAGACCATCTCTCCACGCTTGCCCCGAAGTCGTTCGGGCCGGTGCGAGGAAGACCGAGCGCAGCGGAACAGATCCGCAGGATCCGTCGGATCGGTGTCAGGCTTGTTGAAATTCGATTGTACCAGATGTCAACAAGCCTGACACCAGCAGGACCAGCAGGAGGAGCGATCCGCAGGATTCGTTTTCATCCGCAGGATCCGGCTGCACCTTCGTCGTACAGGGCAGCCCGAGCGGCGGTGATGTACGGCCCCGTACGAGCGTTAGGCAAGCTCGCGCGCCGTTAGGCGACCTCGACGGGCTGGCCGCAGTGCGCGGCGGGATGTGGCATACCCGATGCGCCTCGTGTTTGCGGGCAAGCCGGGCGTCTCTGGCGGCTGAAGTCCTCGGAGACCCTCGTCCAGCGCTCAGTGCGCGCCGCCGCCGGCTGCGCGTGTCGGCTTCCGGCCGATCCGGTTACCCGCCAACGAGTTACGCGTCTTGTCGACAGGTCCGGTGACCGGAATCCGGTCGTCGAGGGCTGCCGCGTTGTGGAAGAATCGGGCTCGGCGGTGGAAAGCGGGATCGGAAACGAGATTCGTGATGTTGATATCGTAACTCGAAGTGCGGCGAGCAGTTGCGGCGAGACTGGCGCGGACTCACGAACGCGGCTAACATGCGCCCCCGCACCAGAGCCCTGGTGGTGTAGTAAGATCGTCGGCGGTGGCATCGCCGGCGCGTGATGAAAGTCGCAGTTCGACGCACGCCTCACCCGCGACGGCAACGTCGCCGCAGTCCATTACCGTTTCACGTTTCGAGGTAGCGAAGATGCCCCTGCCCCCCACTCCGCCGAGCGGACCCGTGACCCTCAGCCAGAATGCGCGCACCGTGCTGGCCAAGCGCTACCTGGTGAAGGACGAGACCGGGAAGCCGACGGAGACTCCCGAGGATCTCTTCTGGCGTGTCTCCACCGTCGTTGCCGAAGCGGATCGTCGATACGGGGCGAGTGAAGGGGCGGTCACGACGGTCGCCGAGGAGTTCTACGCGCTGATGACGCAGCGCCGCTTCGAGCCGAACTCCCCGACGCTCATGAACGCGGGGCGTCCCCTCGGCCAGCTCTCGGCGTGCTTCGTCCTCCCCGTCGAGGACGCGCTCTCCAACGGACAGGCCGGCATCTATGACACCCTGCGCTCGATGGCGATCATCCATCAGAGCGGCGGTGGCACCGGCTTCTCCTTCTCGCGCCTCCGCCAGAAGGGGGCGATGGTGCGCTCGACGACCGGCGTCGCGAGCGGCCCCGTCTCGTTCATGAAGCTGTATGACGCGAGCACCGACGCCGTGAAGCAGGGCGGCACGCGGCGCGGCGCGAACATGGGCATCCTTCGCGTCGACCATCCCGACGTGCTCGAGTTCATCAACTGCAAGGAAGACCTCTCGCAGGTGACGAACTTCAACATCTCGGTCGCGGTGACGACCGAGTTCATGACCGCGGTCAAGAACAAGTCCGACTACGCGCTCAAGGATCCGAAGACCGGCAAGGAAGTCGCGCGTCTCGACGCGACCATGGTCTGGGACAGGATGATCCTCGGCGCGTGGCGCACCGGCGAGCCAGGGTGCTTCTTCGTCGACGAGGCCAACCGCTACAACCCGGTGCCGCACCTCGGCAGCTACGAGGCGACGAATCCGTGCGGCGAGCAGCCGCTGCTCGCCTACGACGTCTGCAACCTCGGCAGCATCAACGTCGGGCTGTACGTGAAGGGCGGCCCCGGGAACACCAATGAGATGGATTGGGACGCCTTCCGGCGCGACATCCATCTCAGCACGCACTTCCTCGACAACATCATCGACGTCAACAAGTACCCGCTGCCGGAGATCGACTCGCTCTCGAAGCGCATCCGCCGCATCGGGCTCGGCATCATGGGCTTCGCCGACATGCTCGTCCGCCTCGGCATCGCCTACGACTCGCCGGAGGGCGTCGAGATGGGCCGCCGCGTGATGGAGTTCCTCGACGTCGAGAGCAAGAAGGAGAGCGAGCGCCTCGCCAAGGAGCGCGGCGCCTTCCCCGAGTGGGCGCGCAGCATCTGGGGCCCCGACGAGACCTGCGCCCGCGACGCGAGCGGCGAGCGCATCCGCCCGATGCAGCTCCTTCGCAACTGCAACGTCACGACGATCGCGCCTACGGGCACGATCTCGATCATCGCCGGCTGCTCCTCGGGGCTCGAGCCGCTCTTCGCCGTCGCCTTCATGCGCAACCAGGCGGGCGTGATGATGCCCGATGTGAACGAGGACTTCGTCGCGATCGCGAAGCGCGAGGGCTGGTACAGCGACGCGCTGATGGAGCGCATCGCGAAGGAGGGCACCATCGCCTTCCCGGAGGTTCCGAAGAAGTGGCAGCGGGTCTTCACGACGGCGAACCAGATCGCGCCCGAGTGGCACGTCCGCATGCAGGCCGCCTTCCAGGAGCACTGCGACTCGGCGATCAGCAAGACCACCAACTTCGCGCACACCGCGACGGTCGCGGACGTGCGCGCGATCTACGAGCTCGCGTACGAGCTGAACTGCAAGGGCGTCACCGTCTACCGTGACGGCTCGCGCGACAACCAGGTCCTCTCCACCGGGGCGACCGAGAAGGCGGCCGCCGAGCGCGACAAGGCGGTGTCGGACAAGCGCCAGATCGGCGAGCTCCAGGGCACGCTCGCCGAGAAGGACGCCGAGATCGAGCGGCTGCGCAAGGCGCTCTTCGACAGCGAGGCGGAGAACCTGCAGCGCCGCGCCAAACGTGCGCGTCCCGACAAGCTCCGCGGCACGACGCTCCGCAAGGAGACGCCGCTCGGCACGATGTTCGTCAACATCACCGAGGACGACCGCGGCCAGCCCTTCGAGGTCTTCGTCACGTTAGGCAAGGCGGGCGGCAGCGCGATGGCCGACGCCGAGGCGATGGGCCGCCTCATCTCGCTCGCGCTGCGCTCGGGGATCCCGCTCATGGAGATCCACAAGCAGCTGCGCGGCATCTCGTCCGATCGCGCGGTGGGCCTCGGCCCCCACAAGGTGCTCTCGGTGCCGGACGCGATCGGCATCGCCCTCTACGAGTGGTACCAGGACAAGACGATGGGCGTCCAGCAGGACCTGCTCTCGCCTAACGCCGGGACGTCGCTGCGCGAGATCTCCCCCGCGCCGGCCCCGGTCGCGCAGGCCGGGATGCAGCCGATGGCAGGCTTCGAGCTCGGCGACGGTGGCCAGGCCTACATGGGCACCTGCCCCGACTGCGGCTCCCAGATGGAGTACGCGGAGGGCTGCGTGAAGTGCCACGTCTGCGGCTTCTCCGAGTGCGGCTGATCTGACTTTCCGCACGACACGCACTGGCCGGACGGGCTTACCGTCCGGCCAGTGTCTTTTCCGTTCTGTGCGAGCTACATCACCGGCGAGGTGATTCCGGTGATCGGGGGCCAGGGGTGATGCGCTCGCGCTGACGCTGTCCTTCGTCGGGCAGATCACCGCCGACATCGACGTCGGAGTGTGGTCCACGAATCTCGGGGCGGAGACCCACGTGACCGTCGAGACGGAGCGCGGCGCGCACGGCCGCGCCGTGCGCCAGCGCCGTCTTCGCCTGCAGCATGAACCGCTCGGCGAGGGCCTGCATCCGGTGCGCGCTCGCGCGCACCGCGCGCGAGCGTGCGAGCTCCGCCTTGTCCTCGAGCGCGCGGAGCGCGGCGAAGAGTGCCTCCTCGACGCCTTCGGTCTGCGTCTCCGCAAGAGCCGCTGGCGAGTAGCCGTGACCCGTCTCGCAGCGGAAGCGCATCGGACCGCCCTCGACGGTGATGTCCCATAGCACGCCGCCGCAATCCGGACAGGCGAACCGCGACGGAATGCCGTAGCGGGGCCCGTCGTCGTGGGGGATGTCGTCGAGCGCGATCGCGCCCAGCTCTCGCTGGAGAGTCTGGTCCGCTTCCGTCGCCTCGCGCTCCACGCCGCGCGGCGCCGGCTGGCGGACCAGCGTCACCAGGAGTTGCGCCATGTCTCGCGCCGCGACGACGTGATCGGAACCCACCTCCGCGATCGCGCTCGCCGGCATGCTCGGAACCGCCGCGTCGTCGGGATCCTGTGCGACCGCGATCCCGCCTCGGTCGCGAATGGCCCAGAGCCCTGCCGAGCCGTCATCGAGCGCGCCCGAGAGAATGACGCCGATCGTGCGGGACCCGGCCGCGAGCGCGGCGGACCTGAAGAGCGGATCGACCGCCGGGCGGGCGCGGTTCTCCTTCGGGCCGTGCACCACGCGGAGCACCAGCTCGCTCCCTTCGATCATCAGATGCTTGTCAGGCAGCGCGAGATAGACCACGCCGTGACACACCCGCCCGCCATCCACCGCCGCCACGACCGGCAGCGGCGAGACGCGTGACAGCACCTCCACCAGTCGGCTCGGCAGGTACGCCGGCTGATGGACTACGACGCAGATCGACGCCGGCAGCGTCCGAGGCAGTCCGGCGAGGATGAGGGTCAGCGCCTCGATCGCCCCGGCCGAGCCTCCGATCACGATCAGGTCGTGGTGGTACGTCTCGTCCGGCATGCTGCGCTCGCGGGCTGGTGGAGTGGCGTGGCAGGCGCGGCGCGGGGGCGATCTCGCCTCAATCCCGAATGGATCCGCATATCGCGTGCGCGGTACGCACATTCGTGCTCGCGAAGGAACGCCATTCGTGCACGGGCTATTCTTCCCTCGTGACAGCCCCGGGCCGCAATCGACTCCCCGCCGACGAGCTTCCGCGCACCTGGCGCGAGCGGTTCGCGGTGCTCGCCTACCTGCCGCGCCTTCTCCGGCTGGTCTGGGAGACGCACCGCGGCTTCACCGGCGCGATGATCGCTCTCCGTATCGTGCGGGCGTTCGTGCCGATCGCGTCGCTCTGGGTAGGCAAGCTCATCATCGACGCGGTCGTCGCCGCGGCATCCGGACGCGCCGGCACTGGCCTGCTCTGGCGGTACGTGGCGCTCGAGCTGGCGATCGTGCTCGTCGGCGAGCTGCTCGCACGCAGCTCGTCGCTCGTCGAGTCTTTGCTCGGTGATCTCTTCTCGAATCACACGAGCGTTCGACTCATGCGGCACGCCGCGACGCTCGATCTGGCGCAGTTCGAGGATCCGGAGTTTTACGACCATCTCGAGCGTGCGCGGCAGCAGACGACGGGCCGCCTCGCGCTGCTCGCCCAGCTGCTCGGCATGGCGCAGGACACGCTGACGCTGCTGACGCTCGGCGGCGCGCTCGTCGCCCACAACGCGTGGCTCCTCCTCCTGCTCGTCGTGACGATCGTGCCGAGCTTCATCGGCGAGACGCACTTCGCGTCGCTCGGCTACTCGCTGCTCTTCCGGCGCACGCCGGAACGACGCCAGCTCGACTACCTCCGCTTCGTCGGCGCGAGCGACCGGACGGCGAAGGAGGTACAGATGTTCGGGCTCGCGCACTGGCTCACCGAGCGCTATCGCGCGATGGCCGAGAAGTACTACGCGGAGAATCGCTCGCTCTCGATCAGGAAGAGCGTCGTCAGCGGGCTGCTCTCGGTCGTGGCGACGCTCGGCTACTACGGCGCGTACGTCGTGATCCTGCTCCGCGCGGTGGGCGGCGCGATCACGCTCGGGACGCTGACCTTTCTCGCCGCCTCGTTCATGCGCAGCCGTGACCTCATCCAGCGGCTGCTGCTAGGCGCGAGCGACATCTACGCACAGAGCCTCTACCTGCGCGACCTCTTCGAGTTCTTCGAGATGAAGCCGACGATCGCCTCGCGGCCGGGAGCTCCCGCGGTGCCGCAGCCGATCCGGCAGGGGTTCGTCTTCGAGGACGTGGGCTTTCGCTATCCGGGGAGCGAGCGCTGGGCGGTGCGTCACGTCAGCTTCAGCATCCAGCCCGGCGAGCGGATCGCGCTCGTCGGCGAGAACGGGGCGGGGAAGACGACGATCACGAAGCTCATCGCCCGGCTCTACGATCCCACCGAGGGACGCATCCTCCTCGACGGTCGCGACCTTCGCGACTACGACCTCGCGTCGGTACGCCAGGCGATCGGTGTCATCTTCCAGGACTTCGTGCGCTACGACATGCGCTTCGACGAGAACGTCGGCGTCGGCGAGATCGCGGTGGCACGGCCCTACCTCGAGGAAGCGGCCGCGGCCAACGGCGTGCCGCCGGAGCCGATCGCGATCGCCAGTGAACGCTCGCTCGCGTCGTCGCTCCTGCCGCGCTTTCCCGCCGGCTACCGGCAGATGCTCGGCAGACGCTTCGGCGAGGGTGTGGACCTCTCGGGAGGCGAGTGGCAGAAGGTCGCGCTCGCGCGCGCCTACATGCGTGAGGCACAGCTGCTGATCCTCGACGAGCCGACCGCGGCGCTCGACGCGCGCGCCGAGTACGAGGTCTTCCTCCGTTTCGCGGAGCTGATGCG
>DATAIS010000278.1:0-2098 GCA_036262535.1 Gemmatimonadaceae bacterium | reverse complement strand
TAGGGCGCGAAGAGCGAGTCCACGGAACGTTCGCGCGGAGTGAGTGGAGAAACGCGAGCGGCCGCGCATCCGGTGAGAACCGGGAGCGCGGCCGCCGCGAGCACAGTCGTTCTGTTCATGCCGGCATTCTACATCTCCGGCCGGATTCGCGTCAGAAGCCGATCGCCACCTGGGCCGCGATCTCGCGCAGCGCCTTCGCGTCGCCGAGCTTCCGGTCGCGGGCCTCGACCTTCACCGCGCCGGCCGCCGAGAAATCGTACCGGACGCCGGCGAGCATCATGCGCGCGTCCGCGGCGACGAAGTACGGATCGGTGAGATCGAAGTCGATGCGGTCCACGCGCACGTACGGAACGATCGAGCCGAGATGATAGCCGGCGTACGCGTACGACGCATTGGTCTTCCGGTTGCCGTCGTTCTCGAGGTGGTTCATCACGCGCTGGAACTCGGCCATCACCTCGACCTGCGCACCGAGATAGGTGACGAAGGCGCCCCCCATCCGCTGCGTCATCGCGACGGTGAGGGTGTCGCCGGCGAGCGTCGGCACGCCCGCGGAGACGCGGTCGTCGTACGCCGAGACGCCGACGGTGAGGGTGCTCGTCAGCTCGGTGCGGAGCTGGGCAGTCACCGACTTTCGCGGATCGTCGTCAGCGGTCGGAGTCGAGCCGAGCCCGTTGCCGACCATCAGGTCGTAGCCGAGATGCAGTGGCCCGATGTCGCGGCCCGCGAGGAGTATTCCCGTGGTGTGGATCGGGAAGACGCCCCCCTCGTCCTCGAACTTGAACATCAGCGGGCGCTCGATGGTCGGCTGGAGAACCGCGCCGTGGTGGTAGGCGTTGTTCCAGTAGCCGATCGGCGTGTGGTGCTTGCCCATCGCGACGTTGAACCAGTTGCGCGGCTCCCAGCTCACGATCACCCGTTCGACGTCGACGATGAACCCCTCGTCGTACTCGAAGACCGTCTCGCCGAGGAAGTTGAAGTGGTTGTCGAGCTTCGAGGTGATGTAGAGATCGAACTGGCCGAGTCCGAAGGCCGACGGCTCGGTGCCCCGCTCGCCGACGCGATAGGTGACGTCGGTGAAGCCGCGGATCTGTGTCTGCTGCGCGCCGGCGGTGCCGGCGAAGAGGAGGGCGGCGAGCGCCGCGATCGAGAGTCTGCGCGTCATCGCTCTGCCCTCACTTGATGGGGTAGTCGGCGTCGGACGGCAGCTTGCCGTCGATGCGCAGCACCTTGATGGTCTCGTCAGTCGCGCCCACCGGGATGAACCCGATCGCCCCGGCGTGCTCGGCGACGAACTTCTTGACGGCGGCGGGATCGCCGAGCTCGGCCGGCATCTGTTGCGTCCGGCCAACGAACACCATCTGCAGCCAGTGGCGCTTCACCTCGTTCGGCGCGACGCCGAGGAGCTTCTTGTAGAACGAGCTTCGCATCGGCACGAGCTCAGCGATGGCGACCTTTTCGCCGTTGGGGAGCTCGGTGACCCGTGCGAGGAAGTAGCGGCGTGCGTCGTCGAGCTTGAGGTCGCTGAGCGCGTTCGATCGATTGACGATGATCGCGGTCTGCGCCTCTGCTCCAGGCGAGGTGATTGGCGCGCTCAGGAGAGCGAGCGCCAGCAGCATGGTGGTCCAGCGCATGGTTCCCGTCGTCGGGTTGGGGGGTTAGGGCCGGAAAAAATGCCGGCAGCGATGTCTGCCGGCCTCCATATCGAACGGACTCGTGCATTAGGAAATCGTAACCCAGTGCACCTAACCCCTTGTCGCGGGCCTGCTTCGGGGAAACGTTTCGGCCCGTGACGACCTTCGCGATCTTCATCATATGGTTCGGCCGCGCGCTCTTCGTGCTCGCGGCGATCCTCGCGCTGGTCGCGCTCGTGGACTGGCTCGTCCGGACGCGGCGGATCAACCCCTTCAATCCCGTCGCGCGCTTCTTCCGTCGCGCCGTCGATCCGCTCATCGCGCCGGTCGAGCGGCGCGTCGTCCGCGCCGGCGGGATGCCTCACGCGGCTCCCTGGTGGGCGCTGGTCTTCGTGGTCGTGGCGGGGATCGTCCTCCTCGGTGTGCTGCGCTGGACGCACGCCCAGCTCTCGATGGCGCGAGGGCTC
>DATAIS010000277.1:0-4644 GCA_036262535.1 Gemmatimonadaceae bacterium | reverse complement strand
GGCTTCGCGTAGTCCCAGCGCAGGATCGCGTAGTTGAAGAAGTTCACGCGGACGCCCGCGCCGTAGCTGCGGTAGAAGAAGCGTGTCGTCGCCCGCTCCGCGGGGTTCTTCGGCGCCGTGAGACGGAGCTTGTCGCCACTGTTCCAGGCCGCACCCGCGTCGTAGAAGAACGCGCCCTCGATCGGCGGCAGCCCGATCGGGATCACGCCGAGCTCGAGGCGGTTGATTACCGGGAAGCGAAGCTCGGCGTTCGCCACCGCGACGCGGCTGCCCACCAGCGACATCGCGTCGCAGTCGGAGGTGACGACACCGAGCGCGGCGCAGCCGTAACCGAAGAAGTTCTCGCGGTCGTAGCCGCGCACGTACTGCGGGCGGCCGATGTACTTCACCGCGTAGCGATCGGCGTCGCGGCCGACGCTGGCGTTGGCCATGACGCGCGTCGCGACGGTGAGGAAGTTGAAGAGGATCGGGTCGTAGCGCCGGTAGTCGGCGAGGTAGTCGACCCAGCGCCAGCTGCCCGTCTGCGGCTCGACCTGGAAGCGGTAGCGGCGCCCGGCGATCGGGCCGGTATAGCCGAAGAGCGCGTTGTCGGAGACCCACGCGGCGTTGACGGCGTAGTTGTTGATACCCGCCTCGTTCCGCTCGGACTCGAGGTAGAAGCTCGTCGCCTGCTGTCGGGCGAGATCGAGGTCGCGCGCGATGACGAAGCTGGTGCGATCGATGTTGCTGAAGCGCCCCCCGAACTCGAATCGCGTGAAGCGATTGAGCGGGTAGTAGCTGGTGCCGAAGACGTCGCGGAAGATGAACCGCGTGACCGTCTGGCGCTCGGTCTGGAAGCGGCCGTCGGTGCTCTCTGGCCAGGGCTTGATCGTGGCCTCGGTGAGCAGGTACGCGGGTGTCTGCGCGCCCCCGGCGGCGTATTGCAGCCGGTTGGCGAAGTTGGCGAAGGCGCCGTAGAACTGCGCATCGCTCAGCCGCCCGTTCACCGCCGCGGCGATGGCGAGGCGATGGTCACCGAGCAGGTCGCTGAGCACGATCGTCGTGCCGCCGAAGACGCCGCCACGGATGTTGTCCTGCGCGTAGCCGACGCTCGGCCGCGCGATGTAGTCCGGCTGGAAGCGGACCTTGTAGTCCGCGATCTTGAACGTCGCCGTGTCGGGAAGCGCCATCGACGCGCTGTCGAGGAGCTGCGCGACGGTGACCGGCGTGTTGCGAGCGTCTGCGACGGCGCGGCCCATGTCACCCGAGGCGCGCAGCGAGCGGCCGGCGCGATAGGTGGATACGCGCGAGGCGACGGCGGTGGTGTCGAGCGCCGGAGCGCCGCTGTTCGTCGCGCGAACCGAGTCGCGACGGCTCGAGAAAACCGGGCCGGCGATGCGCGGCGCATCCGTGTACGGCGCGCGCTTCAGCGCGCGCGGATTGTTGATCCCCCAGACCGTGTAGTCGGGCCCTTCGGCGTAGGTGAACGCGAGACGGTCGGCCTCGCGCGCCCACGAGAGCGCCGGGCTGTGCTCCGTGAAGCCGTTGACGGCGTGCAGCACGTTGGTGAGCTGGAAGTGCTGCCGCGCGTCCACGTCGTAGAGGAAGACGTTGGAGATGCCCGTGCGATCCGAGATGTAGGCGATCGAGCGGCCGTCGGGGGCCCACTGGGGGCTGAGGTTCATTCCCGCCTGATTCGGGACGACGGTGACTTCCATCGTCTCGAGGTCGAGCAGCGTGACGCGCCAGCGGTTGAACCGCAGCGCCTGGAAGTCGGTCTCCTCGCCACGATCGCTCGCGAAGGCGATGGTCTTTCCATCGGGCGACCACTGCGGCTGGAAGTCGCCGTAGCGGTCGTCGGTGAGGCGGCGGAAGTTCCTGCCGTCGGCGTCCACCATGTACAGGTCGGTGATGCCACCGACATCGCCGCTGACGATGAGCCGCTGGCCGTCAGGCGACCAGGTCGGGCTCGTGACGCCTTCGATGCCGGGGAGCGAGAAGCGGCGGATGACGCGCCGCGCCTTCACGTCGAGGATGTAGAGCACATCCTTGCCGGCGCGCTGCGCGGTGAAGGCGAGCTGCTTCCCGTCCGGCGAGAAGGAGCTCTGCGAGTACATCACCCGGAGCTCCTCGAAGTTGGGGTCGGTGGTGCTCTTGATGAGCCGCTTGATGCGCTTGCCCGTCTGCGCGTCGCCGAGCCAGAGGTCGATGAAGACCTCGCCCCGCAGGAAGCTGCCGTTCGAGAGGAAGGCGATGTGCTTGCCGTCGGGCGAGAGGGCGGGGGCGACGAACACCTGGCCGCCGCTGCGGCGCTCGTTCAGGATGACCTGCGAGAAGTGACGCGGCCGGTCGACGCTCGGCAGGCCGGGGAGGAAACGGTCCTGGACCGACTCCTTCCACACGTCGCTCAGCTCCTCGAGCGACATCCCGAGCTCGCGCCGGACCGCGCGCTCGACGCCGACGTTAGGCGTCGCGCGGAGGATATCGCCGATCGTCTGGTCGCCCCAGCGCGCGCCGACGTACTGCCAGAGCGCTTCGCCGTAGCGATAAGGGAAGTACCGGTCCGGCCGCTGCGTCATCTGCTCGATGGTCGGGATGTTCCCCTCGAGCGCGGCGGTTCGCAGCCACATGTCCGTGAATGGATGATCGGGCCCCGTCGACAGGTACTCGGCCATTCCTTCGGCGAACCAGAGCGGCATCGGGTTCGTCTGCAGCGCCTGGAGGCCGCCGCCGGCGCGCCCGCGGGCGAAGATGTCGTACTGGAACTCGTGCACCAGCTCGTGCGTCAGCACCTGCTCGAAGCTGCGGTAGTCGCCCGTGAAGGGCATGATGATGCGGTGCCGCAGCGGCTCGGTGACGCCGCCGACGCCCTCGCCGAGGTCGCCCGTGACGTTGTTCTGCCCGAAGTCCGAGCGCGACGCGAAGAGCACGATCGGCTTCTTCTCGCGGAACTGGTAGCCGATGAGCCGCGAGAGCCGCGCGTACGCGCGTTCGGCCATCCGTGCGGCGTCGTAGACGGCCTGCTCTTCGACCGGATAGTAGTGAATGAGAAAGTGCTCGGTCTCGAGCACTTTCCAGTCGAACTTGTCGTACTGGATCTGGTTCTGCCCGAAGTACTCCTGGGCGCCGGCGGCGGCCGGCAGCGCGAGCAGCAACCCTGCGACGAGACGCGAGATCCTCACGGTCCTCCTCCTTGACCCTCCACCGGAACCACCTCCGCGTCTCCCCACAGGCGCTCGAGCTGATAGAAGCTGCGCAGCGACGGGTGGAAGACATGGACGACGAAATCGACGTAGTCGAGCAGCGCCCAGCGACCGGTGGTCGTGCCTTCCTCGTGGTGCGGGGACGCGCCTTCCTTCTTCAACTCCGTCATCACGTGATCGGCCACCGCACGCACATGTGTGTCGGAGGTTCCGCTGGCGATGACGAAAAAATCGGCGACATCGGAAACGCCCTTGAGCGAGAGGATCACGACGTCGTTCGCCTTGGAGTCAATGCAGACGGTCGCCGCACGCTGGACGAGCGCGGCGACTGAAGTTGTGGTGCCTGTAGCCATGCAGGACGGGATTCCCGGGAGAGGGTGAATCTCGTTGATACCGGTGTATGCCGAAATGTTCCGCCCCTCACGGGTCAGCGCTCGGGTCGCGCCCCATATCTACGCATTTGGTACGCCACCCGCGCCAGCCCCCTCGTCACGCTACTCGTCGCCCGCCCTGGGAGACGGTCCGGTCACCCCGCCCGCCCTCCCAAGCATCGGCAAAGAAGAGGCGGCGGTCGGTGAGTAGCCTCACCAACCGCCGCCTCGAAACCCCTCTTTCGGGGCGTCGTCGGGCTACTGCTTGATCACCCAGACGCGGATCTCGGGCTTGACGTCGGCGTGGAGGCGTACCGGGACGCGGTAGACGCCGAGCGCCTTGATCGGCTCGTGAAGGTCGATCTGCCGCTTCTCGACGTGCAGCCCCTGCTTGTCGAGCTCGTGCGCGACGTCCGCCGCGGTGACGGACCCGAAGAGCTTCCCCTCCTCGCCGACACGGGCAGAGAAGGTGAGCGACACCTGCTCGAGGCGGCCGGCGAGGTCCTGCGCCTTGCCGCGGCGCTCGGACTCGGCGGCCTCGAGGCGCGCGCGCTCCTGCTCGAGACGCTTCTTGTTCCCCGGCGTCGCCTCGTAGGCCAGCCCGCGGGGGAGCAGGAAGTTACGTGCGTAGCCGGCCGACACCTTCACGATGTCGCCGGTATGACCGAGGTTGTCCACGGCCTGGCGAAGGATGACTTCCATGGGAATGGCTCCGGGAGATGCGAAGAGTCGGGGATCAGGAAGCGGGGCGCGACGTACGGCGCAGGTCGAACCAGGTGTCCGCCAGGCCGAGCAGCCCCGCCACGAGAAGGACGGAAAGCAGGATGGGCAGCGCGATTCCGGCGGTCATCGGCACGAGGGCCAGCGCCAGGCCCCCGCCGAGCAGGATCGCCAGCGTGCGCGACGACAGCACCCACGAGAGCACGCCGAGGCCGCGCAGCGCGTAGAGGGCGAGAAAGAAGACCAGCAGGTTGATGCCGAAGTCGCGCAGCAGCATGAAGGCCGCGGCACGCCCCGGTGCCAGCTTGGGCAGGAGGAAGATCACCAGACCGACGATCAGTCCCCACACGAGCTGGTCGTTGAACCGGAAC